>JANXRM010000015.1 GCA_025353015.1 Hyphomicrobiales bacterium
TGCTTGGCGTCGTCAAGTTCCGCTTCCCGAACCGGCACGACGTCTACATGCACGACACGCCTGAACGCCATTTGTTCGGCAGCAGCACGCGCGCATGCAGCCGTGGCTGAAGGCGCGCGTGCTGCTGCCGAACAAATGGCGTTCAGGCGTGTCGTGCATGTAGACGTCGTGCCGGTTCGGGAAGCGGAACTTGACGACGCCAAGCACGTTTTTAACACTCGGCGGCTGCTGGAACTGGAATTGCCTGATATCGACGGACTGCCAATTGATGTTGTCCGGATTGACCTCACGGCCGTTGTGCAGGACGCGCAATTCATGCCGTTTCAGCGCTCGTGACGCGCTGCCGCTGTCGCCCCCGAACCAGCTTGAACTGTTGGCGCTGGCGCGACGCAGCATGGGCGCCAGCTCGTTGGACTTGATGCCATCCGGCACGCCCCACGACGGATGGAAGATCACGAACTTCATTGGTGCCGAGAACTCGGGCGTCTGCGTAATGGGTTTGCCGACCACGATCTTTTCGGTCAACACCGCCTTGCCGCCGTGCATGACGCGCGTCACCTGCTCGGGCACGTTGTCCCAGACGTAGAAGGCGCCCATATTATCCGGCATCCAGCGCCAGCGTTCCATGTTGACGACGATACGCTGCATCGTCTCTGACGACGAATGCCCGCTCGGCGCACGGGCCTGGGCGCCCTTACCTTTGCCCTTGGCTGGTGCTTCGGCATCGACCGTCTCGGCTTTCCCGGTACGCGCGGCCAGCAAGGCTTTCCGCAAGTTCTGGAATGCCGCGTGCTGGGGATGCAGGCCCTGCAGATAGGCATCCGGCTCGTCACTGGCGGCAAGCGCGTTAATCAAGGAGCGCGGCTCGAACAGGCGCGGCTTGTGGTCGATCAAGGCACTGACGGCGGCGGGATCGAGCCGGCCGCCACGCGCAAAGCGGGCGTACTTCATGGCGGCGAGGCTGATCCGGATTTCGTGGTCGGCCAGAACTTCGACTGAAGCGCCGGCGGTGGGCGCTGGTGGCACTTCGAAAGCGGCGGGCTCCAGGCCGAAATCGCCGGCTCGTTTCAATTCGGCGATGAGCGCCGTACCCTTGGCCGACAAGCCGCTCGGCGATGTCCAGAGCGCGGCCCCAGCGCCCTCGGCATAGAATGCAGTAAGTGCGGCTTGATCCTGGCGGTTGGCGCCGTTGCTGGCCACAGTAATGGAGCCAAGCGTCCGCCGCACCACAGTCACGATCGGGTCAGCCGCTTGTATTGCAGGGCGCGCAACTTCAGCAGCGTTTTGAACGGGTGGGGCGACCGGCGGCGGTTCCGCGTCCGCAGGCGGCGTCAGTGGGTCCGGTGTCGCTGGCGAAAATGGCACAGCCTCGGCTGAACCGGTCGCCTTCGCCGTTGCATCTGGCCCGTTTTCAGCCGTCGCGGGACCAGCCGGTGTACCAACCGCCGCAGGCGCCGGTGCTGGCTCAACCACTGCCGGTTCAGTGGTGGCCGGTGTAATGGTAACCGGTGCCGAAGTCTGAGCGATCGCAGACGCATATCCAAAGGGCAACACGCCAGCGAGCAGCACGCCCATCATCGCGGCGACGGCGAGCGCCGAGACTTCGGATTTCAGTGTGACGGGCCTTGAAGCGGGTGTCATGGGTGCTGATGTCCTGAAGCGCATGCCGGCTATCCCTGATTTTTACCGCGCAGGCAATCGAGGATGCGGCGCGGGAAGAGTTCATGGCGTGATCTGAATCTATGCGTGAAGCGCATTTGGTGAAGTTCTGGCCGTGACGTTGGACGCGTGAATCGTCGTAATGTATCTGCGGACATCTATAGCCGCTCGGATCGAACTGACGCATGCCTCCACGGCCACAGTTAGGCAGCGAAGCGGATATTTTCCACATGATGTAACAGAACTACCACTTGTCACGCGGGAATGTTGGCGGCCCGGAGCCGCTCGCGCAAGCGCTGCTCGGCGGCTGCCAGCCGGTTCGGATCGGTCGAGCGAAGCACCAGCTGGGTGCCAAACACCCGCGCTTCCCGGTTGAACGGGTAGCTCCCCATGGGCACGTCCGGGAACTCTTTTTGAGTTTCGGCAAAGAGGTCGGCGATCTCGCCTTCCGGCCGCATCAGTTCGATGGTGACGGAAAGCATCTTCTTGCCCGTTTTGAGGCGCGGCGTCACCGAGTCGAGCATGACCTGCATCACGGCCGGTATGCCAGCCATGACTATGACGTTGCCAAGCTTGAAGCCCGGTGCCACCGACACCTTGTTTTCGACGATCTCGGCGCCGTCGGGTATACGCGCCATACGCAGGCGGGCCGTCGTCGGCTCCACGTTGCGTCGCTTGAAATTCTCGATCAGCAACGCCTTCACCTCGGGGTGGTGATCGATGCCGACCCCGAAGGCCTTTGCAATACAGTCGGCTGTGATGTCGTCGTGGGTCGGGCCGATGCCACCCGTGGTGAAAACGTAGGTATAACGGGCGCGCAGGGCGTTCACGGCAGCGACGATCTCATCCTCCTCGTCGGCGACGACCCGCACCTCCTTCACTTGAATGCCGATCATGGTGCAGTGGTCGGCGATGTGACCGATATTCTTGTCCTTGGTGCGACCCGACAGGATTTCGTCACCAATGACCAGGATTGCTGCCGAAATGACATCGTCTGTCCCGCTCGTGGCGCTCATGGTGCCGATCCTGCTGTTGGTGTGTGATCCTGCAACCAGTCTAATTGGCCAATCGCCAATTGCCATCCGAGACTTGGACAATCTCCCCGGAAAAACCGAACGCCGGTCAACACCACACGCGAGGCCGCCTCAAGCGCGGCAGAATTTGTCGTAGATCGCCTGGATAAACCGGCGCGTGGTGTCGTCGGGCAGGCTGTAGGTAACGGCGCGGCCGTCGCGACGGGCTTCCACCAAGCCCTCGTGGCGTAGGCGGGCGAGCTGCTGTGAAACGGTCGCCTGGCTGAGTTCGAGCAGTTCTTCGAGTTCGGTAACCGTTCGGTCACGCTCAGCCAGCAGGCAAAGGATCACCAACCGGTTCTCATGTGCGAGCGCTTTCAGAAAGTCGCTGGCCTTACGTGCCTTCTGCATCATCGTGTGCAGTTCGGGCGACACGTGCCGGCGGCTCTCCAGGGCGTCTTGATGTTCATCAGCCAAAATTTTGCTCATTGCCCGCGTTCGTTAAGCGTCATACTCAGGGTTTATTGACCGGACTCTCGGGATCGAACAGGTACGCCGTCACGTCCTTGATCTGTTGTTCAGTCAAAAACTTGTTGTGGCCAAAGCGTGGCATGTTCGAGCACGGCAGCACGGATTGCGCGTTATAGATCTTGGCATAGGCGGCCTTGGCGTCGGCTGCCGCATACTTTCTGATCTTGCCGTATTCGAGGAGGCTAGGACCCAAGGTACCAAAACTCAATTCCTTTGCCGCCATCTGGTGGCAGGCATAGCAATTGCCGCCGCGGGGGCCATCGGCCTTGTCGGAGAACTGGCCGCCCGTGCCGATCTGCGCAACCGCCTCGCCAGCCTTCCAGTCGCCGAGCACTTTGCCGTCGGCCGGGTAGGCGACCGATGCAACCTCGCGCGCCAGGATTTTCTCGAAATCACCCTTGCCCGGACTGTTGCGCGTTTCCGAGCAGATGCGCTGGGTTTGGTCCTGGTCGACGCGTGCCTGCCATCCCTCGGCTGGTGCTTTCCAGGTGTTCTTGACGTAAGCAGCTATTGTTTCAGGGGCGACTTTCGCCGTCTGCTGGCCGGATGCGACCGAGACCAGCGCCGCGGAAATCAAAGCGGCGGCGGCAAAGGTACGATGAGAGATCGTCATGGTGGCGCTCCCGCTCAACGTTTGATGGATGGCACGAGAATGTCGCCACCCTCGGCCTGCTTGGTCAGAAAGATCGTCAGCGCCGTAATGCCGTCGGACGCATAATCCGGCGCTGGCATGCGCATCTGGCGATAACAGTCCCACAGGCGGTGCTGCATCGTCCGCATCTGACTTTGCGACACGCGATAGGTTGGCCAGCTGCCCATCGTTTCCTGCGCGTTCTTGCCGGATTTGGAGAGATTGGGCAGACCTTGCAGGCGAATGCGTTTGCCATCGTCGGAATGACAGGTGGCGCACGAGAAATCCATTACTGCCGAACGGCGATAGAACATTGCTTCGCCGACAGCATGCATCTCCTGCTCCTTGGGATGTGCGAGGCTTGCCGCGAATTTCATGCCGCTCGACTTGTTGGCGACATAAGCAACCAGGTCTTCCATGTCGGAGATGACGCCCGGCCCGCTGAAGCGGCGCTTGATCACATCCTTCATATCAACAGCCTGGACGGTCTCCATGCACCAGAGCAGGCGTTGCTCTAGATCCATGACTCGATCGGCATCGGTAAAGTAACGCGGCAATTTCGCGTAGGCCCCATCGACTTTACCCGGTCCTTCGCCGAGGTCGCAGCCCTGCAATGAGACATTCTTGGTCCCGCGCGGCGTGGTCCAAAGTTTTTCGCCGCGATCGACGTTGAGGAAGGCCGGATTGGCAAACGGATCAGAAAGCATTGCGCGATAGCGCTCGATCTCTTTCTCCGTGGCATCGGCCGCCTGCTGCGCCTGCCCCTTAGGGATTGCGACCACGATCGACATCAGCAATCCGATACACAACAACGTCAGTCGTTTACACAACAACGTTCGTTGACTCACCAATGACAGTCTTTGCCCAATGCGCAATGGACCCTCCCGCGGCCTTGCTGCGGCGCAGCATTATTGTCGTGCAAGGGCACGGGCTGGTCCGCAGGCTGGGGTACAATAGCGCGTCCAAACGCTGATGCAAGTCGGTATTGACTTATGTATATTTTACTATGTATCGTCTCGTCGACTAATTTTACCTGGCGTTCAGGCGGCGCCTGCGAGACCGTGATATCTGCACTCTCTCCGAAGCGGCATCGAAAATGCGTAACGAAAATATGCAACGAAAATCTCTAACGAGGAGACAGCCCATGTCATCCCATTTCGGCAAAATCAGCCGCCGGGAATTTCTCGGGACGGCGACGGTCGTTGCCGCAACCGTGATATCAGGTGCGCCCTCGGCCCATGCCACGCCCGATGCGGTCGCGGCCGAGGTTAAAAAATTATTTGGCGACAAGAAAATTCTGGAAGGCAAGATCAAGCTGGATCTGCCAACTATTGCTGAAAACGGTCTGGTCGTGCCTCTCGGGTTCGACGTCGAGAGCCCGATGACGGACAAGGATTTCGTCAAGGCCATCCACGTCTTTGCCGAGGGTAACCCCAATCCGCAAATCGCGTCGTTCCGGTTCACAACGATGAGCCCCAAGGCAGCCGGCGCCGTCCGCATCCGGTTGGCCCAGACGCAGAATATCGTCGCCTTCGCTGAAATGGCCAACGGCGACGTCTATACGGCGAAAAAAGAGGTCAAGGTAACGATTGGTGGCTGCGGCGGCTGACCGCTTTTGGCTGTCAAGGTCCGCGTCTAATCCTTGTTTCGCCTTGCAAGAGAGCAAATCCCATGGCCGATACACCGAAACCCACCCCCCGAATTCGTATGCCCGCCACGGCCAAAGCCGGTGAGGTCATCGAGGTCAAGACTCTGATCAGTCACGAGATGGAAAGCGGCCAGCGTAAAGACGCCGCCGGCCAAGTCATCCCGCGGAAAATCATCAAGCAGTTCACCGTTGCGTTCAACGGCCGCGAGGTCATGGCGGCCGATTGGGCCCCGGCGATCTCGGCAAACCCGTACCAGTCGTTCTTCGTGCGCGTGCCGGAGACGGGAACCTTCGAGTTCACTTGGCTCGACGATGATGGGTCGGTCTATAAGGCCGAGCATAAGGTGACGGTCGGCTGACCGCCGGGCGTATCCGTTCCCCGACTTGACACTGCGCAACCTCAGCCAAAGCCTGGGGCCGCCGGGGCTTGGCCTTCGGCGGTCTGGCGATACTTCGAGGCGACTTGCCGATGATCACGCGCCGAGATTTCCTGGTGGCCGCATCCGCGACGGCGACGCTGCTCGGAGGCGGCGTCGGCCGGGTCGCGGCACAGCAACGCCTCGGCGAGGCCGACCTGCTGCGCTTTGAGCCCTTGGGCAACGTGACGCTCGTGCACATCACCGACCTGCACGGCCAACTGATGCCGCTGCACTTCCGCGAGCCGTCGATCAACATCGGTGTCGGCGCGGCGAAGGGCCGGGTGCCGCACATTACCGGTGCCGACGTGCGCGCCGCCTTCAACCTTCCGGCGAAGTCGGCCGAGGCGCACGCGCTGAGCCACGAGGACTTTGCCGAGCTCGCCCGGACCTACGGTCGCATGGGCGGGCTCGACCGCATCGCTACCGTCGTCAAGTCGATCCGTGCCGCGCGTGGCGCCAACATGCTGCTGCTCGACGGCGGCGATACCTGGACCAACAGCTGGACCTCCTTGAAGACCGAGGGCCAGGACATGGTCGACGTCATGAACCTGCTGAAGCCAGACGCGATCACCGGGCACTGGGAGTTCACCCTCGGCGAAGCCCGCGTCAAGGCGATCGTCGACAAGCTGCCGTTCCCGTTCCTCGCCCAGAACATCCGCGAAAGCGAGTTCGAGGATGCCGTGTTCCCGGCGCAGAAAATGTACGAGCGCGGCGGCGTCCGCATCGCCGTCATCGGCCAGGCCTTCCCGTTCACGCCGATCGCCAACCCACGCTGGATGATCCCGAAGTGGACCTTCGGCATCCGCGAGGCCGAGATGCAGAAGGAGGTCGACGCCGCCCGCGCGGCCGGCGCCGATCTGGTCGTCGTCCTCTCGCACAACGGCTTCGATGTCGACGTAAAGATGGCGGAGCGGGTCAAGGGCATCGACGTGATCCTGAGCGGCCACACGCACGACGCGGTGCCAAAGCCCATGAAGATCGGCAAGACGCTGCTTGTCGCCTCGGGCTGTCACGGCAAGTTCGTCTCCCGGCTCGATCTCGACGTGCAGGGGCGAGAGGTCAAGAATTTCCGCTATCGCCTGATCCCTATTTTTTCGGACGCGATTACACCCGATGCCGAGGTCACAGCGGCCATCGCCAAGCATCGCGCACCGTTCGCAGCCGATCTTGGCCGTGTGCTCGGCAAGAGCGAAGGGTTGCTCTACCGGCGCGGCACTTTCGGCGGCTCCCTCGACGATGTCATCTGCGATGCCATCCGCGCCGAGCGCGATGCCGAGATTTCCTTGTCGCCCGGCATTCGCTGGGGCACGTCGCTCTTGCCGGACCAGGCGATCACCTTCGAGGATGTCACCAATGCCACCGCCATGAGCTATCCGGCCTGCTATCGCATGACGATGAGCGGCGCACGCCTGAAGGACATCCTCGAGGACGTGGCCGACAACATCTTCAATCCCGATCCCTATTACCAGCAAGGCGGCGACATGGTGCGCACCGGTGGCCTTGGCTACACCATCGATATTGGGAAACCGATTGGCCAACGAATTTCCAACATGACGTTGTTGCAGTCGGCGCGAGCGCTCGAGGCTTCGAAGGACTACGTCGTCGCCGGCTGGGCCAGCATCAATCAAGGCACCGAAGGCCCACCAATCTGGGACGTCGTCACGAAATACATCGAGCGGAAAAAGACGATCGCCGTTCGGCCTGCCGACACCGTGAAAATCTCCGGTCAGTGACATCAGACACAGCCGCTCAGAAGGGAGAGAGGGCCATGGTCGACACGCCAGACAACACTGGGAACAAAGGCCCGGCTGCCAACCGGCGGGGCTTCCTCAAGGCCTCGCTGGCCAGCGGCCTGGTGGTGGCGACCGTGGATGGCGCGGCACACGCTCAGCAAAAGACGACGTTGCCTGGCGGCAATCCAAAAAACCTGCCGCCGAACGTGCCGAATTGGTCGAAAGTATTGGGCGACGGCGTCGCGGCGAACCCCTATGGCAAGCCATCGAAATACGAAAAAGCGGTCGTCCGCCGCGATGTCGAATGGCTGACCGCGTCGCGGGAAAGCTCGATCAACTTCACCCCGCTGCATGCGCTCGACGGCATCATCACGCCGAACGGCTTGTGCTTCGAGCGCCATCATGCGGGTGCCGCCGAAATCAATCCCGCCGATCACCGCCTGATGATCCACGGGCTCGTCGACAAACCGCTGTTGTTCGCGATGGGCGACATCCTGCGGATGCCGCGCCGGAACCACGTGTATTTTCTCGAGTGCGCCGCCAACTCGGGCATGGAGTGGCGGGGCGCGCAGCTCAACAGCTGCCAGTTCACACACGGCATGGTGCACAATGTCATGTACACCGGCGTGCCGCTGAAGGCGTTTCTGGACGAGGCCGGCGTCAAGCCCGCTGGCAAGTGGATCCTCGCCGAA
>JANXRM010000079.1 GCA_025353015.1 Hyphomicrobiales bacterium
ATATAAAGATATCTTTATGTGTCAAGTTCGATTCGGCATCAAGACGCCGAATGCACGGAATTGTCCCCAGCATGCCGGCCGCCAGAAACGACGTTAACTTCGTCTGTGATCGCCGCTTTGCAGCGCGCGGAAAATGGCAGATTTACACCGGCGCGGGCCAGCATTGGCTTGGCCGCCTAAGGGGCACAAATCCAAGTTTGATTAACCGGCGCGAAACCATGTTCGCCTAGCGTCGATCGCTGGGCTTTGGTGCGACGAGGGGCGATTCCTGAATGACTAAGTTTGTATTCGATCATGTTGAACCTGCGCCGGATTTTGCGCAGTTTCCGGTTGTATTCACGCTGACGACGTCGCGGTCTTCGGCCGTGGTCAAGCTGTTGATGCTGGCGCCGATGATGGTGCTCCTGGCCGTGCCGTTGTCGCTGATCGGCGCCCATGCCGAGCATCCGGCTTTGTCGCTGATTTCTGGCAATCCGGTGTCCGCGCTGCAGATCCTGACTGGTTTCGTGGTCTGGGTGGCTCTGTTTGTCTGGCCGCTGAAACGGATCGTCGCCTGCATGGGCGCCCGCCGGACCGTCGACATCGACGGCCAGACGGTGAAGGTCGAGGACAGCTCGCCATTTGGTGGCAGCAGCTGGAGCGCTCCGCTGGCATCCTACCGCGGGATCGCACATCATATCCGCGCCAGCCTCTCGGGGAACTGCCACGAGTTGATCCTCGTGCATGCCGATCCAGCAAAGAATGTGGTCTTGGCCATCAGCGACCGGGTATCGCAATCGATGTTCGAGCGTGCCAAGATCCTGCTGAACCTGCCGGAAGTTCCAGCCAGGGACCTCTACGCCCGCGCCTGATCGAGTTCCAAGCCCTGATCGGCTATAGTAGCGGTGGCGCGAATCAGCGCGCTGCAAACTCACTGCCGATCATGGATGGGGCTCCGCGTGCGCAATCTCTATAGCGGTCGTGTTGCATTGCTTTGCCTGGCGGCGCTTCTACTGCCGGCAACGGTTCAGGCACAACGGCAACCGAAAAAGCCGCCGCAGCCGCCCGCAATCAGCATGTTGCTGGTGCCGGAAGACGCTGTCGTCAGTCTCGAGATCGCCGAAGCGCCGCCGGCCGATCCGGCCCGGACACCGAAGCGGGTGGAACGGCGGCATGCCATCACGGATTTAAGCCTGCGCCTTGCCACTATCAATGGCGAGCCGCTGGCCACGATTTTGGCGCTTCCCGATGGTGAACGGGCAACGCGGCGAGCCACCCTGTTCACGGCTGATCTGACGCTCGTCATCAACGGGCGCATGCGGCTAGAGCGCGGCCTCAAATGCGGGGCTTGGCTGTCCGACATCTCGCTGTGCCGCACAGACTGCGATGGCGGCGCCTTTGCCCTGGTGCGCCAGCCAGAGGTGCCGTCACTGTCGCTGGCCGTCGGGCGCATGCCGAAGGCCGGCGAAGACGAGGAGTTCAATGAGGGTTTCCAGCTCGATGCCTGCCGTGACGAGGCCGAGGTCACACTTGAAACGACGGTCGTGCCGCAGCGAACCGCCAAAGTGGCCGAGATCAAACTGAAGACACCATAAGCGGACACGCAAAACGGCAGGCCGCGCTCGTATCTCCGCACACCTACCCGTATCCGCACACCTACCCGCCAGCGTCCTTCGGCTTGGTTCCCGGCGTGCTGCCCCTGGTGATCTCGGCGAGAAAATCGCGGGCGCGCACGCGCGGGGCGTCGATATAGGGCAACGGCCGGATCACCTCGATGGCGGCGGCGCCGATCCGGGCGGTGAGTGCCGCGTTGAACACGCTCTCGCCGAGACGCCGCGACAGGCGCCGCAGGATGTCCTGGCCCAGAAACTGGCCCAACAGATCGTCGGTCATGGCAACGCCGCCTGTCGCCACGATATGCGTGAACACCATGCGGGCGAGCCGCCCCGTACCGACGAAACCCGGCCGGCCGCCGTACAGCGCACCCAGCGCCCGCAACAGCCGTAAATTCTCGATCAGCACCCAGCCGACGGTGACGAAGGCCGTGGGGCTGATGGCGGACACGGTACCGATCCGCCGGGCTGCTGCTGCAACCGTCCGGCGCGCGGTGTTGTCGATGGGCTGCAAGACGTCGCGATCGGCAAGCCGCAACAGATCGCCGGGATCGCGGATGTCGCGGGCATGCTCGGCGAGACGCGCCAGGGCCCATTTCAACTCCGGCCGGGCAGCAAATGGTTCCGTGATCCGCCTGACAGTCCGGCGTTCCGCTGCAAGATTCGGCTGGCGCAAAAGCCGTTCCGCGTCGGCCCGCAGGCGCCCGAGTCGCCGCAAGCGCAAAATACCGCCGATCTCGCGCAGCAGCAGCATAAGCGCTGCGAACGCGGCGATGCCGAGCAGCGCGAAGGCTGCCCAGCCGATCCAATCGCTGCGTTCGAAGGCGATGGAAACGAACCGGGCGAACGACAGCGCCAAGGCAATGCTGGCGAGCGCACTGGCGGCGGCGAGAAGTATCGCGCCCCAGCGGATGCCGCGCCGCGTCGTTTCGTTGACGCGCGCGCCGATGGTCACGGGTGGCTCGCCCGAACCGGCGTTGGAATTGGTTCGAACTTTCGGCGAGGCGGCGTCCGCTTCGGCATTGGCCGGCTCGCCTGTCAGCTCCAAATTCGGATCGTCGAGGGTGAAGGCCTCAGGCGGGCGTGGCTTGTTCGGCTCGGTCATGCGAGACGATCTCCGATGAGGAAATCCAGTGCCCGGTCGAGGCGGATGTGTGGCCAGGGCGACGGCCGGCCGGTCGGACCATCCATGGCAACTCGCGGCGGCCGGAACCGAATGGCGCGCACCGCGCCGTCTCCCGAATTGGCGCCGGAATGCGCCATGGCGCCGTTCAACGCCGCAGCCGGATCCGCGGGGAGATCGCCCGGAAACACCGCGACCGGTTTCGTGCCGTCGAACACCTGCTGGCCGGCGCGCTCGCCCGGCAATGGCGTCCCGATGATGCAGGGCAACCGCTCCTTGCCGCGCGGCGCCATTTCGTCCTCGCGGGTAGCGCGCAAGGCTGCGAAAGCCAGCGCTTTCACCTCGGCGCCCTGGAAAATCGCGCGATCGGCGGCACGCCGGGTGATGAGGCTCAGGATGGCTTCCAGGCGATCGTGGCTCGACTGATGCAGGTGGTCGGCCTTGGTTGCCGCGAACAGGATGCGGTCGATCCTGCGTGGCAGGAGCATCTGCAGCCAGCCGTGGCCGCCGGGACGAAAGGTCTGCAAGACGTTGCCAAGCGACGTTTCGAGATCGGCCACCGCGGCCGGTCCCTGATCGAGCGCCCCCAGCGCATCGACGAGCACGATCTGGCGGTCGAGCTTGGCGAAATGATCGCGAAAAAACGGCTTAACGACAAGGGTTTTATAGGCGTTGAAGCGGCGTTCCAGCAGCCGTGCCAGGGCGTCCTGCCGCTCGTAGGGGAAGAACGTCAGCAGTGGCGAGCCCTGGAGATCCCCGGGCAGCAGGAACCGGCCAGGGCCTAAAGTCGGGTCGGTGACGCCGACGCCGCGGGCGGCCTGCAGATAGTGAGTAAACAGTGCGGCCCCCGATATGGCCAATTGCTCGTCGGCTTGTTGTGGTCCTTGCAGCCCATTCAGGAACGCCAGAAAGGGTCCCGCCGCCACACCCCGGCGAGGGTCGCGGACGCCCCTGAGAGTCGCCGCCGACCAGTCCGCAAAGGATTGCGTCATGAGTTGCAGATCGATCAGCCATTCGCCGGGATAATCGACTATGTCGACGTGCAGACGGCTCGGCCCCAGGCGCTTCAGCAGGCTGTTGGCCGTCATGTACTCGATGGTGACGCGTAGCTGAGAAATGCGTCGTGTCCCCTCAGGCCAGTCAGGCGGATCGCACGCGAGGGTGGCCAGATGCTCCTCGTAGGCAAAGCGGGGCACGTCGTCGTCAGGCTGCGGCTCGAGATAGGCACGGAGAATGCGGCCTTCTGCAGCGGCACCGAAAAATGGCAACCGCGCCTCGTTGAGCAGATTGCGCACCAGCGCCGTGATGAACACGGTCTTGCCGGCTCGCGCCAAGCCCGTCACGCCGAGCCGCACCGTGGGCGTCGTTAGGTCGCCAAGCAACGCCCCCGCGCTTCGCAAAATTCCAAACGTGGATGGGGGTGGCTGGGACAAGGGTGGCGTTTCAGGCTTTGCAAGATCGGTTGCATCGGGAATGACGGGAAGCAGGCGTCCTGGGCATCCCTATCCTGGCCATCTCTATAGCAAGGTTCCGAGCCATATGCATCCGGCTGGTGCGCTGCTTGCTCAGACCCTAAAGTACGCCATCAATTTCGACGAAAGGGCAATTCGACCATGGCCGCCGCATCACCAATGACATTGCGCTGTCTCGCTGCCGATCTGGCGGCTGGCCAGACCACGGCCCGCAAGCTGACCGAGAACTGCCTGGCGCTTATCGCCGATCCCCAGGGCGAGGGCGCGCGTGCCTTCATCTCGGTCGATGCCCAAGGCGCGCTGGCTGCGGCCGACGCCCAGGATACGCTGCGAAAAACCAAAGCCGCCGGTTCGGCCTTTGCCGGCATCCCGATCGCCATCAAGGATCTGGCCGACATCCAGGGGCAGGTCTCCCGCGCCGGATCAAAGGCACTGAAAGATGCTCCTCCTGCGACCGCAGACGCCCCTGTGGTTGCGCGGCTGCGGGCCGCGGGGTTCGTCATCGCCGGCCGCGCCAACATGACCGAGTTTGCCTACTCCGGCCTTGGCATCAACCCGCACTACGGCACGCCGCTGTCGCCCTGGGACCGCGCCTCGAAGCGAGTGCCCGGCGGTTCGTCGTCGGGCTCGGGCGTCGCGGTGGCCGATGGCTTCGTCTATGGCGCGCTCGGCACGGACACGGGCGGCTCGTGCCGGATCCCCGCGGCATTCAACGGCGTCGTTGGCTATAAGCCGACCGCGCGCCGTGTGCCGACGTCGAGCGTCGTGCCACTGTCGTCAAGCCTCGATTCCATCGGCCCTCTGGCGCGAACTGTCGACTGCTGCCAGATCCTGGATGCCGTTATGGCAGGCGAGCCCATTCCCGAACCGGCCAATCTAACTCTCCAGGGGCTCAGGCTGCTGGTGCCCGAGACCATCGTTCTCGACGGCCTCGACGCCCATGTTGCAGGCGATTTCGATGCAACACTCTCGCGCCTCGCCACAGCTGGCGCCGTCGTCACTCGCGCCAAGTTTGCCCCCTTCGACCGCATAGCCGCTTTGCTGGACAAGGGTGGGCTGTCAGCCTCGGAAAGTTCGGCATGGCACCGGAAACACATTGCCACAAAGCGAAACCTCTACGATCCGCGCGTGCTCGCCCGCATCTTGCGCGGCATGGATCAATCGGCCGCCGACTACATCGATCTCCTGGAGCAGCGGACGGCGGCCATCGCCGCCTATAATCAGGCGCTGGCGGGCTTTGATGCGATCGTCTCGCCAACGATTCCGGTCGTCGCCCCGCGCATCGCCGACGTGCAGGAGGAAAAGGCCTATAACCGTACGAACATGCAGGTGCTGCGCAACACGCTGATGATCAACATTTTCGACGGCTGCTCCATCGCGCTGCCCATGATGAAGCCCGGCGCGCCGCCGACCAGCCTGATGCTATCGGGCGTTGCGATGAGCGATCACAGGCTGTTCGGCATCGCCGCGGCCGTCGAGACGGAACTGGCGGCCTGACGCGGCCAAAGCAGGCTGAAAATCCGGGCACCCGCCGGATTTCCCAGCAATTCAAATCGTTTCGCGCCCTGTTTCGGCGCCGGCGCTTGACGGACGCCGTTGCAAGCCGGAAGGTCGGCCGAAATAACGGAGGGTCAACAAGCACCATGCATCGCTTTTTCAGTTTTGCCGTCGCCGCGCTCTGCGCCCTCTTTGCCGGTGCTGCCCAAGCGCAGCCATGGCCATCGAAGCCGATCACCATCATCCAGGGATTTTCTGCGGGGTCCGGGATCGACATCGTCGCCCGCATTATGCAGGAGCCATTGCAGAAGCTCCTCGGCCAGCCCATCGTGTTTGACTATAAGGTCGGCGCGGGCGGCAACAATGCGTCGTCGTTCGTGGCCAAGTCTGCTCCGGACGGATATACGTTCTTGCTTGGAACGGCCGGCACACACGGCATTAATGCGGCGCTTTTCAAAAAGCTGCCGTTCGATGTCGAAGCGGATTTCACGGCCATCGCGCCCATCGTCGACGTCCCGAATGTATTGGTCGTCAATCCGGCAGCGATGGACGCCACGGATCTCAAGGACTTCATCGCCAAGGTCAAAGCCCAAGCAGGAAAGTTCAACTACGGCTCGACCGGCAACGGCACGTCGACGCACCTCGGGTTCGCGCAGCTCAACACTGCAGCGGGCCTGGATATGGCGCACGTGCCCTACAAAGGCAGCCCCGAAGCGATCCAGGCGATGATCGCCAAGGAAGTCTGCTGCATGGTGGCGCAGGTGCAGACCATCCTCGGGCAATACAAGGCCGGCACCGTCCGATTGCTCGGCGTCACCACGGGCACGCGCGTCGACATCCTGAAAGACGTGCCGACCTTGGGTGAGGCCGGTCTCCCCGGCTTCAAAAGCGTCACGTGGTACGGCTACTTCGGGCCGAAAGGTCTCGATCCCGCGATCACGGCCAAGTTCAACGCCGCCGTTCGCGAGGCGCTGTCGCAACCCGCCGTCAAGGAGCGCATGGCGGCGTTGGGCAATGCCTTGCGGCCGGAGACCGTTGAACAGTTCCGCGAGACCGTGAAGAAGGATCGCGCCGGCTGGGCCGACGTCGTCAAAACGTCCGGCGCATCGATCGATTGAGCATGGCGCCAAAAATTGAAACAGATATCGAAACCCATGCTCCGCTTGCGCGGCCATCGCTCATCAAACGCGCCGATCTCTGGGCCGGATTGCTTTGCCTGGCGCTTGGCGCGGCCGTGGTGCTCGTCGGCTTAGACTATCCGCTCGGGCAAAGCGGGCGCATCGGACCCGGCTACGCGCCGCGCCTTCTCGGGCTGCTGCTGATTGGCATCGGCGCGTTGCTGGCCTTGCGTGCGTTCTGGACCAGCGAGGCCGTCGACACGACCTTCCGGCCGCGGCCGGTGGTTCTGGTGTTGACGTCGGTGCTGGCGTTCGCCGTCGTGTTCGCCTGGGGCGGCTTGATCCCAGCCATCCTGGTTTCGGTTTTCATCGCCAACTGGGCAGCTGCCGAGAACGACTGGCGTAGCGCCATCGGCCTCGGTCTCGCACTCGCGCTCTTCTCGTGGGCGCTGTTCGTCAAGGCCTTGCGGCTGCCGATGCCCGTCTTCTGGTTTTGAGGCTGATATCCTGTGGCTGATCTGATTGCCAACCTCGCGTTCGGTTTCGATCTGGCGCTGTCGCCGCAGAACCTGTTGTTCTGCCTGATCGGCGCGCTGCTCGGCACGCTCGTCGGCGTCTTGCCGGGGCTCGGGCCCGTTGCCACCATCGCCATGCTGTTGCCGATCACGTTTACGCTGCCGCCGATCCCGGCGCTGATCATGCTCGCAGGTCTTTATTACGGGGCTCAATACGGCGGTTCGACCACGGCCATCCTGGTCAATATTCCAGGCGAGTCCTCCTCGGTCGTCACCTGCATCGACGGACACATGATGGCGCGGAAAGGCCGGGCCGGTGCCGCGCTCACAATCGCAGCGCTCGGCTCGTTTTTCGCCGGCTGCGTCTCGACCGCGGTCGTCGCCGCCTTTTCAAAGCCGCTGGTGATCGTTGCGAACACTTTCACGAGCCCTGATTATTTCGGGCTTCTCGTATTCGGACTGATCGCTGCCATCGTACTGGCACAGGGCTCCGTCGTGCGCTCCATTGCCATGGTCGTCGTGGGATTGACCCTCGGCCTCGTCGGCACCGACATCGCGTCGGGACAGGTGCGCTATACGTTCGGTTTTTCGGCGCTGGCGGATGGCATCGGCTTTGTGCCGGTAGCCATGGGCTTGTTCGGCATCGCCGAGATCATGCGTAACCTCGAGGTCACGCACGGCCGCTCGGTCATGGCGAAACTGACGTCGCTTTGGCCAACGCGTGAGGAAAGCCGGGCTGCCGTGCCAGCGGTCCTGCGCGGCACGGTGATCGGCTCCATACTCGGCGTATTGCCGGGGGGCGGCGCGCTGGTCGCCTCATTCGCGGCCTACGTGATCGAAAAGAAGCTGGCGCGTGATCCCGCACGGTTCGGCCAGGGTGCCGTCGAAGGCGTGGCGGGGCCTGAGTCCGCCAACAACGCCGGCGCACAAACGTCTTTCATCCCCTTGCTCGTGCTCGGCGTGCCGCCCAATGCCGTGATGGCGCTGATGCTTGGCGCCATGACCATCCACGGCATCGTGCCGGGCCCGAAACTGATGGTCGACCGCCCGGATCTATTCTGGGCGATGATCGCGTCCATGTGGATCGGCAACCTAATGCTGGTCATCATCAACCTGCCGCTGATCGGCATCTGGGTGCGGTTGCTGTCGGTGCCCTACCGCTGGCTGTATCCGGCGATCCTGGTGTTCTGTTGCATCGGCGTCTACACCGTCAACAACACCATCGACGACGTCGTCATCATGGCGCTGTTCGGCCTTGTCGGCTATCTCCTGCCGAAGATCGGCTGCGAGCCGGCGCCGATGATCCTAGGGTTTATTCTAGCACCCATGATCGAGGAAAATTTCCGCCGTTCGCTCATCGTCTCGCGTGGTCGTTGGGCGATCTTCATGGAAAAGCCCATTTGCCTGGGCTTCCTGTTGCTGTCGCTGACCTTGTTGCTGGTCATGCTGCTTCCCGCCATCCGCCAGGGCCGGGACGCCGCGTTCC
>JANXRM010000093.1 GCA_025353015.1 Hyphomicrobiales bacterium
GTCCGCCTTACGTGGAGCGGCTCAACAATCAGACGCCTTGGACCGCGAAACTGGCACCGCATTTCCGCAATTTCGTGCGTGGCGCCTGCCATACCGTGGCGAGCATCGGGCATGGGACCGGCGGCGCCATCCTGACGATCCGCGTCACGTTCGATGCTGCAGACCGTCCCGCTTCGCCGCGTTCGGCGACGTTGCTGCAAACGCTGATCAAGCACCCGGGCCTGATCAGCGCGCATCTGGGCCTCGCCGATGCCACGGTCACAGGCGTGCCGACGCGCGAGCGCTCGATGCGCGGGGCCAGCAAGGAGCCGATCTTCGAGGGCGTCCTGCTGGTCGAAGGCCTCGGACGGGCGGAACTCCTGGCGGCACAGACCTCCATCATCCGTGCCATGACAGGCGCGGACCTAGGTCTGGTGCCGGCCGAAACCGCCATCTACGATCTATGCATCGCCCTCGACAAATCGCAACTTTGAGCCTTCGATAGCCTGCGAACCCGTTATTTCTCCCCGTCATTGTCCCCCGTGAACCAGGAGTTCCCATGTCACTCAAGATCTATGGCATTCCGAAAAGCCGCGCCGTCCGCGTCCTGTGGATGGCCGAGGAACTTGGAATTCCCTACGAGAACGTCGGCGTTACCATGGCCGACAAGGCGCACAAGGGTACTGCCTATCTGGCGGTCAATCCGAACGGGCGCCTGCCGGCCATCGACGACAACGGCTTCAAGCTGTCGGAATCGCTGGCCATCAACCTCTATCTCGCCAAGAAGCATGCCAAGCTCTACCCGAAGTCGATCGAGGACGAAGCGCGGTGCTGGCAGTGGTCGCTGTGGACGGCCTTCGAGATCGACAAGCAGGTGAACGACTGGGCCGCGCACGACCATGTACTGCCGGCCGAGCAGCGCGATCCAGCCAAGCTGAAAGCGGCGCTCGATGTGCTCAACGTGCCGCTTGGCGTGCTCGACGGCGTTTTGGCCAAGCAGGCCTATCTGGTGACGCCCGATGCGTTCTCGGTCGCCGATCTCAATGTGGCATCCGCCATGTACCGGCTGATCAAGATGGATTTCGGCGCCAATAAGAACGTCGCCCGCTGGTATCGCGCCTGCTGGGATCGTCCGGCTGCCAAGAAGGCACGGGACCTGCGCGAAAGTTCCTGAGCGTTGAGGCTAGGGGGCCAGGGCATTGAATTCAATCGGCGTAGGTCAGGTAGAGCTCGTCATCGCGGAGCGATGCTCCGCATCGACGCGAGACCCGACAGGGCTCGCTTCGGAGTTCACGGTGTCGGGTCTCAAAGTGCAGTCTCGACCCGACGGTCTGCACCCGTTGTGAGCCTTGCATTGCCCTGCGAGCGGCGCAGGAGGGGCGGCCCTCACGAGGCCCCGCCCTAACCGGCTCCTGCTGCCCAGAGCGCCTCAGCTTTTTTCATCCAGGCGCGTCACCCAGCGCCTGAGATCACTGTGCAGATCCTCCATGCGCTTGGCGCGGATCTCCAACTCCGAAAGGCGCGCGTCCTGCTCGTCGTTCTTGAGTTGGTTGCTCATCCCAGTGCTGAGGGCCTGATTGATATAACCGCGGACTTCACCCCAGCGTTGCGACTGGTCATCCCAGCGCTTGTCGTGACCGTCGAGGCGCGTCTGGAGGGCGTCGAACTGCCTCTCGAACCCCTCGAGCTGCGTCGCGATTTCCCGGAGATGATTCAAAACGACCGTTTCGGCTTCACCGGCCATCGGGCTCTCCGCGCGGCAAAAAGTTGCTTTCCGGTGTCGCTGCCCCGCCCAACATGGCATCCCGGACAACGAACCAACAGGGAACAAAATTAGTACCTCTTTGCCGAGTTGTAAAGCACAATGATCTGTAGGGCTCGCATTGGGCCGGGCGCAATAGCGGTGCCTTGGCCAGCAGGCAGCGCTACTCGGCGGCCTGCCGGGTTTCGCTTGCGATCCGCTGATCGATCCGCTCCTCGATGACATTGCGGAAATTGCGCAGGAAGCCCTGCACCGGCCAAACCGCGCCCTCGCCGAACGCGCAGATGGTGTGGCCCTCGATCTGCTTCGTCACATCGAACAGAAGGTCGATCTCGCGCTTTTCGGCTTGGCCCTTGGCCATCCGCTCGAGGATGCGCCACTGCCAAGCGACACCTTCGCGGCAAGGCGTGCACTGGCCGCAGCTCTCGTGCTTGTAGAAATAGGCGATGCGGGCGAACGCCTTGATGATGTCGGTCGACTTGTCCATGACGATGACGGCAGCCGTGCCGAGCCCCGATTTGAGCTTCGAAAGCGCGTCAAAATCCATGGTCAGCGTCTGGCAGTCGGCCTCGGAAATGCAGGGCATCGACGAGCCACCGGGAATGACGGTCAAGAGATTTCCCCAGCCGCCGCGGACGCCGCCTGCATGCTTTTCGAGCAGTTCGCGCAACGGAATCCCCATCTCCTCCTCGACGACACAGGGCCGCTCGACGTGGCCGGATATCTGGAAGAGCTTAGTGCCAGTATTGTTCGGCTTGCCGAGGCCAGCGAACCACGTGGCGCCACGGCGCAGAATTTCAGGCACCACGGCAATCGATTCGACGTTGTTGACGGTCGTCGGCGAGCCATAAAGCCCTGAATTGGCCGGAAACGGCGGTTTCAGCCGCGGCTGGCCCTTCTTGCCCTCGAGGCTTTCCAGGAGCGCCGTCTCCTCGCCGCAGATGTAGGCGCCGGCGCCGTGATGGACGACGATATCGAGGTCCCAGCCATGGACGTTGTTTTTGCCGATGAGCTTGGCGGCATAGGCCTCGTCGACGGCGGCCTGCAGGTGCTCGCGCTCGCGGATAAACTCGCCGCGGACGTAGATGAAACAGGTGCGCGCGCGCATGGCGAACGCGGCGATCAAGCAGCCCTCGATCAGATGATGTGGGTCGTGCCGCATAATCTCGCGGTCCTTGCACGAGCCGGGCTCGGATTCGTCAGCGTTGACAACAAGATACGATGGGCGCGGGTCCGCCTTCGGCATGAACGACCATTTGAGGCCCGTTGGAAAGCCCGCACCACCGCGGCCGCGAAGGCCTGAGTTCTTGATCTCGTTGATGATCCAGTCGTGGCCCTTCTCGATGATGGCTTTGGTGCCGTTCCATTGGCCGCGGGCGAGCGCGCCGGCAAGCCGCCAATCCTGGAAGCCGTAGATGTTCGTGAAGATGCGGTCTTTGTCAGCGAGCATGGATCACCGGACTTGTTTGGCAGCACTTCAGATGCACACGTCGCACGCACGTGTGACCCTGGCGCAATTCGAGACGTGCCAGCTATCATCAGGATCGCAATCCGGTCAACGCGTATCGGGATTTGGCCTCGAATACGACATCGCACACCTCACCGCTTGGTCTGGCTCCACGCCAATCCTGCGGCAGCGACGCAGAACACAGCGGCCCAAAGTGCAGCCGTTTCCAGGCTTTGCTTGAGCGCCCAGTGCTGCAGCGCGAAAATGAAAACGCCGGCCATGGCCGCGTGCGCGAGGATGTAGAAGCCCCGGTTCATGCGACGCCTCTTTCCAATCCCGGTGCCTTAACGCTTAAGCATGCCCGTCAGGGTCGTCGGTGTGCCCTCGGGCGCCGATGCCGTGCGGCCGTGCTGTGGGCCGGGCTTCGGCGGATTATCCGCAGCGAACCCATCCAGCACCTTGCCGAAGGAGGCGGGCGTCAAGTCCTCCCAGGTGTCCTTGCCGATCTGAACCACAGGCGCGTTGGCGCAACAGCCGATGCACTCGACCTCCTCCCAGGAGAAGGCGCCGTCGGCGGAGAGATGATGCTGGTCGTGATGGATGCGGCTCTGGCAGGCTTCGATGATGGCGTCCGAACCACGCAGCATGCACGGCGTCGTGCCGCAGACCTGGATGTGAGCTTTCTTGCCGACCGGCACCAGCTGAAACATCGTATAGAACGTGGCGATCTCGTAGACGCGGATATAGGCCATGCCCAGCAGGTCAGCGACGGCGCGGATGGCGGGCTCCGTGCACCAGCCCTCCTGCTCCTGCGCCCGCCACAGGACTGGGATCACGGCCGATGCCTGCTTGCCCGGAGGATATTTGGCCATCGTCGCCTTGGCCCACGCCAAGTTCTCGGGCGTGAATGCGAACGATTTAGGCTGGTCTGGATGCAATCTGCGGACGGCCATGAGCTTTTTCCGGATCTCTCAGCGGGGCGAGGGCGGCGAAGTCGGGTACGACGGCACGCGATCGGTGCGATCACTGTCGGCTGGGTATGGAACGTTGCCGCCGGACGCACCTGAATGACCAAGCATGCCAGGGCGCGAACGATCTGGCTCGAAGTTCACCTGGATATGGGACGCGGCCGAATACCACAAGACCAGCAGGGAAACGAGAGCGGCCGGCGCCAGCAAAAGGGAACTCTGTGAGCCGACGCGCATCAGGGACGTCCAGGTCAGTGCGCAAAGGACGCCCAGCAGCGGCAGGATGAGCGCCGTCGCGCCACCGCGGAAGGTTGCAAACAGCATCGAGAGCAGCACGCAGAAGAGGCCGAGCGCGATCGGCAAGCCCGGGCGGTGCGCCTGCCACTCGCCCATGGGCCAGCCATTATGGACGGCAAACCAGCGATAGGTCGCAAGGCTCAGCCCCAGCGCAAACGAGGCGGTGGCCAGAATGAACATGGCATCGACGGGCATCGATCAGTCTCCTCGGAGGCTTGGCAGGGCTGGCGCTGACAACAATGGCGCGTCTCGCATGCAGTCTCCCAGAGTTCCCCGGTCCCGTCATCGCCTCGCGGCAAATTTGGTAAGTGCGCACCCAGACCGCTGCCGCATCACCCCCACCGGCGGAACCGGCGCCAATGCATGCTTGTACGCCTCGAATGCACTAAGGGCGGCAGTCGCGGTTGGCAAGAAAAATGGGCGGGCGTAGTCCCTTCGCCAGCGCAATTCAATTCCCGCCATGCGCTAAAAACTGCTGTCATCCCGGCATTTGCATGCCCTCGGCGAATGCCGGCGGGGTGCCGGGACCCGTCATGCGGCAAATGCGAGGGTTGGATAAAACTGTGGCAGCGCTGCAACGCCGTCTTGAGCGCGGCGCTTGTGTATCTATCGGTAGCGGGCAAAAGGCCCGGTATGACATTCTGGTTTCGTTGACGCCGAGAGTTGCATCACCCGCCTTCCGGCCACGCTGTGGTGGCGCGGGAGGCACATCAATTCTTCTTCTTGGCAATGCAGGCTTGCAGGCAACGCTGGCGCGCCTCGTCACAGGCCGGGCTACCTTTGGTTGTAACCCGGCACTGATTGTGCTGGGTCTGGCAGGCATTGGCGCAGGAATCCTCGGCAATGACGACCGGGCCCCGTTCGGCCGGCAGCGCAAAAGGTGATGGTTGTAGCTGCGCGGTCTCAGCCGCCAAGACGGCGTGGCCGAGGCCAACCGAAATCGCCAATCCGAAAAAAAGCCGTCCCAACCGTTTCCCCAGGACCATCTCGCGCACTCCTCAAGAGCTGTGCGGCCGGAACCCATTTTTCGACCCGGAGGGCTCCGCGCCCTGCAGTAGATTGGGACCCCACAGCGATGTCGCACGCAAGCAAATCAGCGCCGCCATGCTCCGTCAGCGTCAGAGTTCTACAGTCCCGCACATGAATGCAAGGTGAACTGGTAAATTGCGGCGCCAAGGCATCGCCCCGGCACCGCCATTGATAATGCCTAACCCGTTACTCCGCCGCCGTTTTCGAGATCTCAGACTTCTTCACGCGGCTATCACGCTCGAGCTTCAGGCGCTCCGCGATCATGAACGACAGTTCCAGCGATTGCTCGGCGTT
>JANXRM010000130.1 GCA_025353015.1 Hyphomicrobiales bacterium
CGCCCCAGATCCAGGTGTGCATGCCGCCCATGGAATTGCCGATGACGAGCCGCAAATGCGGAATCTTCAAGCTTTCACTGACCAGACGGTAGTGCGCCTGGACGTGGTCGTCGTAGGTGAACACAGGGAATTTCGCCTTCAGGCCATCGGACGGCTTTGACGATTTTCCAGCTCCCAACGCATCCGGCAGAATGATGAAATACTTGGCTGCGTCCAGCGGCTGGCCCGCACCGAATAGTTCGCCCGCGAATTGCGGCGTGAGCAGCATGGCGCCGGCCCCCCCGGTACCGTGCAGCACCAGCACCGGTTCACCGGCGGGATTGCCGATGGTCGTATAGCCGAGCTTGACCTCGGGCAGCACCTCGCCGGTATGGAAGCGGAAGTCGCGCGCGGTCCAGACGCCGCTTTTCGGGGAGGGATAGTCTTGAGCCAAAGTTGTCACCGTGAAAAAGATTGCAAGCGTCACCGCTAGTGCGGTCGCAAAGATCGAATGTTGATGGCGTTGGTAAAAGCGTGTCACAAAAACTCCCCGCACGTCCATGACGTTTCCCGCAACACGCTCATTCTGCCTTGATGCCAGCTTTTGTCGCCAATTCACCCCACCGCTTGGTGTCGTCCACGATAAATGCCGCCAACTCCTGCGGCGTCGTCGGTGCCGCTTGCATCGCCATAGTATCCAGCCGAGCCATGACTTCGGGCATTTTCAGGATGGCAACAAGTTCGGTGTTGAGGCGCGTCACGATCGCTTCCGGCGTACCGGCCGGCAGTAAAAACGCGAACCAGTTCAGTGCCTCATAGCCAGGCACACCGCTTTCGGCCATCGTCGGCACGTCGGCGATTTGCGGCAACCGCGTGCCCGAGGTCTGCGCCAACAGACGGAGCCGGCCGCCCTTGACGTGCTCGAGGGCCGCCGGGTCCGTGAAAGCGATCATCAATTGCCCGGATACCAGATCAGCAAGCACGGGGCCGCTGCCCTTGTAGGGCACGTGCAGGATGTCGACGCCAGCCAAATACTTGAACAACTCGCCGGAGAGATGCAGCGTGGTGCCGACGCCGCCCGACCCGTAAGCGAGTTTACCAGGCTCGGCCTTGGCCATCGCAATCAGCTCGCTAACGGTTGTCGCCTTGAAACTTGGATGCACGACCAGCAGGTTCGACATCTTGACGGCCATCGTAACCGGCGCCAGATCCTTGATCGGATCGTAGGGCAGGTTCTTGTAGAGCGCAGGCGCTGCCGACAGTCCGCCGGGCGCACCGATCAGCAACGTGTAGCCATCCCTCGGCGACTTCGCGACGTAATCGGTGCCGATGGTGCCGGCGGCGCCCGCCTTGTTTTCGACGATGACGGGCTGGCCAAGCCGTTGCTGCAGATAGGGCGCCACCGTGCGCGCCACCGCATCGACGCCACCGCCCGGCGGAAACGACGAAACGATCCGCACCGGCCGTGTCGGATAGTCCTGAGCCAAGGCGGCCCCCGAAAAGACTGCGGCCACGAGGGCAGCAGCAGCAGCAGTAGCCAGCCGATAGCACATCGGTCATTCTCCCCACACTTCCGGATTGCTTCGGCAATCTTATAGATGGGGCGGATTGGACCACAAGGTGGCGCGGCTGTCGAAGCGGATTGCGTGACATGCTCGGTCAAAAACCGGCTCGGGGCAAGAACCGGATGATTCATGGCACGCCGCGCGATCAACACAGCGCAACGCCGAAAGCCGGCGGCCTCGCGGCCACCGGCTTTCAGAACACGTGAACCTCAGGCCAACCTTAATCCGCGGAGGCGCGGAGTTGGGGCGCCTCGGTGGGCGCGGCCTTCTTTTTCGCCGTTTTGGCGGCTGCCGGTTTCGCGGGCCGCGTCTTCTCTTCCTCGGCTTTCATCGCCGCACGGATCAAATCATCCGGATCGAGCGACGTCGTCGCCACGTGCGTCAGTGGCGCCGTCATCGTTGCGGCTGCAGCGACCTTCGACGCTTTCGCGACCGAGGCGGCTGGCGTGATGCCGGCCGTCGACCCTGGCGAGGGATCGCCATCGGCCGGCAGCTGTTCGGCCTCTGCCCTCTTGCCTTGCAGGCTGATCACCAGAGCCAGGTTCTGCTTCACCTTGGGATCGGTGCTGCCGGCCTGCTGCGCTTGCCGCAACAGTTCCTCGGCTTTCTCCGCCTGGCCGTCCATGGCGTAGGCCATCGCCAGGTTGTTCATGACGGAGGATTGACTGGGTGCCATCTCGCGAGCGCGCTCGAAGAAGGGAATCGATTCCTTGTATTGCCCGGTCTTGGCCAGAACCGTGCCGCGTGCCGAGGCCACGCGCCAATCCGGCTTCGTCGGGTCATCGGCACGCTCGAGCAGGGGCCCAGCCGTGCCCGTTTGCCCGAGATCCAGCGCCAGACGCCCGTATTCGGAATTATAGTCCTGCTTGTCGGCGTTGTAGAGATAGCCCGACTCCAGGACGCTCAAGGCTTCCTGCTTGCGACCCATGGCCTTCAGATTGCGGGCATAATTGAGAACGGCCGTGCCGTCCTTGGGGGTTTTGGCGACTTCCTTGCCCCAGTAGGTCGTGGCCTTCTGAAGTTCCGATGCCGGGCCTTCAGGTTTGCCTTCATTGGCTGCGGTTTCGGCTGACGATGCGTCTTTGCCAAGCCCAAGGCCCATATCGCCCATTTGCGCACAAGCGCCGAGCGAGAGGGTCAACGCGATCGCAACTGCACGGCCCGCCAGGCCGCACAACACAGATCCATCGATGCGGCGGAAGCTACTGCTCATTTCCTAACTCCTAGCCACACGCCAACGCGCACCTTTACCGAGTGGCCTTCTAGGCGTCAGTTTCCGGCACACTGGTCAAGAAAGGCTTAAATGATTCGAAAAGATGTATTTTTACATCGACGCCGCGCCGGTCCGCAGAGTGAACGAGGGCATCCTGGCCGGGGATTTCGGTAGATGCCCGATTGAGTTCGCAGTTGTTGTCTGAGTAAATCAGTTGAACAACCGATCAGGAATCGCGAGCCCCCATGACCGAGACTGCATTGCCCGGAACAGCCCCGAGAGACCTGCTGCTTCAGGCAGAAAGTCCCATTGCAACCCGTCCGCTGTGGCTGGTGCGGCCAGCGGCGTTGGATGCGCTTTTAGCGACTTTGCCGCCCGCACAGGCAGCCTGGCTGCGTTTGGTCGGCTTCAAGGCGGCGGCCCGCAAGCACGCCCTGCTGCCGGGCCCCGACGGCGGGCTCAGCGGCGCCCTGCTCGGCCTCGGCGATGGGGCCGACAAACCCGGGAGTGAGCCCGCCTCAGCGCTGACTGGCCTGCTGCCGTTGCTGCTCCCGCCCGGCGCGTACCATCTGGCATCGACGGCGGCCAACCCGGAACTGGCAGCCGTTGCCTGGGGCCTCGGCGGCTATCGTTTCAGGCGATACAAGTCCGGCGACGCCGATCCCCTGCCCCAGTTGAAACTGCCGGTCACCGTCAACGCGCAGCGCGTCCGCGCCATCGTGGACGGCGTGACCCTCGGCCGCGACCTCATCAACACACCCTCGAACGACATGGGCCCCGCCGAACTCGAAGATGCGGCCCGGGCGCTCGCCCAACGGCACGGAGCAACGGTCACGTCGATCGTGGGCGACGACCTGCTGAAGGAGAATTTCCCGCTGCTGCATGCGGTCGGCCGCGCCAGTCCCCGGGCACCGCGCCTGATCGACCTGCGCGCTGGCCGCATCGACGCGCCGAAAATCACGCTGGTTGGCAAGGGCATCTGCTTCGACACTGGTGGCTTGGACATCAAGCCATCGAGCGGCATGCTGTTGATGAAGAAGGACATGGGCGGCGCGGCAACGGTCCTGGCAATCGCGCATATGATCCTCGCCACCAAACTGGATGTACGCCTGCGCGTGATCATCCCGGCTGCCGAAAACAGCATTTCCGGTAACGCCTTCCGCCCGGGCGACGTCATCCGCAGCCGCGCCGGGCGCACGGTGGAGATCGGCAATACCGACGCCGAGGGACGCCTGGTTCTGGCCGATGCCCTGGCGCTCGCCGACGAGGAGCGGCCGGACCAGTTGCTGACGTTCGCGACACTGACGGGGGCTGCCCGCGTGGCGCTCGGCGCCGACTTCGTGCCGTTCTATGCCGACGACGACGACCTGGCCCAGGCGATCGCAACCGCTGGCAATGCCGTTTCGGACCTGGTCTGGCGGATGCCACTGGCCACACCCTACGAGAGCGCCCTCGACAGCGCGGTCGCTGACATGAACAACGTGTCGGAGGGTGGTTTTGCCGGCTCCATCATCGGCGCCATTTTCCTGAAACGATTTGTCACGAAAGCCCGCCGTTTCGCCCATTTCGACATCTATGGCTGGCGGCAGCAGGCCAAACCACTCGGCCCGAAGGGCGGCGAGACCAACGCTGCCCGCGCCGTGTTCGAAACCTTGCGGCGGCAATACGGCATATCCTGAGGGCGGGCGCGCCAAGCCTCAGCAAGCGGTCAGAAGATGGGCGTCAGACGCGAGGCCAACGAATGAGCGTTTCCGAACTCAGTCCCCTCGACCCGCGCCTTAACGCCTTCCGCGCCGACCTCGCTGACGAGCGGCTGCAGGGACGCGTGACGGCGGAGCGCTTCGTCGCGGGGTGGCAGGCCCAGATCGGGCGCGCCGTGATCCCGATGCGCAGTCAGCCGACTGCCACCGCGGAGCTCGTCAACGAGGCGCTCTTCGGCGAACGGCTGACCGTGTACGAAATCACGCAGGGCTTTGCCTGGGTGCAACTCGCGCGCGATGGTTATGTGGGCTATGTGCCGGCCGATACGCTGCATCTCGACATCGTCGAGCCGACGCACCGCGTGCAGGCGATCGGCACATTCGTCTACCCGGTCGCCGACATCAAGGCGCCGCCGGTCATGCATCTTTCGCTCGGCGCCGCAATCACGGTCACGGGCGGCGACGAGAAATTCCTGCGGCTGGCGTCCGGCGGTTTTGTCATTGCCCGGCACGTGGCGCCGCGCGGCACGTTCGCGCGCGATTTCGTCGTCATCGCGGAGCGCCTGATCGGCGTGCCGTACCTGTGGGGCGGGCGCACGCGCATCGGCGTCGACTGCTCGGGCCTCGCGCAACTTGCCTTGGAGGCGGGTGGCCAAGCCTGTCCGCGCGACAGCGACATGCAGCAGGCCGCTCTCGGGTCCGCGATTGACATACCGGCCGATCTCGACGGCCTCGAACGCGGCGACCTTGTGTTCTGGAAAGGCCACGTCGGCGTCATGGTCGACGGCGCGCTGCTCATTCACGCCAACGCGCACCACATGGCCGTCGCGGTGGAGCCGGTCGTGCACGCCGTCGAGCGCATCGCCAAAACAGGTGGTGGCCCGATCGCAGCGATCAAGCGCATCGGCAAAGTGAGCCCAAGCGTGGTCGCGAGCTAAGTGCTCGAGCGAAGTCGGGAGCGATAGAATTCCTCCAAAAGCCGGTCATTAACAACGGATGTTGCGAAGCTCGGTGCCGTCGGACTGAATGATGTCACGCCGCGATTTATCGCCGAGACACATCGTGCCGCCGGCGTAAACATTTTTCGATTCCACAGCAAAATTTGCGGTGCCCTG
>JANXRM010000249.1 GCA_025353015.1 Hyphomicrobiales bacterium
ACATGCGCCAGCGCGTGGTTCGCGTCCATCGACGCGTCGGAAAGCTGGTAGAGCCCGCGTCCAAGCTGGACAACATCCCCCTTCTGTTTCATGCGTGAGATGGTGGCCGCCGTGATGCCGGCGGCAACGAACTCAGACAGCCGCACCATGCCCTGCCGCTTGAGCAGCATGACCGCGCGATCCTGGAGACCTTGGGGTTTGGATTGCATGGAGGGACAATGATATAAAACGTCGGCTATGTCAAGGTTATAACCGACGTTTCATATCAAATCTGGACGATCCTGTCTTGGTATGCGCGCCGGCTTCTCGTCACGAAACGACGCGGTGAACCTGATCATGCCGTCACACTTTGTCTCTTGCATCGATCGCTTCCGCACCTTCGATACAGGCCAACAAGACCTCGGCGGTCGCCTTCATCAGCCGTTCGATCTCGGTCCCCGATGGCGTGCCTGACGCGGCGGCCAATTCATCGAGTGTGACGATGGCTTGCAAGGGCAGTGCCTTGCGTTCGACGAGGGCTCGGACCCGTGCGGGCGCAGCCAAGGTCACGTCCGCCGGCAGCTCGCCGAGCACGGCAAGCTTGACTGCCGCGCCGTGTCCGATCGCCTTGGCCAGCAATGGCAGCACCTCCTCGGGGAAACCGCCAGCGGCCAGCACATGGGCCATCCGCAGCACCCGCTCGGCATCTCCACGAAGGGCTGCCAGGCGAACTTTCAGCGCGTTGGCGGCGTCCTCAGCTTCCGTGTCGGCCAGCCCGGCCGCGCGATGCAACACGCGAGCGGCACCATCCATGATCTGGATCACGCCGCTCGCCTGCAGCCGGCGCAGGGTAAGCCACGTTGCCCGGTCGATGATCTCGACCGCCGGGCCGCCGTCACTGCCGTCGGCCGCCGCGAGCCGCCGCGTCTCGGCCTTGAGGGCGTCGGACGCGAGGTCGAGCACGGCCAGCACGCGCGTGCGGCCATCGCCGCCCTGTCGCGCTTCGACGAGCAACGCGCGCTCGCCGTGACATTGCTGCAGCTGCGCGGCGATCGCCTCCTCGGGCAGCGCGGGAGGTGGGGTCGCGCCGCGCGGCCCGACCCTCTCTGCTGCGGCGGTCTCGGCCGCCTGCATCAGCGCCTGCATGCGCTCGATCATGGCGCCGCGACCCGAAGGCATCTTGAGCGTCGCGAGGTCGCCCTGGCCATCGAGCACGCCGTCAGCCAGGGCTTGCTTGGCGCCGAGCAGGTGCACCATGCCGTGCTCGATCGAATCCTCGCAGACGAGGTTGACGACCGTCACGCCGCGCATCTGGCCCTTGCGCCAGGCCCGCGCGATGCGCTGCTCGAGCTTGGCCGGATTCCACGGCAGATCGACATTCACGACGGCGCTCGCCACCTGCAGATTGAGGCCGACGCTGCCGCTGTCGGTCGACAGGAAGAGCCGGCAGGCGGGGTCCTGCTTGAAGCGCACGATTTCGGCGCGCCGGCGCTGTTGCGGCACCGAGCCCGTGTGCCACGCCACCTCGATTCCCATCTCGCCCGCCAGCTCGCGCACCATGCCCAACATGGTCTCCCACTCTGAGAACACGATGATCTTGCGATCGGGCTCCTCCAGCAGATCGCCGAGGATGCGTTCCAGCTCTTCGAGCTTCGGACTGATGCGGCAGGTGGGATCGAGGATCGCCGGCGTGTCACAAATCATGCGCATGCAGGCGAGCAGCATCATCAGCCGCTCGAACTCTTTGGGCAGCAACGGGCGACGCTGCGCGATCGCGACGATGCGAGCGGCCTGACCTTTGTATTCCTCGTAGCGGGTCCGCTGCTCCTCGGCCATCGGCACGAAATAGTTCGTGACCGTGCGGCCCGGCAGCTCGCTCTCCACGTCCGCCTTGCGCCGCCGCAACATGATGGGCGCGACTCGGTCGCGCAGCTCACCAAGGTTCTTGTAGTCGACGGGACGGCCGCGCTCGTCGAGATCGTAGAAGTCGCGGTTGAAGCGGAACAGCGGGCCAAACAATTCGGGATCGAGGTATTGGACGATGGAATAGAGCTCGTCGATGCGGTTTTCGAGCGGCGTGCCCGTCAGCACGAAGGCATAGGGCGCGCGCAATTGCTTCACGCGCCGCGCCGTCTTGGTCTGCCAGTTCTTGATGCGCTGCGCCTCGTCGAGGATGACGACATCGGGCGCGAGGATCTGATTGATGTCGTCGGCATCCACGAGCACCTGCTCGTAGTTGACGATATTGAAGAAAACCGGCTTCTCGTACGTGGCGAGGCGCTGCGCCCGCGGGCCGAAAACCGATTGTGCGGGACGATCGGTGAAGTGGCGGATCTGCTCTTCCCACTCGGCCTTGAGTGATGCCGGGCAGACAACCAGCACGCGCGCGATGCCATTGCGGCGCGCCAGCAGCTCGCAGGCGGCGATCGCCTGCACGGTCTTGCCGAGACCCATTTCGTCGGCCAAGAGCGCCCGTTCGCCAAACGCCAAGTGCAGCATGCCTTCGCGCTGGTAGGGCAGCAGCGGCAACTTCACGAGGTCGAAGGTCGCCTTGCCGTGCTCAACGTCGCCGAGGAACTTTGTGCGCGCCTTGATGCGCGAACGCTGGCGCTGTTCCCGCTCGACCCACGGGTTGATATGGCGGGAAACACGGATGCCGCGTCGCACAGGTGCCGGCGCGGATTGCCAGGCAGCCAGGAGCTTGGCGACCTTGCCAGGATCAAGGTCGAGTTCTCCGCTGGATTTCAAGAAGGGCCGAAGCCAGTCGCGCGCCGCCCGCATGCTACCGCCGGACACGGGCCAGGCAAGCGCAGGGCGTGCCGCCTCGCGGCGATCGAGAAAAATCTCGACGCGCGCACTGCTGGCACCAATCGCCTCGTGCCGGAGGCGCGTCTTCGACACGACGTCGAACGCCGCCGCATCCTGCCGGCGCAACACCGCAAGGACACCCTCGATATGTTTGCAGGTGCCAAGACCGCTGACGCGGTGATCGATGCAGCCGCAGGAGTTTATGCGCTGATCGAGGCTGCGGATCTCGATCTCGTAGCTGCTGCCGCTCTCCGAGCGGATGCGAAACGTCCCGAAGATTGGCTGCTTCGGCTCGAGCGTCTCGAGCGCGGTGACCTCCGTGCGGCCACGCCAGCGGCGCAACGCGATTTCGTCCTCGTCGGTGGTATTCCAACCTTGCGCCTGTGGCGGCCGATCCAAGACGACGCGCGCACGCGCTGTCTTGCCCGCGCCACGTTGCTTCGGCGGCTCTTGTGCCGGCGCGTCCTGCCCGGCCATCGCGTGCGAATCCTTGAGCATGAAGGGACGGTAGGCAGCGCAGTCCAATTTGATCAATGAGGTCGCCGTGGCATTCGAGCCCGTTTCCACATGTATCGAAGGTCGGGCGGCATAGATGCCCGCTATGCACGGCTGCTTGCCTCTCGCGGCCGCCGGAACCCGCGCATATGTTGCTTGAAGTGGACGGAACCGGGTGGCCGAACAATGACACCAAGTGGGACCAGGGATGAAATTGACGCCATTCGTCGACAACTCACTGCGATCGATGCCGAGCGTCAAAGCCTCGAACATCGCCTTCGTGAACTCGAGCAACCGCGGATTGCGACGGATCCGGCTCCTCAGCCAGCCGTTGCTCAAGAGCCGGCAGTGACGAATGCTTCGCGCGCCCCGGACAAGATCGCACTCTTCCGCCGCCTGTTCGGCGGTCGAACGGATGTGTTCCCGGCGAGATGGGACAACCCGAAGACCGGGCGATCGGGGTATGCTCCGGCCTGCGCCAACGAGTGGGTGCGGGGCGTGTGCGGCAAGCCGCAGGTCAAGTG
>JANXRM010000260.1 GCA_025353015.1 Hyphomicrobiales bacterium
CGCCCATGCCCGCCGCCATCTCGACAAAGCCGAGATTGGGGCCGGTAAGATCCATCTCGGCGTAGGGCTCCTGCGAGACGATGCCGAATTTCTGCCGGTAGACGTCGATGTTGTGCTTCAGGACGCGATACTCGCGATTGACCAGGATCACATACACGATCGGCAGTTTCATGTGCGCGGCCGTCCAGAGCGCCTGGATCGAGTACATGGCCGAGCCATCACCCGATATGCAAACGACCGGCCGTTGCGGTTGCGCCACCGCGACGCCGAGCGCACCCGCGAGGCCCTGCCCGATGCCGCCGCCTCGGCCGCTGAAATAATCGCCCGGGCCCGCGAAATCGACAGTCCGCGCGAGATCTATGCTGGCCGTGATGGTCTCGTCGACGACGATGGCGCCTTGGGGCAGCGCGTCACGGATCTCGGCCATGGCGCGCGGCATTGACGCCGGCTCGCGCGACCAGGATTTTTCGGCACGCGATTTCTGCGCGGCGACCTCGCGCTCTTTCAGCGCCTGCAGTGCGGCATTGCGCTGGCTGGCGGCCTTGGCGAAATCTGCGGGCGCCTTCTGCAGTGCCGACGCGAGGCCCGCAAACGCGACTTTGAGATCACCAACCGCGCCAGCGTCGAGCCGGTAGTTGTAGCCAAGCCGCGCGGTGCTTTCCTCGATCTGGATCACCTTGGCGCCTGCCGGGAAGGGGCTCCCCTCCGCAAACCAGACATCCTCGAAGAACGGCCCGCCCGCCATCAGCACGAGGTCGGCATCGCCGAGCGTCGTCCTGATCGCCGCCGTATCGAGCGGCAGCAGCAGCCGCGCGCTTGGATGCGCCGAGGGAAACGCCGAATGCATGTGCAGGCCTTCGACCCAGACAGAGGCGCCCATGGTCTCGGCCAGCGTGACCAGCGCCGGTGTTGCTCCGGCCCGCGCGACGTCGTCGCCGCAGATGATGACGGGTGCGCGAGCCCCAGCAATCAGCCCAGCGATCTGATCGATGGCCGCCTGCGGTGCCTCGGGTTTGCGATGCAGCGTCCCCGCCGTGACCGCGCCGTTGCTGGTTTCCTGCTCCATCACGTCGATCGGCAGGCCGACGAACACCGGACCCGGCGGGCCATCGTGCGCCACCTTGAAGGCCCGGCGCATGACGGACGCCATCTCGCTAGCGCGTTCGACCTGCACGCTCCATTTGGTCAGCGGCGCGGCCATCGAAACGAGATCATGGCCAAGCACCGGGTCGGCGAGCCGCAGGCGCGTGTCCTGCTGCCCCGCCGTCACAATCACAGGCGAATTCGCGCGCATGGCGCAATAGAGCATGCCCATCGCATTGCCCAAGCCCGGCGCCACATGCAGGCTGACGATGCCGGTTTTGCCCGAGGCTTGCGCGTAAAAACTCGCCGCGCACATGGCGATGCTTTCCTGCAGCGCCGTCACATAACGGATCGAGGGATAGGCAGCTAAACTGTCCAGCAGCGGACTCTCGGTCGTTCCGGGATTGCCGAAAATGCGGTCGACGCCGTGGGCAACGAGGCTTTCCATGAACACTTGGCGTCCGCGCATTTTATCCTCTCGATGACGAAAACTTGTTGGGACAGGTAAGGCGAAAGTGCAATGCTGCCGGCTCTGTCAATCGCCGCATTCGACTGCTGCGATCGAAACACGCATCGCACCCTGAAACTGGTGGGAACCCGACCATGCTAGCATCACAACGCGCCCTGTTCGATATCCCCCGTGACGTCTGCTACCTCAATGCCGCGGGCTGGAGCCCCTTGCCGCTGGCGGTCCAGGAAACCGGCCGCGCCGCCGTCAGCCACAAAGGCCAACCGTGGAAACTGCCGGCCACCTTCATCAACGATCAAAACGAGCGTGCGCGGACGGCCGCCGCCGGCCTCATCAACGCCGACCCCATGGACGTGGCGCTGATCCCCTCGGTTGGCTACGGAGTCGCCACCGCTGGCAAGATCGTGCGCATCCCGGCCGGCCGTCGGGTGCTCGTGCTGGAGGACGACCACGCAGCCCCCGTTCTTGAATGGATGGTGCGCGCGCCCGAGGGGCGCTTCACGGTCGATACGGTCAAAAAGCCGGTCGATGGCGATTGGACGGCCGCGGTCCTCGCCGCCATCGATCGGGCAGGCGCGCCGCCGCTGGCGCTGGTTTCGATCTCCTCGGTGCACTGGTCCGACGGCGGACTGGTGGATATCGATCGGCTCGCGCCGGTCATCAGGTCGAAAGGCGCGATGTTCCTGGTCGATGCGACCCACGCTGCCGGCATCCTGAAGATGGACGTTACGACGCTCGACCCCGATTTCCTGATCTTTCCGACCTACAAATGGTTGCTCGGCCCCTATGGCCGCGCCTTTCTCTATGTCGCCAAGCGGCACCAGGAGGGCACGCCACTCGAACAACCCTCGCTTGGCCGCCGTTCCGTCAAGGCGGAGCAGGACGTCTACTTCAAGGACACCCGCTATCTGCCGGACGCCCGCCGCTTCGACATGGGCGAGCGCGATCATTTCGTGTCCATGGAAATGGCGGCGGCCGGGATCGACGTCGTCAGCCGCCTTGGGCAAGCCGCGATCCTCGATCGCCTCACGCAATTGACCGGTCTGATGGCCCGCCAATTGAGTGGCGCTCCGGTCCACCTTCCGGAAACGCGGGTCCGTGCGCCGCATGTATTGTCGGTGGGCTTCCCGCGCGGTATGCCGGAGGGCCTTGCGGACAAACTCGCCGCCGAAAAAATATTCATCGCCCAGCGCCTTGGCCGCATCCGCATCACCCCGCACGTCTATAACGACGAGGCCGACGTCGAGAAATTGACGGCCACGCTCCGCCGCTTGGTTGGCGGCTGAGTCGCTCGCCTGCATTTTAACCTTTCGTTAACCTGCGCACTTCGATGTTGATGGCGTTCACAGCCCGATTCGGAGCGCACATCTTGGCCACGACCATCGCGGACATTCTGACTGATCCGGCCGCTCTCGACCTAGGCGGTGACCTCGGCGAGGCCGTTCAGCACTGGATGGACCATCTCACCCACGAAAAGGACGCCGCCACCGCGACGGTCGAGGCCTACACGCGGGATCTGCGCGATTTTCTCGGCTGGCTCCGGCAGCGCACCGCCCGCCCCCCCTGCCTCGGCGATCTCGCCAAGCTCGACGCCAAGGCCATCCGCGCTTTCATGACCGCCCGCCGCCGGGCAGGGCTTGAAGGCCGCTCGCTGGCGCGCACCATGTCGGCGCTGCGCCAATTCTTCCGCTGGCTCGAGCAGGCCGAGATCCTGGCAAGCCGAGCCGTCTTCGCTGTGCAAATGCCGAAAATTCCACACGGCGTCCCCAAACCACTGACGCGCGAGAAGGCCGCCGCCCTTGTTGCCGATCATGCCGGCTCCCATCTGGACTGGATCGAGGCCCGCGATACCGCCGTGCTGCTGTTGCTCTATGGCTCGGGGCTGCGCATCTCCGAAGCCTTGTCCATCACGCCCCGCGAGGCACCGACCACTTTGCGCGACGTCATCCGCATTACCGGCAAAGGCAGCAAGGAGCGCGTCGTTCCCGTCTTGGCCCTGACGCGCGAGGCGGTCGATCGGTACGTCAGGCTGTGCCCCTACCCCCTGGCGCCGGACGAACCGATGTTCCGCGGCGCCAAAGGTGGACCGCTGTCGCCCCGCATCATCCAGTTGGCGATCGAACGCGTGCGTGCGGCCCTGGGGTTGCCTGACACCGCGACGCCGCATGCGCTGCGCCATTCCTTTGCCACGCACCTGTTGTCGGCTGGCGCCGATCTCCGCCAGATCCAAGAGCTACTCGGCCATGCGAGCCTCTCGAGCACCCAGGTCTATACCGAGGTCGACCGTGATCGCCTGCTTCAGGTCTATGAGGCCGCCCATCCGCGGGGCCGGAGTGGTTGAACCCCGTGCATATCTGGCAGGGGCCCCGTTGGAGACCGCCCCGCGCTTGTGCTAGATGACACCCCATGATCCTAAGCCACGCGCACAAGTTCATCTACATCAAGACCTACAAGACTGGTTCCACCTCGGTCGAGGCGGCCTTATCGGGCGTGTGCGGCCCCGACGATGTCTTGACCGAAGCCAGTGAGCAATTGCGCGGCGTGCGCCAGAAACCCGCCCAGAACTACCGGATCGAGCATCCCGACAAACCGAAGCGCCCGCTCTGGAAGACGCTGCTCGGCCGGCCGGAACGGCATTATCACCCCTCCGTCGGCTACTACGAGCACATGCCCGCTTGGCGCGTGCGCCTCTACTGCAGCGAAGAGATCTGGAACAGCTATTACAAGTTCTCGTTCGAGCGGAACCCATGGGACCGGCAGGTCTCGTGGTACCACTACAAGACGAAATCGAAATCCGGTGCCGCCAAGCCGTCGTTTGATGCTTTCAACGCCGACCGCCGCCGCGCCTGGGTCGAGAATTGGGACCTCTACACCGCCGAAGGCAAACCCATTCTCGATTTTGTCGGCCGCTATGAAACGCTCGACGCCGATTTTGAGACCGTGCTCGCCCGCATCGGCCTCAAAGGTCAAGTGAGCCTGCCGAAAGCCAACGTTTCCAAGGACCGCGGCACCTACCGCGATTACTACACATCCGCCAGCCGCGACCTTGTCGCCAGCTGGTACACGCCGGAAATCCGGATGTTCGATTACGATTTTTGAGGCCAATCGGCCACAGTCGCGCGATTGCCGCTGCTGTCCTTAGCGCATTGGTAACCATCCCCCGCGTACCTTCCAGGAATTCTGGGTCCTGTGTCTGGTAGGTCGTGATGGGCATGCTCACGTTGGTGTCGCTCGAGGAAATCAAGGCGCGCGGTAGCATCAAGGACGGTGACGTCCTGAAGCTTCGGCGGGCGTTGCTCGAAGAACCGCAAATTTCAATGGCCGACGCCGAGGCGCTTTTTGCGCTCAACAACGCTTGTCCCGTCAAGGATCCCGCATGGGCCGGCTTTTTCGTCGAAGCCATCGCCGATTTCGTCGTCCACCAGATGCTACCGGACGGTTACGTCGTTGCTGAAAAGGCGGCGTGGCTTGTCTCGCGCCTCGGGATCGATGGCCGCCTGCGCAGCAACATCGAGCTGGCGTTGCTGGTCCACGTCATCGAAACCGCCCGCTGGTCGCCACCGAGCCTCGCCGCGTACGCATTGACGCAAGTCCGTCACGCCGTCGAAACCGGTGGCGGGCCCCTGCGCTCCGGCCATGCCCTCGAAGTTGGTGCCATCAGCCAATCGGAGATCGATCTCTTACGGCGGGTCGTGTTGAGCTTCGGCAAAGACATCGGGATCCCCGTGACCCGCGTCGAAGCCGATGCACTTCTGGCGATCAATCGCGCGGTATCACCCACAAAAAGCTCGCCAGCCTGGACCGACTTTTTCGTGTGCGCCGTCGGCAATAGCGTGCTGGCTGCACTCGGACGCGCTGTGCCAACTCGCGAGCAGGCCTTTGGCGCTGTCGTTTGGGATCTCCCGGGGCAGACGGCCCAGGTGCTGCCGTTCCGCGGCTTTGCCGAACCAGGTTCGTTCCACATCGAACAGTTCTCCAATGCGCATGCCAGCTTCGGTGGCCGCACCATTGCCGGCGGCGCCGGAAGTGTTTGGTCGTCCTGCCGTCCGCAAACGGCGGAGGAACAGGCCATGGCCCGCCTCGAGCGCCAGCGCCTGGAAATCGTCACCAACGAGCGGATCGAAGAGACCAGCGAAGCCTGGCTCGTCAGCCGCCTCGGCCTTGATGGCTGCCTCAATGAAAACGAACTCGCCTTGCTGCTGTTTCTGCAGCGGGAGGCGTGTGGTCTTCCCCCTGGCCTCGGCGAACTTGCAGCACGGGCGATGATCGCGGCCTGAGCACAGCTGTGACGGCGTACTGGTTTTCGCCAGTCAATTGTTAACGGCTGGCGATTAGAATTGCCTACTGGCTCGACGTCCTTGGAATATCGAGCTGCCGGAGCCTGTCATGCACCGTCGTCCCGTTGTCGACAATCGCCGCCAAGTCCGCAAGCGCATGTTGAAGGGTGGCACCATCGCCTTCAATGGCCGCCACTCGACAATGCCGTGCGTTGTCCGCGATATCTCCGATACGGGCGCCAGACTTCAAGTCTCGCAAGCGAATGCGGTACCCGACACGTTCGAGTTGCTGATCGATCTCGATGGCTTCGAAGCTCCGGTGCAGATCGCCTGGCGCGACCTCAGCGAGGTCGGCGTCCAATTCACAGCGCCGCCGGTCTGGGTGACGCCGAAACGGGCGCAGACGGTGACGATGACGGTGCCGGTCGAGGCTCGGGGCAAGATATCTCTGCGCCGGCCTGAAGTGCGCACCCCGTCGATCCAACCGGCGCCCCAGCAGACGTCACAACAGACGTCACAACAGACGTCACATCAGACTCCACGACCGACGGCACAACCGGCCGAGACCGGCTCGACGCCGCTTGCACCGCAAACCCCGGTCCAGGTCTCAGCTCCGCCCGTAGCACCCTACCCGTCGCCGAAAGCCGATCCCCGTCGCCAAATCCCAATCGTGATCGCCGACGACGACGAGGATGACCGCCTTCTGATCGAGGATGCCTTCCGCGACAGCAACTTTGCGCATCCCTTCGCCTTTGTCGAAAATGGCGAAGAATTGTTGAAGTACCTGAAAGGCGTGGCGCCGTACGAAGACCGCCCGTTGCCAGGCCTGATCCTGCTGGATCTCAACATGCCGCGGATGGACGGGCGCACCGCCCTGATGCACATGAAGCACGACGCCAAGTTGCGCTCGATCCCCGTCATCGTGCTCACGACCTCCAACGGCGAGGACGATATTCACCGCACGTACGACCTCGGCATCAGCGCCTATATCCCGAAGCCGAGCACGTATAACGGCCTCATCGAGCTGGTCGACGCGCTGAACAACTACTGGCTGCGCTTCGTCAGCCTCCCCGTCAGGGCCTGAGGTTGCGCCGGAGGTTTCACGCCCCCGATCTCCGACACACGGCCAGCAATCGTCCGCACCGCCTTTGAGCTGCAAACGCAGACCCGTTGCAGTCCCTCAACCGCGGAACTGCCGGCGATCACCCGCGCGCAGCCACAACCGGATCAGATGCCGGCGCTTCTCGGGTTCCTCGAAGTCGACATAGGGCGTCCGTCCATGCACAATCGATCGGTTATTCAGGATCTGAATCTGGCCACGCTCCATCCAGAAGTCGTGCCGATGGGCGGGATCGATCAGAAAGTTGTTCATGATCTCGACCGCCTGCGCGCCGGCGTTGTCTAAAATCTGGCTGGTCTTCTGATAACCGCGGCGGATGACGCGCGAATTAAAGCGGATCCGCAGATTGTCGTTATCGACTGAAAATATCGGATACCAGTTCGTGCGCTCAGCGCCTGCGGGCTGATATTCCTGCTTGTCGCGATAGAACGGCTGATAGAGCCGGTCGACCAGCTCGGGATGCTCCGCCACGAAATGATTGTGCGCGGCGTAGGCGCTCGATAGCGAGCTTTTGCCGCCGTTCTGCGCAGTCTGCAGGCACAACAGACTGATGTAGTTGGCCGGCGCCTCGCCCATCGAACTGTCATTGTGCATATCGAGACCTTCGGGCGTCAGCGCCGTTCGCGTATCGGCCGTGTATCCCTGCCCCTCATAACGGACATCGTAAATCATCTTGCCCGACCATTCCTGCGCCACCGGCTGCTCGATCAGGCTGCCAAGCAACCAATAGATATCCACCACCTCCTGCTGCTTCCAGCGGTCGACGGGCAGCCGGTCGAGGATGACGAAGCCGAGCCCTTGGTCGAGCCTTTGGCGGACGCCTTCCATTACCTTGGCGCAGGACGACAGCGGGAAATGCTTCGGCTCCAGAATGAGCGTTGGCACCGGCGCGCGGCGCTGCTCGGCGAGCACGTTCTCCAGCTCGGCCATGCAGTCGGAATCGAGTTTGACGACGAAATCCTCGTCCTTCAGGTCCGGCCCATGCCAGGCGCGTGAACTTTTGACGGTGCCCCGAAGCATTCTCGGATTGAGTATCGGATCTTGTGTGCCCATGCCTTGTGCTCCCACCGCGTCCTTCCCGGTCGACGGATCTGATGCCCGTCGCAAACACCAGTTAGACACAGCGCCCGCTGCGCCGCAATTGCGCCCGTCGCGGGTCTGCCAAACCATTTGCGCAGCCCACAGGCCAATGAAAGGCCGGTGAAAGGTCTGCCTGACACCGATGGCGTGGCGGCCGTCGAACGACCAAACGCTCAGTGCACCACGATCCGCGTCCGGCGCTTCGGTTCCCTCTTTCGCGTCTTCGCCTTGAACGGTTGCGGTAGAGCGTGTCCCGCAGCGGCCGGGCTCACGATGCGCGGCATGCGCTTGGGTGCACGCAGCGGCAATGTGGCAAGCTCGGGCAGGACCGGCCAGACCGGCAGGCTGAGCCCCCTCAAATTGAGGTGGTCCGGACGGAGGCGCGTGACACCGAGGCGCTGCGAATTGAGCACCGGGAACGTCAAGCCCCACAGCAAACCCATCACGAGATAGAAGATCCGCCAGTGGTCCGTTTCCACGACAAGGCCTTCTACCACAAGGCCGGCGAATGCGGCATAGGCCACGGGCAGCAACGGCGCTTCGGCGCGGCGCTTGCGGACAGCTGCGAGCCCGAGGACAAGCGACGCGGCAATCAACGCCAGGTAGATGAAGCCGCCCATCCAGCCGCCGTTCAGGAACTGGCTGATATAGACGTTATGCGGCTGTTCCGGGTGGAGGAAGCCGTCGAATTGCAGCGCGCCAAGCCCCCAGGGGTTCTGCAGCGCATAGTTGAACGCCTTCGCCTGCCCGCCGAAGCGGCCCTCCGGTCCTTCGTCGTAGCTCTGTGTCAAAGCCGCACGTTCATTAAACAGACGGCTGTCACTTTGGATCGCGGCGAACACGAGCCCGAGCCCAATGATCGCAACCACCGTCACCATCGAGATCAGCTTGACGCGCAGCCAGTTGCTGCGCGCCGTCAACATCATCAGCGACCCGTAGACGGCAAGCCCGACCACAAGGTTGGTCCAGGAACCGCGCGAGAAGCTCAACAACAGCGCCGTCCCGAGCACACCGATCCCAGCAATCGGCATCAGCACACCGCGCAGCCGGTTCGACAGCGCCTGATGCAGCAGGAACAGGATCGGCGGCACGAGAAACGGCGCAAAAACGTTCGGATCCTTGAAGGAACCGGTGGCACGATCGAAAAGCGTAAACCACTCCTTGGCACCGGGAAAGAGCTCCAGATAGCCCGCAATACCCGTCACGGCGGCAAGCAGTGCGGCAGCCGTTGTCGCCCGGAACAAGCGACGGGCGTGCGCCTGCGGCCGCTTCGCGACGAAGGCTGCAATGACGACTGAACTGAGAACGAGGTAGAGCGTCACCACCATATGCGGCAGTGCGATCGTCGGATCTTTGGCGGCAATACAGGCGACGAAACCGAACACCACCACCAGAAGCCACAGCACCAAATAAACTAGAAGCGGACGATTGAGCGTGGCCAATCCCATCGTCGGAAGCAGCACCATGAGGCCCATCATAAAGGCGTCATAGGGTGCCGGTTCGAAGACGACGAAAAAGCCCGAGAAAATCGTCAGAGACACCAAAAAAAGTGCCAGCCGATGCACCGCCCCCCTGGGCACCACGTCTGGTTGCGTGAAAGCCGGCCCGGACAGTGCGAACGATGCGCCGTGCACGACGCGTTGCCGCATCCTGCGCGCCATCACTCCAGATGCGATCCGCGCCGTTTCGGTCGGTTCAAACCTGCTCACGCACAACACTCCACTTAACGCAAAAACACGAACCGAGGCCGTCGACAGCGCGCCTCAATAGGCATTTTCCGACTGAAACAGCGACATCGGCGTCCGCGCGAGAATGTAGATGTCGAAGAACAGCGACCAGTTCTCGATGTAGTAAAGGTCGTGCTCGACGCGCTTCTGGATCTTCTCCGACGTATCGGTTTCGCCCCGCCAGCCGTTGATCTGCGCCCAGCCCGTGATGCCAGGCTTGACCTTGTGCCGGGCGAAGTAGCCATCGACCACTTCGTGGTACAGACGGTCGGCCGCTTTCGCCTGCAGCGCATGCGGGCGTGGACCAACGAGCGACAAAGTTCCGAGCAGCACGTTGAAAAGCTGCGGCAACTCGTCGAGGCTGGTTTTTCGGATGATCCGGCCAACGCGCGTGACGCGCGGATCGCCTTTGGTCACCAGTTTGGCAGCACTACCGTCCGCCAGATCCACGTACATCGACCGGAACTTATATACGTCGATCAGCTCGTTATTGAAGCCGAGGCGCTTCTGGCGAAAGAGCACTGGCCCCTTGCTGTCGTAGCGTATGGCGATCGCGACGGCGACCATGACCGGCGCCAGTAACACAAGTGCCACGGCTGCAACGACCTTGTCGAAAACGGTTTTGACGATGCTGTCCCAATCGGCGAGCGGCTTGTCGAAGAGATCGAGCAGCGGCACGCGACCGACGAACGAATAGGCACGAGGCCGGAATCGCAATTTATTGGCGTGCGCCGCAAGCCGGATATCGACGGGCAGCACCCATAGCTTCTTCAGGATCTCGAGAAGCCGCGTTTCAGCCGTGATCGGCAACGACACAATCAACAGATCCACCGGCGTCTTCCGGCAGAACGACACGAGCTCGTCGACGTTGCCGAGGCGCGGATAGCCACGCACCGTCGTCGCGATCCGGTCAGCCCCCCGATCGTCGAACACACCGCAGATGCGCACGTCGCTGCCTTCGTCGGCTTCGAGCGAATCAATTAACGCCCGGCCCTCGGCCCCCGCGCCAAAGACAACCGCCCGCCGATTGAGCAATCCAGCCCGCGCCCAACGATGAACGGCGACCGACGCCGTATACCGGAACAGGACAACGGCCGCGAACCCGCCGACATACCAGAGCAGCATCCAACCACGCGAAAAATCAGGCCCGGCTTTGAGCAGAAACACAATGGTGACGAGCGCACCCATGGCCGTCGTCCAGCCGAGAACGATCTTCGGCACCTGCCGCAACGGCGAGGTCAGCGCCGCGATCGTGAACAATTCCAGACGCTGGCTTGCAGCCGACGTCACGACGACTGCTGCGAGAATGGCCAGAAAATACCGATTGTCGAAAAATGTTTCTTCGAGACCCATCCATGCGGCAGCGACCGCAAGACCGGATATGACGAGCACCGCGATTTCGCCCAACCGGGCAAGGCCGGTCGCGATAACAGGCGAAACGTGGCTGTTGCCGGACGCTCTCGGTAATGCAGCCCCGCCCGGCTCGGGTGCGGAGGCTGGCGCTGAGGGGATAGTTTGCTGTTGGGACAGGATCGGCATGGCACATGTGTCGGAAACGGCGCGAACGCCAGGATGCCAACGACAAGAGCACGACCCGTGCCAACACCTGACTGGTGTTAACGAATGGGCAAAGCTTGCAGGATTTCGTTTAAGTCAATTGTAGCAACGCGAGCAGGCGGGACCGGCGGTTAAGCGCTTGCGCCGGCTTTGGCCAGACCCGCTATGGCATGAGCGTAGAACTCGAGTACGCCTTCAGTCATGGTCTCGACGGAGAATTCGGCGGCGATCCTGCGTTGCAGCCGCCCCGCCCGATCCACTGCCAGCAACGGACGGTCCATCGTCTCGCCCATTGCCGCCGCGAGGCCGATAGCATCGCCGGGTTCGACAAGGCCGGTCCCCGATCCGAGCACGATCTCCGGAACGCCGCCAACGCGAGTTGCAATGAGCGGAATGCCGGCACCTGCTGCTTCCAGCGCAACATAAGGCAGACTTTCCGCCCGGGACGGCATGACGAGAACGCGGCCGAGCTTGAACGCCTCGCGGGCCGGCATGGCACCGGGAAAACTGACCGCGCCATCCAAACCCAGGGATGCCGATTGTGCGTGGAACAAGGCCGCGTCCGGCCCCGCACCGACGATCACGGCGCGTATCGGGCCACTTTTCGCGAGGCTTGCGACCGCCTCAAGGAGGACGTCGACACCCTTGAGGTGGCGCAGTTCCCCGACGAACACAAAATCAGCGGGGTCATCCATGAGTTGCACCGGCCGCAACTCGTCGCGCAGAATGCCATTGTAAATGACACGGAACGGGCACGATGGCTGACCAACTTTCAGCGCAAAAGTATCGGCAGCATAGCGGCTTTCGAAGATCAGACCGTCCGTCTGGCCCATCAAGTGCCGCTCGGCCGCCATGAAAGCCCGGCCTTTCAGCGACGCCGGATCGTAATGAAGGCTGCCGCCGTGCGGCGTGTAAAAGCAGACCGCAGCCTGCCCGGCGCGCTTCACGGCGGTCGTCGCCAGGCGCGCAAAGGCACCACCTTTGGCGCCATGGCCGTGCAGGACGCCGATTTTCAGATCGGCAGAAAGTCGGCGGGTGGCCGTCGTCGCACTGATGTCGGCGAGACCAATCTCGCGGCTCATCGCGACCTTGTGGAGCCCGAGCGACAGCGTTTCGGCCATCTCCGCGAGCCGGCGTTCCGTCAGCGTGTCGCTGGTCGAGGAATCGCAGAGGACGCCGACATCATGCCCACGCGAGCCCTGTTCACGGGCGAGATCGCGGACGTGGCGAAAGAGCCCCCCCACGGGAGCACGCAAGCAATGCAGGATGCGCAGCGGCTGGCTATGCATAACGACCTTCAGCTTGAATCGGAATCCCGGAGACGGGCCCCGGGATGCCGACAATTCGCAAGGAAGCGATGAACGCAGCGATGCTAAAACCAAGCTTCGCGTCAGAAGAAGCGTTCGTAGACGTAAACCGTATCGCCGGCCTGCACGACATAATCGTCCGGAACATCCAGTCGTTCGACGAGTCCATTAATCCGGCGTGTGATCTGCGCCTTGCGCTCGTTCGCGCGCTCGGAGAAGCCACCGGCGATCGCCACCGCCATCTTGATCGTCATCCCGCTGACATAAGGATATTGCCCCGCGGTCTTGACCTCGCCGAGAATGAAGAACGGCCGGTTCTGCTGGATATCGACCGTGACTTGCGGGTCTTTAACGTACTGCGTGCCGAGCTTGGCGCGGATCGAATGCTCGAGCTCGGTTGTCGTCCGGCCGCGCGCCTTGACGTTGCCAATCAGCGGTACCGTCACCCAGCCGCCATGATCGACGACATAGAGCCGCGACAGGTTGGGCTGCCCATAGACGAAGATCCGGAGACGGTCGCCGCTGTCAAGCAAGTACGGCCCGTCGCTGTCGGCGACGGCCTGCGGTCCCTGCAGGCTCACCGGCACGACGGTCGGAGCGCTCCAGGCGTGCAGCGCCCCGCCTTGCGGAGCGCAACAAGCATCGCCGCCACGTGACGTTTCACTGACGCCGACTTCAACAGTCGTCGCATCTGACCAGGTATTGTCGAAGTGCGCACATCCGCCAAGGCTGGCTGCGAGCACGATCCCGAAAGAAAGGGGCACGAGACGCGACTTCATTTGTCATCGTTCCTGCATTGAATTTGCCGATGACACTTTCTAACCCTGGACTGGTTAAGAAAGACTGATCGTCCGTGCCATTCCGAACGGCTTAAGCAATTAGTTACGGGATGGCGTTCTAATACGGAACATCCAGAAGCTCGCGGATCATCACTGCGGGCGGGCCAGCACCATCAGGTGAGACATGCGCAGCCATACTCAAGCTTCCCCCGACGATATCGACATCTCGTCGCTCTGGTCGGTGATGAAGAAGAACGCAAAGAAAATATTCGCTACCTCGGCCGTCATGGGACTGGGAACGTTCGGCATCCTTTTGCTGATCCCGTCCAAGTATACGTCCGACGCCAAGATCGAAATCGGCGGCCCTGGGATTACCGATCCATTCGGTCAGAAAAGCGGCTCGAACCAGGCGCCTGAATCGCTCACGATCAAAGTCGATAAAGAGGCTGTTGCAAGCCAAGTGCAGGTTTTGCAGTCGCCCAATCTCGCCAACAAGCTGACGAAGGAGCTGCAGCTCGCAGCCCAGCCCGAGTTCAACAGCGAACTGTCGCAAGGCATCGCCAGCAGCCTGATGCGGATGGCGGGTTTGGCCGGGCCTCGCGACGGCGAGACCGAAGAAGAGCGCGTCCTCGCGGCCTACTTCAAGGCGCTGCGCGTCTTCCAGGTCAAGGACACCCGGATCATCACCGTAGAATTCTCGGCCTCCGATACGGACCTCGCCGCGAAAGCTGCCAACCGCTTGGTCGAACTTTATCAGGACGAGCTGCGCACACGGCAGACATCGACAGGCCAAGCCGCCGAAAAATGGCTGAAGCCGCAGATCGCGAAGCTGGAAAAGGAAGCGACGGAAGCCGACGCCGAAGTCGAGCGCTTCAGCCGCCAGGCCGATATTTACACAGGCAAAGATTCGGGCACCTCGACGGGCCGCGGCGGCCTCGACGAGCAGCGCCTGACGGAACTCACCAGCGAGGTTACCAAGGTCCAGGCGGCTCGCAGCGAAGCCGAATCCCGCGCCCGCACGGCGCGTGAATTGATGCAGCGCGGCAGCGTCGACGCCATCCCCGAGGTGCAGAAGTCGCCTGTCATCCAGGCCCTGATCGCCCAGCGCACCCGCGCCGAGCGTGAAAAGGCCGAAGCCGACACATCGTTGCTGTCGGGCCATCCACGGATGAAGCAGCTCAACGCCAACGTCGCCGATCTCAAACGCCAAGTGACCAAGGAAGCGTCGACCATCGTCGATGGCCTGGAGCGTGAGGCCAAGGGCCTGGCGCTACGCGAGGAACTGGCCGCTAAAACGCTGAGCAACATGAAATCAAGCGTCGGCGGCAAATCCGGCGACAACGTCAAGCTGGCGACCTTGAAGAGCCAGGCGAAGAGCAAGCGCAGCGAGTTCGAATCACTACAGGAGAAGTACGAGAAGGCCAAAATCGTCGGCAACCGCGAGACCGCAGCGATCGAAGCCGTTATCGTGTCGACGGCGCGTCCTTCGAGCGTGCCCTCGTCGCCGAAACGCGCCATGCTGTCGGCGCTCGCCACAGCGGCCGGCCTCATCCTCGGCTTCGCGCTGGTCATCCTGAAGGAACTGTTTGCCGGCTCGCGGGGCGGTGGCCACATGCAGTCGGGCGCTGGTCAGTCGAGTGCCGGACGCATGAGCCACGGCATGAGCGAGCCTGCGTTCGGCGCAAGCGCCCTTGCAACCCAGGCCGCACCATCGGCAGCCCGCGTCATCCGGTCGCCGGCACCGCAAGCCGCCGCGCCAGCCGCCGCGGCAAGCGTTGCCGCTTCCCCCTCCCCAAGTGCCGACGCCGCTTCGATCTCGGCAATTGCGCATCGCCTTGTTGGCAATGCCCAATCGCAAGGCGGCTACCGCACGGTGATCACAGGCTCGGCCGCCGGCATCGTGACGCACGAGGAGGCGCTCGATCTGGCAGGGGCTTTGACGTCCCAGGGCAAGCAGGTCGCGCTCGTGGATTGGAGCCTCGACGGCCGTGGCCTCAGCCAGGCGCTCGGTCTCGAACCAGCGCCCGGCCTGATGGACCTGCTGGATGGTCGCGCCAGCTTCGAGGACGTCATCCGCCGTATGCCGGAGGCGGACGTCCATGTCGTGCCCTGCGGGACGGCACAAGTCGGCACCAAGGTGTTGAACCCGGATCGGGTCAACCTGGTACTCGACGCACTCGACGAGGCCTATGACCACATCATCGTGACAGGCGAGCACGGCGTGATCCGGGACTTGTTCCAGGCCATCCAGGGCCGGTTCGACGCAGGCGTCGCGGTTGCCGATCCCCGGCACCCGACGGCGGCTGGCGAGGCCGGCGACGGCATCTTCCTCGGCTTCCAGGTCACCGACATTGATGTCCTGCGCATCGACCGCGCCGGAGACCCAGCCGGCCGCCGGAAGATGCAACTGGCGCGCGGAAATGGCCCCGAAGCCCGCGTTTGAGGCACCCCCTCGCATCTGACGCAAACTAAAGTTCGACCGTGGCGCGTGGGATCCAGTGTCCCGCGCGCCACGCGCTTTTAGGATCACGTCCCATCTGCGGACTTCACGACTTGTGAACCACGACGGGATATCGCACACCACGCTCCTGGGACCGTGCTTCGACAACAGCACGCTTCTTGCAATCATTCGAAGCTGAAGTATGTGAAGCTGAAGTATGAGCAGTCGAATGGGCGCAGCAGAGACTCTGCTGCCCCGTATTTTCGCCGGACGTGTTTTCGCCGGACGTGCATTCGCTGAAATCGCAAGGCGTAACCAGGGCAAGAGTCGCATGAGCCGCCGCAGCACGGGATTGATGAAAGCCGCATTGTCCGCCCTGCATTACACGGGCGCCGACGGCATGCTGTCACCATTGACGTCGGGCGTTGGCGTTATTTTCACGCTGCACCACGTCAGGCCCGAAACCCCGGGCGATTTCCAGCCGAACAGAATCCTGTCCATCACCCCCGAGTTCCTGGAATCGGTCATCAAATTCGTTGTCGAGCGCGGCTTCGAGGTGCTGTCACTGGACGATGTCGAGCAGCGCCTCTCGGAAGGCGAGTTCGACCGCCCCTTTGCCTGCTTCACCTTCGACGACGGCTACCGGGACAACAAGCAATATGCCTATCCGATCTTCCACCGCTACGGCTTGCCGTTCGCCATCTACGTGCCGACGGATTTCCCGGAGGGGCGGGGCGACCTGTGGTGGCTGAAGCTCGAGAAGGTGGTGCGCGCGCTCAATACCATCGAAGTCAAGATGCACGGCACCTGGACGAGCTTCGAGTGCCGCACGGCCCAACAAAAAGATGCCGCTTTCGACCGGATTTACTGGTGGCTTCGCGGCCTGCCTGAGAAGGAGGCGCGCGAGGTCGTTGCGGATCTTTGCCGCCTGCATGGGATCGACGTGGAACACCTGTGCCGCGAACTCGTCATGAATTGGGACGAAATCCGCGATCTGGCCTCCGATCCGCTGGTGACGATCGGCGCCCATACCCGTCGCCACTACGCGTTGGCCAAATTATCGGCGAGCGAAGCCCGCCAGGAAATCGAGGAGAGCGTCCGGCGTTTGGAAACCGAGCTTGCCCGCCCATGCCGTCATTTCAGCTTCCCTTACGGCGATCTCGGCAGTGCGGGCCCGCGCGAGTTCGAACTGGTTCGCGAGCTTGGCCTGAAGACCGCGGTGACCACGTGTAAAGGCCTCATTCGCGCCCGCCATACCAAGTCGCTGACGTCATTGCCGCGCCTATCGCTCAATGGCGAGTTCCAAAAGGAACGCTACATCAAGGTCATGCTGACCGGCGCCCCGTTCGCGATCTGGAATGCGGCGCAACGGTTGACCCTGCGCCCGCAGGCCTCGGCCGACGCACATACCTGATCTGACGCGCGGCTCTGGAAGCACTGTTCCCGTGCAGCGCGCCGCGCCTCACGTTTTATGCATCTAACGTTCTACGCATCTCACGTTTTATGCATCTCACGTTTTATGCATCCACGAGATGATCACCGCCGCCAGCGGCACCCACGCGAGCCCCGCGACGGCGTAATAGACGAATTCTGCGATCCGCCCGGCTTTCGGCAGCACGTTTTCACCGGCGATCGCCGCCACG
>JANXRM010000296.1 GCA_025353015.1 Hyphomicrobiales bacterium
AACGAGGATCGCCGTCGTCGAGCCGCCATTCTGGGCGCCGTAATTTATGCCTGCCAGCTTGTTAAGCGCGCCGACCGGCGGAAGGCTGTAGGTAATCGGCAGCAGCATGGCGATGGTGGCGATCGGCCCGACGCCCGGAAGCACACCGATCAGGGTGCCGATGAGGCAGCCCATGAAACAGAGCAGCAGATTGGTCGGCACCGGCCAGGTGATGCCGAACAACGGATCCGTCATCCACACGATCGACCAGCACGTCTGGAAGCCGAGGGCGAGTTTGTCGAAGAGATCGAACATGGGGGCGACCCTTCAATAGCCAAGCAGAAAGGGCGCGAGCGGGATGGGCTGGCGGAGCAGGTATTTGAACAGCACGATACAAACCGCGGTCAGCCCGATGGCAAAGGGCACGATTTCGCGCAGGCGTGTTTCTGCATCCGCCATTGCTGCGATGACCAGGGCCAGTGGCCCGGCGACGGCGAGCCCCAGCGGGCGCACGGACGCAGCAAATACGGCGACTGCGCCAAGCAGAAACAAGATGCCGCGCAGCGACCAGGCCTCGAGGCGCGGACCGAGCGTGGTCAGACCTTGCATGAAAAACAGGAGGCCGAAGCCGCCGAGGATCATCGACGTGGCGCGCGGCATGAGCCCCGGGCCGACCCCGGAAGGCAACGTCATGCGCAAGCCGGACGAGGCGAACACGCCGACAATGGCGATAACGATGAGAAATAGTCCGGCGCCGGCGTCCTGGTTGAAGCCGCGGATCATTGGGGCGCTGGCTGGCGCGCCAGTTTTCGAGCGAGTGTCATCCGGCTGGTCCATGCGCCTCCCCAAAGTCAAACTGTGCGAGCCGACCCGTTGACGGGCTCTGACGGCTGACGCCGCGCTCGATGGTGGAGTAATACAGGTCGCGACCCGGGGCGTCCATGGCGGCGGAATTCGGGACGGCAACCCAAATTGGAAAGCTCACGGGGACTATTCAACGACCTACCTGGGGATGAAGGGAGCCGGCTCTATTGCAGTCCCGCGATCGCAACTGCACACCAAGTCATCGGTGCGCGTTTCGATTCGGAGTAGACCATGTTCGACCGTCCTTCGAACGCTATAGCGTTCCTGACGATACTTACCGTTTGTCTTGCAGGCGCCATGCGAACCACTTGGTGGATCGCGGTGGCCGGCATGTGCATGCTCGTTTTGGTGTCGCTAAACAACCGTTGGCGCACCCGTGGTTTCGGCTTCGGCAGCTCGAATGCAATTGCCGACCCGGTTCAGTTTGCGACCAGCCTCCTCAACGCCAGCCTCATCGCCGGCGCATCATACGGCCTCGGCCAAGTCACGGGCGTCCTCTGGGGTGTCTGATTCATCCAAATTCAATGCCTCCAGAATTTCACTGATCTCGACGTACAACTCTTTGTACTTTTCGGGCGTAATTTCTTTGTTGATCTCAAGTGTCTTGAGGACTTGCAGTCCCGCCATGAGCTGATTTCTGGCATCTTCGACTGGTCCTGTCGCGTTTAAGGCGCAACCCAAAGCCTTGTAAGCCAAGACGACGTCGACACCGGGCGAATTGGGCTGCAACGCCAGCGGCGCCGTCGTCACATTCATTCCGATGCTCAACAATTTTTTCTCGATTTGCGCGGACGCTGAACCGTCACCTCGGGCCTGATAAATCGAGTGCGCCGCTCTGTAGCTGTTGGCAGCAAACGACAGAGTTCCACGTGCACAATTAATGTCGCCTAAAAGCTCAAGCGCTTTGGCTGTTGTGGCATCCTCACCCACTACAGGATCAGGATTGGCTTGAAGTAGTCGAATTGCTTCGAGTAGCGCATCCCGAGCAAGCACGCGCCGTTCGCTCGCTGCGCTGCGTGTCAAACTCACCTCTCTGCTACGAAAAAAATGAATCTCGCCCAATCTGTAATGTGCAAGGCCCAATTCTCTGGCATTGTCACAAGCGGATCGGATCCATCCTTTTATCGCTGGCACGAGTTCGTCAGACCTATTGGCCTTCGTCAGTTCTTCAACATAACATCGATGAATGCGTGCATCCGACTCGTCATATTGCGCTGCAAGACCGAACGATTTAATTGCGCGCTCGCGGGCTTGGACTGTGCCCTGATCAGCATCGATTGATTGAAGCGTACCGTAAATAAAATGAGCGGTTGAAAGTTCACTCGAACCTGCGGTTTTCGCCGCCGTCGCTATCTTAATACGCTCTTTGAGTAGTCCGAATTCACTCCTAGGGTCAGTCTGGGCTGCGTCGAATTCGGCAAGATAATTATCCAGCCGCCGGCGACGCCGCCATTCGCGATAACGACCAAGTGATCCGGACGTTTCGGGGGGGTGCGAACCGGTACTTAGGGCGAGACTAAAAAGCATATTTCGATTGAGGAGTGCTCTTTTTTCGCGCGTTTCGAGATAAGCGTCCAACACACTGGGAAGACTTTTTTCGAAGAGCAGCAAGGTCCGATACAGACCATAGACGATCGAAATGATCGTAAACAAAAAGCCAATTCCTTTAAGCAATCGCTGATGCTCATCCTGTTTTAGCCAATATCGCACTTCGCGTGCGGGTAAACGGAACAGGTTGACACCAATGAGATCGTGAAAATAGGTATTGAAGCCTTCCGAGAGCAC
>JANXRM010000304.1 GCA_025353015.1 Hyphomicrobiales bacterium
GAGCAGGTGGTCGCGGCGAAGCAGAACCACGTCGCCGTTCCCGGCAGTTCTCCGCGCATCACCGAGTTGCAGCAGGACCTCGCCGCCACGCGCGCGGAGCTTCAGGGCGCCATTCGCAATCTCGAGTATTCGAGCGAGGAGCAGCGCGCCATCAATGAAGAAGCTTTGTCCATCAATGAGGAATTCCAGTCCACCAACGAGGAGCTGCTGACGTCGAAGGAAGAATTGCAGTCCCTCAATGAGGAGCTGACGGCGCTCAATAGCCAACTCCAGGAAACGCTGGAGCGTCAACGCACGACCGCGAATGATCTGCAGAACGTGCTCTACAGCACAGATGTCGCGACGTTGTTCCTGGACCGGAACCTAAATATCCGCTTCTTCACGCCAGCGACCAAAGCACTCTTCAATGTGATTGCCAGCGATGTTGGCCGGCCACTTGCCGATCTCAACTCATTGTCGGCCGATCGTGCGCTGACGCATGATGCCCAAGCGGTGCTGGCCACACTCGCACCGATCGACCGTGAAATTGAAACGCAAAGCGGCGTATGGTTCACCCGTCGGATATTGCCTTACCGGACCGATGATGAGGGAGTTGAGGGCGTCGTCATCACTTTCATCGACGTGAGCGAACGTAAGCGCGTGCGGATTGCTCTGGAGGCAGCCAAGCAGCAAGCCGAGCGGGCCACGATCGCGAAGTCGCGCTTTCTCGCCGCTGCCAGCCACGACCTCCGCCAGCCCCTCCAGGCGTTCGCGCTGCTGCAAGGTTTGTTGGCGAAAATCGTTGAGGGCGACAAAGCCAAGAAACTGGTTGCTAGGCTCGATGACACCTTGGGCGCCATGACGGGCATGCTGGATGCCCTTCTCGACATCAACCGGATTAACGCCGGCATGGTCCGCGCGGAGATGGTGGATTTTTCCGTCAATGATCTGTTCGACCGGATAACAGACGAGTATGCGCTTCATGCGAGTGCGAAAAAGCTCGAGTTGCGGGTCGTTCCGTGCAGCGCATTTGTTCATGGCGACCCACGTCTGCTGGAGCAGATGCTCCGCAACCTCCTGTCGAACGCATTGAAATACACCGAGCGCGGCAAAGTCCTGATTGGTTGCCGTCGACATGGGAGCGTGTTGAGCATCGAGATCTGGGACACGGGGATCGGTATCCCCGAGACGGAACTGCAAGCAATCTTCGAGGAATACCATCAGCTCGACAATGCCGCTCGGGAACGAAGCCGTGGCCTGGGGCTTGGTCTATCGATCGTGCGCCGTCTGGGAAACCTGCTTGGAGCACAGGTCCACGCCCGCTCCCAACGAGGCAAAGGCTCGGTCTTTACCGTCGACGTCGCCCTTGTATCACGCGACGCCACCACACTGGCAAACCTCGCTCCGAGCCCGGTGTCCGATGCCACGCCGCCTAGCCTCGTGCCAAAGCGCCGGCCAGAACACAAGAGTGGGGCCATCCTGGTAGTCGAGGACGATCCCGAAGTGCGCGATCTGCTTGAGCTCTTTCTCGAGGACGCGGGTTATCAGACGACAACGGCGCCGCATGGCCTTGCAGCGCTCGACCTGATTGTGCAAGGGACTGTCCAACCCGACCTTATCCTGGCAGATTACAATCTTCCCAACGATATGGATGGGCTTCGGTTAACCGAAAAAATACGCACACATCTTCAACGCCAGATCCCAGTCATCATTCTCACCGGCGACATCTCGACCGAGACCTTGCGTGAGATCGCGCGCTGTGAATGCGTACAACTGAATAAGCCGGTAAAATTGAACGAGTTGACGATAGCGATTGAGCGACTGCTTGCAATCGCGCCGGCTGCGGAGAACGCGTCAGTCCCGCGGGCTGTTGACGAAGTTGCCCGCCAAGGGTCGCCGATCATCTATGTTGTCGACGACGATGACCCGTTGCGCGCGACCGTCCGCAGCGTGCTGGAAGACGACGGCCTCACCGTCGAGGATTTTTCGACCTGCGAAGCGTTCCTGGCGGCCTATCGACCGGGCGGTGACGCTTGCGTTCTGATCGACGCCTACCTGCCCGGAATGAGCGGATTGGAATTACTCCAGCGGCTGCGCGCGCTGAATCATCGGTTGCCCGCCATCATGATGACGGGCAGCAGCGACGTGCCCATGGCCGTTCAAGCCATGAAGGCCGGTGCCTGCGACTTCATTGAAAAGCCGATCGGCCGTGGCGAATTGCTGCGCTGCATCGATCGTGCACTCGAACAATCGCGCGACAGCAATAAATTGTTCGCATGGCGCAAGAGTGCCGCAGTGCAAGTTGCTGGTCTGACCTCGCGGGAACGTCAGGTCATGGATCTCGTACTTGCGGGTCACCCGAACAAAAACATCGCTGCCGATCTCGGCATCAGCCAGCGAACGGTCGAGAATCATCGGGCGTCGGTCATGAAGAAAACCGGTATCAAGTCGCTTCCGGCCCTGGCTCGGTTGGCGCTTGCAGCTGCCTCGCTTGGGAATGACGGGTCGCACATTGAGACCACCGGAGACACGGTCACATGAAGGCGCTAGTCGTCGGCGGGGCCATGATCGTTGCGGCGTCGACCTGCGCAATTCGATGCCCATTTCCGGGACGGAGTCAGGCAGGATTGCGATACAAAGGCGATAGCATGTTGATGGCTTTAAATCCTCGACTTGCATCGTTAGCTATAGCTCGACGAGGACCAACTCTTCTCAGCGATGCAAGTGATTGGCTTCTCACTGGAAAAGTCGGAAGGATTTCAAACAACGATCCGCACACCAGCCCAGTACTGCAATAGCTGTTGCATGCCCCCGTAACCAAACTTAACTTACTGAAAAACAACAATAATCACCCAAATAAGCAGCCTCGGCGAACGATCGGTTTTCGCCAAAAGGTACGCCAAAGGTACGCAAGAGTGCAGGGCCTTCTCCGCCAGCCTTGGCCACTGGTGGACGTAAGCGAGAGCCCGGGACTGCGGTCGTGGTGTCTTTTCGATTGGCGGGATCTGTCTGATCCTGTCGCCCGTGCGGGAAGCGGCGGGGACGGCCATGACGAGCGACGGCGAGACTGAAGGCCAGGTGTCAGGCCGGCGCACGGATGGCGAGCGGCTGGCGATCGTGGCCGAGACGTTCGAGAACGGGAGCACGGTCAGGGCGGTCGCCAAGCGCCACGGTGTCTCGACGGCGTCGATCTATTTGTGGCGTCGGGAGGTCCGGGACGGAGGCCTCGTGGTCGCGAGGCAGACGCTTCCCGTCGCGACACAGCCGCCGATGCGTTCGTCGCCGCCGGTGACGTTGGTGCCGGTGCGGATCGCCTCGACGGCCGAAGCACCCACACTGTCGCGGCCATCCTATCATGCAGACAGCGGGCGGATAGCGATCCGGCTGACCAACGGGCGCGCGCTCGAAGTGTGCGAGAGCATCGATCCGATGAAGCTCGCACGTCTCGTTGCGGCGTTGGAGACACCGGCGCCGTGATCACAGTTCCGGCCGGCGTGAAGATCTATCTCGCGTGCGGGGTGACCGACATGCGCAAGGGCTTCGACGGCCTGAGCCTGATCGCCCAGGACGTGCTGAAGCAGGACCCGTTTTCGGGAGCGATTTTCGCCTTTCGTGGCCGCCGCGGCGATCTGCTGAAAATCCTGTACTGGGACGGGCAGGGCTTTTGCCTGTTCGCCAAGCGGCTGGAGAAGGGACGCTTCACGTGGCCTGCGACGCAGACGGGCGCGGTGACGCTGAGCCCGGCTCAGATCTCGATGTTGCTCGACTACCCATGGGAATGCCCCTCCTTGTGAGGCTGATTGATTCTGAGATCGAGGCAATCGATCTCATGCCTGCGCAGCTTGGCCACGGCTTCGATCACGCTCGGCGTGTTCGCGAACAGGTGTGCCCCGGACGCGTGGGCGTCAATCTGCAACCGGCCCTTCCTGATCTGAACGTAGAGCCAGTTCACGGGGATGCCCAGTACGGCCGCAAGCTCGTGCGCGCTCAGAACGTCCGACGCATGCTGCCATCGCGTCCGCTGCTCGGCGTGTCGCTTGAGGCCGGCGTCGAAGCGGATGCGCTGGATCGTGTTCGGCAGCACCTTGTCGGCGCAGTTGGGTGACCGATGGCCTTCGCGCGTGAGGACGACCGCGATCTCGTCGTCCCGCGTGGCATGGTCGATGCAAGCTTCCTCGCGCATATGATTGTCGCCAAGTTCTGCGACCACATTCCGCTCTATCGCCAGGCCGGGATCGACCTGCGTGCCGGCATCGAGATCGATCGCAGTCAGCGCGCCGCGTGGCTCGGCCACACGGCGTGGCTGCTGGCTCCGCTCGTTGAGCTCGTCGCCGCCCACGTGATGGCTGGCCGGGTGATCCACGCCGACGATACGCCGGTCGACGTGCTGGCGCCGGGCACGGGCAAGACCAAGACGGGGCGGCTGTGGGTCTATCTGCGCGACGAGCGGCAGCACGCCGGCACGACACCGCCGGCCGTGCTCTACCGCTACACGCCCGATCGCAAAGGCGAGCACTGCCGCAAGGAGCTTGGCCACTTCACCGGCTGGCTGCACGCCGACGGCTATGCGGGCTTTGCCCGCCTCTACGAGATCGCCGGCCTGAAGGCGTCCGACGCGGCACTCGTGCAAGGCCCGCCTCGCGTCGCCGAGGTGGCCTGCTGGTCACACGTGAGGCGCGGCTTCTTCGATGAATGGGACACGCACAAGTCGACGATCGCCAAGGAGGCGCTCGACCGCATCGGCGCCTTGTTCGACATCGAACGTCCGATCGCCGGCTCCCCGCCCGACATCCGGCGCAGCGTTCGACAGCGAACGGCGCGACCGAAAATCGACGAACTCGGTGTCTGGCTCGACGCGCAACTCGCGAAAATCCCCGGCAAGAGCGATCTGGCCAAAGCCATCCGCTATGCGCGCTGGCGCTGGCAAGCCTTGATGCGCTATCTCGACGACGGCCGTCTCGAGATCTCGAACAACGCCGCAGAAAACAAGATCCGCCCGGCGGCTCTGGGCCGCAAAAACTGGCTCTTTTGTGGATCGGATGCCGGCGGTGTGCGCGCCGCCGCGTTCTACACCCTGATCGGCACGGCGGCCATGAACGGCATTGAGCCCGAGGCCTGGCTGACCGACGTCATCGCCCGTATCGGCGCCCACCCGATCAATCGGCTGGCAGAACTCTTGCCCTGGAACTGGCGACCACCAGCGACGCGTCTTGGCGAAGCCGAGCGACGCGACAGCGTCGCCGCCTGATCCGCCACCCGTCAAGCGGAAAGCACAACCGCCGTCGCAGTCCCGGGCACCCGCTTACTGCGCACCTCCCGATGGGCCAGCAGTTCGGTCAGGAACTTCTTGGCCACGTCGGCGTCGAGCAGCCGGTCGCGGTTCTTGGAAAATACCGTCGGCACCCACACGGGATCGTCGATGCCGAGCCCGACGAACCAGCGAAACATCAGATTGTAGTCGAGCTGCTCCATCAGCTGGCGCTCGGAGCGGATCGTGAACAGCGCCTGCAGCAACAGCGCGCGCAGCAGCCGCTCAGGCGGGATCGATTCACGCCCCAGAGCCGAGTAGAGCTTGGCGAACTCGCCATCGAGGCCGGCCAGCACGTCGTTGACGAGCTGCCGGATCTTGCGCAGCGGATGCTTGTCGGGCACCCGCTTCTCCAGGTCGACGTAGCTGAACAGCTCACCCGACCGAATGTCCGCTCCGCGCATCCCCGCCTCCCTCGCTGCCGAGGACCAGGATTCATATTCGCGCGGACTTGTCAGCCCAAGAGATTTTCAGCAGCCTGTTAGATGGTTGGGTTCAGCGGCCACAATCAGTCGAGGCTATTCCCAGACCAAAAACCGAGGACACTTACTTGGTCAGGAGAGTTTTCATCCGACTGATTTCTGCATTCTGACTTTCAATGATCGATTTGCAAAGACCCTTAATTTCTGCAGATTGAAGTGCCGCGTGTTCACACATCAGAATTGCTCCGGCGTGATGGGGGATCATCGATCGCAAAAACTGCTGATCGGTTACCAGCGTCTGCTGGCGTATCATCAAGAAAAACATGCTGCCGATAACGGCGGCGGTGATGAAAATGACCATGTTGAGCTTCTTTAGCGGGTACATACTGCCCATGAGAAAAAGTTCAATCAATACCATCGGCGCGGTCATGAGGCCGGCCATATAGACTTGATTCACGCTGTTGAACACATTGTCGAAGCTGTTCACCATCGCATACATCAATATGTACATGCTGATAAACGACAGGGCGGTCATGCCCGCCAAGCGATAGTAAGCATCTCGGTGCATGGCAAAGCCCCCTAACTTCTTGACCTTTGCTGCGCTCAATTTGTGAGCGTCAGCCGTGGATTTATCCGACGAACAACAGCAGCTATGTGCCTTTATCCACTTCTCCATCGCGGGACGTGGTCACCTTGCCGTGCAGTTCGGCAGCCGCGTGGAAGTGCCATAGCCACAGCGTCGTGCTCTTCGGCGGCTTTGGTGTTCTCCTCGGGTACGACGGCTCAATTGCAAACGCTTTCACTCCGAACAGGTTCACGATATGCGGCGGATGCGCCAAGCGGCAGCCTCGGAAACTACTCAGGCCGAGGTGCCACCATTTCCCCCTACCGGGCCACGAACCGAGCCTTCACGTCGTGGCCGTCGCCGAGCTTGATGGTGACGGCTAACTTGGCGCCTGTCGAGAGCGGGGCCGCGAGCTTGGCTACCATCAGGTTGGGTAGGGTCGGGACGAGGTCAACGGTGGCCTGGGTGGGGCCTGCCTGAACGATGACACGGCCCGTCGCCTGTGCAGAAGTGATCGGCTTATCGGCGGTGTCGCTGAGATAGAGCACGATCTGGTCGCCCTTGGCCGTGAACTCGACGTGGTGGCCGGCGTCATCGACGATTTGGCCGCCGTTCGGGCCTTTGGCTACGTCGTGGGCAAAGGCAAGACTCGGCGTCGCGAGCAGAGCGAAGGCCGCGATCATGTGCGTGATACGCATGTTTTTCTCCAGCGTCAAAGGTGAGGGGCGCGCAGGCGATGCTCTGATTTGGCCTCGAGTCAGCGGCGGTTCCAACGGGAGTGGTCATGCCGGGTGTTGGCGTGATCCTCGTGGAACTCGCCATGCAACTGACGCAGGCCGCGATGATAGGCGCGGTGCTCACGGCGGCTGTCAAAGCCTTCGTCGTGGGCCCTTTCGTGCGCGCGTGCGATGCCACGATGCACACGGCCGTGCTCGGCATGGTCGCGGGCATGGCGTTGGACTGCGTAATCATTTTCATGAGCGAACGCCGAGGGTACCGGAACGCCGAGGAAGAGCGTGGTGGCCGTCAAAAGAAGTTTTCTCATGATCATCGATAAATCCTTCCACTCGAAGCCGTCGGGGATCTGACGGATTGTCTCTATCATTTGACGATAGCGGTTTTGGCCTGAACCCACGACGAACGCGGCGTTAAGCTCCCGTTCACTAATCCGCCACTCACTTCGCCTTCTTGGCGAGCCAGCTGTTCATGAATGCGATTTCGGTGTTCTGGGCCTTGATGATCTCCTCCGCGAGTTTCTTCACCTCTGGGTCCTTGCCGTATTGCAGAACGATCTTGGCCATATCGACCGCGCCCTGATGATGCGGCAGCATGCCCTTGATGAAGTCGACATCTGCGTCGCCCGAAAACGTCATCGTCATATCCGTGTGCATTTTGGCGTTGGCGGCGATGAACGCCTTTGCGGCAGGGCTTTCTGGCGCGCCCGCGGCCATCGTGCCGTGGTCCATTTTCGAGTGATCCATCATCGGCTTGTCTTGGGCGAGGACGAGTGCCGCCGAACCGAGCGTGACGGCGGCAAGAGCGAGCAGTCAAAACGAGGTCTTCTTCATGGGTTGTCCTTCTCAAGGTTGATGTGCGGTCAGTAGGCATCCGCCGGTGTCTCTGCCGATGTCTGGGCAGAAAACTTGGTGGATCGTCCAGCGCGTAACCGCTCGAGTGGTTGCTCGCCGAATTTCAGGAACAGGAGCGGGGTCAGGAAGGCGTCGAGCAGCGTCGAGCTGATCAGCCCGCCGAAGATGGTCACGGCGACCGGATGCAGGATTTCGCTGCCGGGCTTGTCGGCCCCCAGCAACAGGGGCGTCAGCGCCAACCCGGCCGACAAGGCCGTCATCAG
>JANXRM010000314.1 GCA_025353015.1 Hyphomicrobiales bacterium
CACGACGAGACCTACATGCCACCCGAGGTTGCCAAGGCGCTGAAGGAAAAAGGCGTCAAACTTGGCGCCGGCGCGACCCACCCGGATGCTGCCACAGCCAAGAAGCCCTGACCCCGTTCCTGCTTACGTTCGAAGGACGAAAGCCAGCCATGATCGCCGAGATTGGACACTTCTGCCTCGTCCTGGCGCTGCTCGTCGCCGCAGTCCAGACGATCCTGCCGGCGCTTGGGGCCCATTGGCGTGAGCCACGCCTCATGGCCATGGCGGAGCCCGCGGCACTCACCCAACTCGCATTGCTCGCGCTGGCGTTTCTCGCTCTGATGCACGCCTATGTGACCAGTGACTTTTCCGTCGCGAACACCTGGGAGAACTCGCACACGCTGAAGCCGATGCTCTACAAAATCTCCGGCGTCTGGGGAAACCACGAAGGCTCGATGTTGCTGTGGGTGTTGATCCTTGCGCTCTTCGGCGCCGCGGTTGCGCAATTCGGCCGGAACCTGCCTGCCTCGCTCAAAGCCAATGTGCTTGCGGTGCAAGCCTCCATCGCCTTCGGCTTCCTGCTCTTCATCGTTGCAACCTCGAACCCCTTCGCCCGGCTCGATCCGGCACCCCTCGAAGGTCGGGGACTTAATCCCATCCTTCAGGATCCGGCCCTCGCCTTCCATCCGCCATTTCTCTACGCCGGCTATGTCGGCTTCTCGATGGCTTTCTCCTTTGCGGTTGCAGCCCTCATCGAGGGTCGCATCGACAGTGCTTGGGCCCGTTGGGTCCGGCCGTGGACGCTGGCTGCCTGGATGTGTTTGACCATCGGCATCGCCATGGGCTCCTGGTGGGCCTATTACGAACTTGGCTGGGGCGGCTGGTGGTTCTGGGACCCCGTCGAAAACGCCTCGTTCATGCCCTGGCTTGCGGGCACCGCGCTTCTGCATTCCGCCGTCGTCATGGAAAAGCGCGAGGCGCTGAAAATCTGGACGATCCTGCTCGCCATCCTAACGTTCTCGCTCTCTCTCATGGGCACGTTCCTGGTCCGCTCTGGCATTCTTTCGTCGGTACATGCCTTTGCTGTCGACCCCAAGCGCGGTGTTTTCATTTTGGGGTTGTTGTTCATTTACATCGGCGGGGCCTTGAGCCTCTATTCCCTGCGCGCGGGCCAGTTGCGTCAGGGCGGGATTTTTTCGCCGATCTCACGCGAAGGCAGCCTCGTCCTCAACAATATTCTGCTCGCCACCGCGACCGGAACCGTCCTCGTCGGCACGCTTTATCCCTTGGCTCTGGAAGCTCTGACTGGCGCCAAAATCTCGGTTGGCGCGCCCTACTTCAACATGACGTTCGGGCCCTTGATGGTCCCCCTGCTGCTCGCCGTGCCGTTTGGTCCGCTGCTAGCCTGGAAGCGCGGCGATCTCGCCGCTGCGATGGAACGCCTCCTCGCCGCGATCGCCGCTGCAACGGTTGCCGCCGCGCTGGCCCTGGCCTTCTTCATTCGCGGCCCCTGGCTCGCCCCCCTTGGGATAGCGCTCGGCGTCTGGGTCATCGCCGGTACACTTTGCGAGCTTGCCTTCCGCGTCAAATTTCTCCGCGCACCCTGGAGCGAGGTTTACCGCCGCCTCGCGAATCTGCCACGCGCGAGCTACGGCGGAACCTTGGCACACGCGGGGCTCGGCCTGATGGTTCTGGGGATCGTCGGCACCACGGCCTGGCAGTCGGAGAAGATCTTGACGTTGCGACCCGGCGAGCACGTCGACATCGCCGGATACAGCTTGGAGTTCAAAGGCACATTGCCATCGCAAGGTCCAAACTACAGCGAGATTTCGGGCGTTCTGGCCGTCTCCCGCCAGGGGCGTCCAGTGACGGAACTCACGCCCTCCAAGCGGCTCTACGAAACCCCTCGTCAATCGACGACTGAAGCTGGCATCCACGTTTCGTGGCGCGGTGATCTCTACACCGTTCTCGGCGACGGGCAGGCTGACGGCTCCTATGCCATCCGCCTTTACTTCAATCCGCTCGTCCGCTTCATCTGGCTCGGCGCCATTCTCATGTTCCTCGGAGGCGGACTGTCGCTCAGCGACCGCCGATTGCGGGTCGGTGCGCCACGCCGCGCGCCAACGGCTGTGCCGGCCGAATGAGCATCACCATGCACCACTGGCACAAAGGCCTCTGTCTCGTTGTAGCGCTTGCGCTGGCCAGTCTCGTGTTCGCAGGTTTCGGCCCGGCCGTAGCGATCGAGCCGGATGAAATCTTGCAGGATGCGGCGCTTGAATCGCGGGCCCGCCAGATCTCCGCAGATCTGCGCTGTCTCGTCTGCCAGAACCAGTCCATCGACGATTCAAGTGCCAGCCTCGCCAAAGACCTCCGCGTCCTGGTCCGCCAACGTTTGAGCGAGGGCGATAGCGACGCCGACGTCCGGGCCTTTGTGGTCGCGCGCTACGGTGAGTTCGTGCTTCTTCGGCCGCCCTTGTCGCTGCGCACGATACTACTCTGGGCGACGCCATTCCTGTTGCTGGCTTTCATCGCTCAAGCCATCTTGCGAAAGCTCAACGCCGCAAAACGAGAAACTGGCGGCGTGGCAGGTTTGACCGCCGACGAGCAAAAGCGCCTCGACACCATCCTGAAGCGCGACGCGTGAAGCCCCCACGCCGCATAGCGCTGAGCCCTTGATGGCGCTCCTAACGTGATCGCGTTTGTGGCGCTCCTGGAAGCTGCGATGCACTCGGTAGCTGCGGCGCACTCGAGGGTGTCAACTGGCCGTTGCCAGGCGCTGCTTCTTCAGTCGCCATCATCAACAATGGCCGCGTCGCCAAGCCCGTCACCGGCTGACGATGCGCCTTCTCATACGCTTCGATCGCTGCCTTGACGGCAGGTCCATAGGCCCCATCGGCTGGCCCGTTGTAATGGCCAAGCACGCGCAACTGCTGCTGCAGGTCGCGCATCGGGCGACCACTCGGCAGAATCGTTGCGTTCTTCATCATCTCGATCTTGGCGGCAAAGACGGTTGCGCTCACCGCCGTATTTGCAACCGTCTCGGACTTCTGCCGCATCGAGACTTTGCCGTTTTGCGTGACGATTTTCGATTGCACGTAGGTTCCGACGTTGATCCCGACGACCACAGGCCCGTCAGCGGTTTCCAGCAACAATGGCGAGCCCGACGAGGCGCCACCCGTGTCGCAGGTGTGCAGGATCATCTGTTCGGAACTCAAGAAGTCCGGCGCAATCGCTGACCATTTCGCCGTCTCGAAATCGCGCCCGACTGTACACGGCTTCGAATAGGCCGGCCGCCAACGCGCCCAATCCCGGTGATAGGAAACCTGGAAAATTCGGCCGGCATCGGCTTCGGCTATCAGGTCCGGCGCGGCCATCGCACGCACAGCTAAGCCCCCCATCGGGCAACCATTGCCTTGTAACTTGATGATCGCCCAATCGAATGCTGCATCTATCGGCGGGCGCACGCGGAGCTTAAAATCTCCGGTTAGCACGTTCTGGGCCGCCGAACCTGTCGCCAGACCCTCGATTTTGGCATTCTCGGTGTTGCGTCCATAATTCCGGGCGAATGTGAAGTCCTGGTAGCGCGGCGCCTTTGGTTGTCCCCGGCCGACACAGTGGGCCGCTGTCGCAATCATGTTCTCCGAAACACAGAACGCCGAGCAGACGGTTCGCGTCTGATTGTTGAACAGAAGCCCAAGCCGTTGCGATACGCTTTCGAGGCGCTGCGGCACGGCTGTCCGGTCGTCTTGCCCGAAAACGGCAGCGATGGCGGGCGTCACCCAAGTGAGGATGCCCACGAGAGCCGCTGCGACGACGGGGGCCAGGGTCACGACGAGGAGCCGGGCAACTTGCCTTTCCCCACGACGTGGCCCGACCAACGCAAACACCCAGGAGATCCTACCCTTCGTCAGCTGGCTCGGCATTTCGTCAGGCTTTCGCTGTTACGAATTCGGTTTGCATTACCAACAATTAATCCGGCCGAAAGGTGACCGTAAGGCATCATTCCTTATAGCACATTGGTAACCGGTGCGTTGCACCGTCGACGATTTCCGCCGTCGCACGCCAGAAAGGTCAAGTCATGGTCGCCGTTTCCCCGCTCTCCACAAGCGTCGCGTTCCCCGTCTCTTCGACGGCCAAACATCGTCATTGTCGTGTGCACGGCAGCATTCTCGGCCTGATGGGCGCCGGCCTCTTGGGCCTGTCGATGTTGGTCACCACGGCCCCGGCATTCGCCCAGCGCGCCGGAGATAGTGCGTCGGTACAGACCCCATTCGGCCGAGCTCCCCTGAGTTTCGCCGATATCGTCGACCGCGTGCGCCCCTCGGTCGTCAGCATTCACGTGACGTCGGGTGGACCCAAGGTTGCATCCGCAAAAGGCGGCAAGGGCGGCGGCGGTTCGTTCCCAGACCTGCCCGAAGATCACCCTCTGAACGAGTTCTTCAAAAACCTGCCCAAGGAGTTCAAGGGCCAACCCGGTCCGTCGCAGCGCCCGTCGCAAGCACAGGGGTCGGGCTTTGTCATCTCGGCTGATGGATATGTCGTCACCAACAACCACGTCATTGACGGCGCCACCAAAATTCAGGTCAGTTTTGACGAGCAGAACAAGCACGAAGCCGACCTCATCGGCACCGATGCCAGAACAGATGTCGCCTTGCTCAAGATCAAAGGCAGCAAGTCGTTTCCATTCGTGAAATTCGCCGATAAGGCATCCCGCGTCGGCGATTGGGTTCTGGCCGTTGGTAACCCCTTCGGCCTTGGCGGCACCGTCACGGCCGGCATCGTGTCGGCACTTGGCCGCGACATCGGCTCCGGTCCTTATGATTTCTTGCAGATCGACGCTGCCGTTAATCGCGGTAACTCGGGCGGCCCGACGTTCAATTTGGACGGCGAGGTTGTCGGCGTGAACACTGCCATCTACAGCCCGTCCGGTGGCAACGTCGGCATCGCGTTCGCGGTTCCGGCTAAGACCGCTGCCGAGGTCATCGCGCAGCTTCGCTCCTCGGGCAGCGTCAGCCGCGGCTGGCTCGGCGTCAAAATCGAGAATATCGACGAGGACAAGGCCGGAAGTCTCGGCATGGCAGAAGCCAAGGGGGCCCTCATCAACGAGGTCACACCTGGCGGGCCCGCTGCGG
>JANXRM010000337.1 GCA_025353015.1 Hyphomicrobiales bacterium
AGCATCACGACGATCGTCGTCACGCATTTCCATCCCGATCATATTTTCGGCTTGATGGCGAAAGACACGAACGAGCAGATTTTCCCGAACGCGGAGATCGTTGTCCCGGCGGCGGAGTACAAGTTCTGGACCGATCCGGGCGTCATCGCGAAGCTACCCGAGGCGCGCCAAGGCCTTGCCAAGCGCATCCAGGCGACGTTGCCGAACTGGAAGAACATCAAACAGGTGGAGGACGGCAAGGACGCGGTCGCCGGGATCAAGGCGGTTGCCTGCTATGGCCACACGCCGGGACACACCGGCTATGTGATCGGCTCGGGTGCGCAGCAACTGATCATCTCAAGCGACATCACGAACGTCGCCGCCCTGTTTGCCAAAAATCCCGAATGGATGGCTGCCTTCGATCAGGACGGAGCCATGGCAGTCGCATCGCGCAAAGCCATGTTCGAGCGGGCCATCGCTGATAAGGCGATCTTGACCGGCTACCATTGGGGCCTGCCCGGCGCCGGCACGATCCAGAAAGATGGCAACGGCTATGCCCTGGTTCCGGTGTCCGTCACCTGAGACGGCGGCATCGCCGGAGTACTGACACGGTGGCCCGCAACCGACCGATACAATCAAAGATGAGGGCGCCGCGAGCCATCGCGGCGCCCTTTCGCGCGCGGCTGGTCATCATGGCCAAGGTGCCGGTGGCCGGAAACGTCAAGACACGGTTGGCACGCGAGGTCGGCGTCGCCGAGGCGTTGCGCTTTTATCGCGCAACGTCGAAGGCCATCGTCGGCCGGCTCGGGCACCAACCGTTCTGGGAGACGGCCATTGCGGTGGCGCCTGATTCGGGCGTTGGAAATCGTACATGGCCGCATGGCATTAAGCGCGTGGCGCAGGGTGGTGGCGACCTCGGCGCCCGCATGCAGAGGCCGATGCGATGCCTCGGTCCGGGGCCGGTTTGCGTGGTTGGAACCGACGTGCCCGGTATCACGGTCGCACTGGTTCGCCGGGCATTTCGCGAACTTGGGGGCCGCAGGATTGTTTTCGGTCCGGCCGCCGATGGCGGTTTCTGGCTGATCGGTCAGCGCCGGCGGCCACGGCTAATCGCGCCCTATTCAAACGTGCGTTGGTCGCACCCCGAAACGCTTGCCGATGTGCTGGCCAATGTCGAGCGAGGGCAAGGGGGACGCACGTCCGTAGGTTTCACCGGCCAACTCCACGATGTCGACGACGCGGTCGATCTGGCCCGCACGCGCGGTCGTTTTGGGCGGCGTCTTCTGGCGTTTCCAGACAAACGCTAACTCCGGAACCGTCGCGCCTGATCCCGACAAGGACCGGACACAACGGCACCGGATTATTAAGCGTCGAAATCGGCCGCTTATGGCGAGCCGGTCTGCAGGCCACCGAAGACGCCGTCCGAGCGGGGAGCACTGTCGCGGATCTGGTCGAAGGGCGAGCGCGGTGCCGCGTCACGGATGCCGTCGAACAGCGAGCGCGGTGCCGAGGCCTGGATGTCCGTGAAGACGGAGCGGGGCGCGGTGTCGCGGATACCGTCGAAGACGGTGCGGGCGCTGGCGGTGCCAGAGAGCAGGCCGAGGGCGAGAATGGCGGCGATTGCGGTTTTCATTTGATGTCTCCTGGGTGGGTTTGGCTTGGCTTGTTTGGCGTTCTGTGTTTTTGATCGGCTTGTTCGCTACTATTTGGTAGCGTCCTTGAGATGCAACTTGCGCCCATCGTGGCCAATTCGCAAATCACTTGGCATCACGAGATTGAGAGGCATTTGTGATGGAATATTTGCGGTGTTTCGGGGATTATTGTGTGAAGCGCAAGCCCCACTCAGCCCGGCGGCGACATGGCAACGCCAGCAGTATAGATACAGATCAGTATCTTATTTTATGGGTAGGGCGCAGTAGAGCTCAAAACCTCCGCGCGAGCCATTTCAGCCCTACCATCGAGCACCGTTCCCAGGTATCCAGCCGTCTCATGAGCGCAATCAGGCTGCCCGTCGACGAAGTTCTGGAGGAGCTGTGCCAAGCGTTGCGCAGCATGACATCCGCGGTGCTCGTGGCACCCCCCGGTGCCGGTAAAACCACGCGCGTGCCGCCAGCGTTGCTGCAGGAGCCCTGGCTCGGCACCCAGAAGATCCTGCTGCTGGAGCCGCGCCGGTTGGCAGCTAGGGCCGCGGCCGAGCGCATGGCATCGCTTGCCGGCGACAAAGTCGGCGACAGCATCGGCATTCGCGCGCGGCTCGATACACGCTCGGGCCCAAAAACGCGCATCGAGGTCATCACCGAAGGCGTTTTCACCCGGCTGATCCTCGATGACCCCGCGCTCTCCGGCATCGGCGCCGTCATCTTCGACGAGTTTCACGAGCGCTCGCTCGATGCCGATCTCGGCCTGGCGCTGGCGCTGGACGCGCAATCGGGGCTGCGCGAGGACCTGCGCATCCTGGTCATGTCGGCAACGCTCGATGCCGCGCGCGTGGCGGGTCTGTTGGGCGGGGGCAAGGGCGATGCGCCGGTGATCCGGTCCGACGGCCGGGCATTTCCCGTCGAAACGCGCCATCTCGGCCGCGCGTCCGCCAAACGCATCGAGGAGCAGATGGCCGACGCCATCGCCCGCGCCGTTCGCGCGGAGCCCGGATCGCTGCTGGCGTTTCTGCCAGGGCAAGCGGAGATCCGCCGCACGCGCGAGCGGCTGGCCGAGCGGCTGGGTGCCGGAGCCCAGGGCGACGCCCAGATCGAGATCGTGGAACTGCACGGCGGCCTCGATGGTGGCGCGCAGACCCGCGCGATCCGCCCGTCCCTGCCGGGACATCGCAAAATCGTGCTGGCGACGGCCATTGCGCAAACATCGATCACGATCGAAGGCGTGCGCATTGTAGTCGATTGTGGCCTCGAACGCGTCCCGAAGTATGAGCCCGGCGCCGGCGTCACCCGCCTCGAAACCGTTCGCGTCTCACGCGCAACCGCCGATCAACGCCGGGGACGCGCCGGCCGCACGGAGCCGGGCGTTTGCTACCGGCTGTGGGACGAACCGGAAACATCGGGGTTTGCGGCCTATACCAGCCCGGAGATCCACGCTGCCGACCTGACCGGCCTGCTGCTCGATTGCGCGGCGTGGGGCGTTTCCGATCCGGGCAAACTTTCCTGGCTCGATCCGCCGTCATTGGGCGCGCTGGACGCCGCGCGCGAGGATCTGCTGGACCTTGCCGCCATCGATACGAGCGGCGCGCTAACCCCGACCGGCCGCCGCCTGCGCGCGCTGCCCCTGCCACCACGCCTCGCGTGCATGTTGTTGCTGGCGGCCGATATCGGCGCGGAGGATGCTGCCGCTGATCTGGCGGCCGTCCTGGTGGAGCGCGGCCTTGGCGGCCCAAGCGTCGATCTCGATGACCGCCTGCAAGGCTTCCGTCGCGATGCGTCGCCGCGCGCACAAAGCCTGAAACGCCTGGCGCGGGAGTGGGCGCGCGGAGCAGCTGCCGGTGCTCAAAAGACGGCCAGCCGGGCGTATCCCTCAACCGCGGCATTGCTGGCGCTGGCTTACCCGGACCGGATCGCGCGCGCGCGCGGCAATCGCGGGGACTTCCTGCTGGCCGGCGGACGCGGCGCCATGCTGGATGCGGCAAGCCCGCTATCGCGCGAACCGTTTCTGGTCATCGCCGAGCTGAGTGGTGCCGCGGCTCAGTCCCGTATTCTGCTTGCCGCACGCCTGGATGCCGCCGAACTCGACGCCATTGCCGGCCATCGCATCGAGCGCCGGGACGAGCTGATCTTCGATGTGCCAGCTGCAGCCCTTCGCGCCCGCCGCACCCGCCGCCTCGGCGCCATCGTTCTGGACAGCGAGCCAAGACCCGTTCCCCCTGGCCCCGAGACTGCCGCGGCCCTTGTAGCCGGCATCGCCAACCTCGGTATCGACCGCCTGCCCTGGACACGTGAGCAACGCCAATTGCGCGACCGCATCGCGTTTCTGCGCGCAGCAGCAGCCGATGCCGGCGACATCGCTGCCGACTGGCCCGATATTGGCGACGAAGCACTTGGCGCCACCATCGCGGACTGGCTCGCGCCCTTCATTCCCGGTTGCACACGGCTGTCCGAGATCGACACCGGCCATCTCGGCCAAGCGCTCGACACGCTCATCCCGTTTCCGTTGAAACGCCGCCTCGAGGCCGAAGCCCCCACGCACTTCGAGGCCCCCACCGGCAATCGCCACCCAATCGATTACGAGGGCGAAGGCGCGCCCATTCTCGCGATCCGCGTGCAGGAGCTGTTCGGCTTGAAAACGCATCCGGCGATCGCGGCCGGCCGGTTGCCGTTGACGCTGCATCTGCTGTCGCCGGCGGCCCGGCCCATGCAGATCACCCGCGACCTGCCGCGCTTCTGGTCGGGCTCTTGGCGCGATGTGAAGGCCGACATGAAGGGCCGCTACCCCAAGCACCCCTGGCCCGACGACCCCGCCAACGCCGCCCCGACCGCCCGCGCCAAAACCAGAAAATAAATTCCGCAATCTGAAATCTGCGCATGACCTGGAACTAAAAATGGAATTGGGGTTTTGCCTGATAGCAAAACCCCATTCCATAGGCGCGTCGTCCGAATAAAAGCCCGTCCCCCCGGAAAGGCTTACAACCGGTAGCGGATCTGATCCGACCAGAACCGCTCGAGACGAACCAGCGCCTTGTTCAGCGCTTGGATATCGTCGCGACGCACTTCGCCGACAGCTTCCAGCGACCGCATCTGGCGCTGATAAAGGCCCTGCACGACCTCGCACGCATCCTTGCCCTTTTCGGTCAGGCTGACGCGCACCGAGCGGCGATCCGTTTCCGACCGCTTGTAGTGCAGATAGCCCATGTCGACGAGCTTCTTCAGGTTGTAGGAGACGTTGGAGCCGAGATAGTGGCCGCGCGTCTTCAACTCGCCGGCCGTCAGCTCACTTTCGCCGATGTTATAGAGCAGCAGCGCCTGCACGCTGTTGAGCTCCGCGCCACCTTGACGGTCGAACTCGTCCTTGATGACATCGAGGAGCAGGCGATGCAGCCGCTCGATCAGGCGCAAACCCTGAAGATACTCGCCGCGAAAGCCTTCTTCTTTTTCGGGCGCGCCCTGACGCGCCATATCTAATGCAACACTCATTTGTCCCTGCCTTATTCCCGTGTGACGCAACGCCAGTGCTTATTTTCGTCCGGCTTATGGAGGAACGTAACTCAGGAAATTAAATCTTACCCTAAAAGACATACTGAACAAATTATGTTCTGATATTCTCGAAATGAGACACAAGTGCATCTCTGAGTGTCCACACGCGGGGATTGCTCGGCCTGACGTCACGCGATGCCAGCGCTCCTCGCGGGGACACAATGCAGGGCGGGGCCCACGGTATCCCGTCCTGATTGATCATTCATCGATGCCGGTACCGGTTCGGCGTGCTCACACAGCCATCGTCTTTTTCAGGTTCGCGTCGATCTTGTCGAGGAAGCCTGTCGTCGAAAGCCAATTCTGTTGATCGCCGACGAGCAGCGCCAGGTCCTTGGTCATGAAGCCCGCTTCCACGGTGTCGATACTGACTTTCTCCAGCGTCGCCGCGAACGTGGCCAGCGCTGCGTTGTCGTCGAGCTTGGCGCGATGCGCAAGTCCGCGCGCCCAAGCGAAGATCGAGGCCATCGAGTTGGTCGACGTCTCGCGGCCCATCTGGTGCTGGCGGTAGTGACGGGTGACGGTGCCGTGGGCGGCTTCCGCTTCACAAGTTCGGCCATCGGGCGTCATCAGAACGGACGTCATGAGGCCGAGCGAACCGAAACCTTGAGCAGCGGTATCGGACTGGACGTCGCCGTCGTAGTTCTTGCAGGCCCAGACGTAGCCCCCCGACCACTTCAGGCAGGATGCCACCATATCGTCGATCAGACGATGCTCGTAGGTCAGCTTTCGCTTGGCGAACTCCGCCTTGAACTCGGCGTCGAACACCTCCTGGAACAGGTCCTTGAAGCGGCCGTCATAGACTTTGAGGATGGTGTTTTTGGTCGAGAGATAGACCGGATAGTTGCGGGCCAAACCATAATTGAACGAAGCGCGGGCAAAGTCGCGGATCGAGTCGTCGTAGTTGAACATCGCCATCGTCACGCCGGGACCGGGAGTCTTGATCACGTCGCGCTCGATCACCTGGCCATCATCGCCAGTGAACTTCAGCGTGATCGTGCCCTTGCCGGGAAAGCGGAAGTCGGTAGCGCGGTACTGGTCGCCGAACGCGTGGCGGCCGATGACGAACGGTTGCGTCCAGCCGGGCACTAGCCGCGGCACGTTCCGGCAGATGATGGGCTCGCGGAAAATCGTGCCACCGAGGATGTTGCGAATGGTGCCGTTCGGCGACTTCCACATCTCCTTCAGCTTGAACTCGGTGACGCGGGCCTCGTCCGGCGTGATGGTCGCGCATTTGACGGCGACGCCATGTTTTTTGGTCGCGTTGGCCGCGTCGATGGTGACCTGGTCGCCGGTCCGGTCGCGTGCCTCCACGCCAAGGTCATAGTACTCAAGCTTCAGATCGAGATAAGGGTGGATCAACTTGTCCTTGATGAACAGCCAGATGATGCGGGTCATCTCGTCGCCGTCCATCTCGACGACGGGGTTTGCGACCTTGATCTTTGTCATTTTAAGGGGCCACCTTGTGATTCCAGCGTAACGATTGCGGCCGCTTTAACATCGCGGTTCTCATCGTCAAAGCCATGCGACTTTCGAGTCCTGGCAATTGCCGTCATTGTGACGGCTTATCGGCCAGATCCCAATCAGCAGACTGCAGATTTCAGGACGCGACGCCCATGACGCATGGGCCCACGAGAACCGAGACACCGACGACCGAGATCGTGCGGGACGGCCGCTATGTCGCCGAAGTCGATGTGATGCTGATCGAGACCGATGGCGGCTGGTCGCCCTATCTGTCGCTCGCTGACGCCGCGAAAATCAAAGCCGTGTCGCTCGCGTTGAAGCGAGCCAATATCGCGGCAGCAAGGCAACAGGGCGGGCGCGTTTACGAGTTGCGGGACGTGACGGTTTGAGGAGTTAGCACGATCGCGCGATGCGACGAGAATTCCGTAGACTGGGTTCGCTAACCCAGCCTACTGACTGTTGCTCACCCTCGGGACAGGCCCGAGGGCAAGCTTCCCAGCTTCAAAGCGCTGCCAGAGCCGCGTTCAGCGTGGCGCTCGGGCGCATTGCGGCGGCGGCCTTCTTGTCGTCGGGCCGGTAGTAGCCGCCGGTGTCGGAAGGCTTGCCCTGCGCGCCGAGCAGCTCGCTGTTGATCTTGGCTTCGTTGTCCGCCAGCGTCATCGCCAGTTTCTGGAAGCGCGCTTGCATCGGCCCGCTATTGCCGCGTGCAGCCAGTGCCTGTGCCCAGTAGAGCGCCAGATAGAAATGGGTGCCGCGATTGTCGAGTTCGCCGACCTTGCGCGCCGGCGATCGGTTGAACTCCAGGACCCGGCCGTTGGCCGCATCCAGCGTCTCGGCGAGCACCTTCACATCCTCGTTGCCCGTAGTCTGCGCCAGATGCTCGAGCGACGCACCCAAAGCGAGGAACTCGCCAAGCGAATCCCAGCGCAGGTAACTCTCCTGCTGGAACTGCTCGACGTGCTTGGGCGCCGAACCGCCGGCGCCGGTTTCGAACAAGCCGCCGCCTGCCAGCAACGGGACGATCGAGAGCATCTTGGCTGACGTGCCGAGCTCCATGATCGGGAACAGATCGGTGAGATAATCGCGCAGCACGTTGCCGGTGACGGAGATCGTGTCCTGGCCTTTGCGGATGCGCTCGAGCGAGTACTTTATGGCATCGACAGGCGCCATGATGCCGATGACCAGCCCCGTCGTGTCGTGATCCCCAAGATACGTGTCGACCTTCGCGATGAGCTGGGCGTCGTGTGCGCGGTTCTTGTCGAGCCAGAATATTGCGGGTGTGTTGGTGAGCCGCGCGCGGCGCACGCCGAGCTTGACCCAATCCTGGATCGGCGCATCCTTGACCTGGCACATGCGGAAGATGTCGCCGGTCTCGACCTTCTGCACGAGTAGCAAGGTGCCATCCTCGGCGACCACGCGCACCGTTCCGTCTGTCGCCACCTCGAACGTCTTGTCGTGCGAGCCGTATTCCTCGGCCTGCTGCGCCATCAGCCCGACGTTTGGCACCGAGCCCATAGTCTTCGGGTCGAAAGCACCGTGCGCCTTGCAGTCGTCGATGGTGGCCTGGAACAGCGTCGCATAGCAGCGATCGGGGATGGCAGCGATCGTATCGTGCAGCTTGTTGTCGGCACCCCACATCTTGCCGGATTCGCGAATCATCGCCGGCATTGACGCATCCACGATCACATCGCTCGGCACGTGCAGATTGGTGATCCCGCGATCGGAATTGACCATCGCGAGGCCGGGCCGCTTCGCGTAGGTGGCGGCAATGTCGGCCTTGATCGCGTCCCGCTCGGCTGCTGGCAACGTCTCGATCCGCGTCAGCATGTCCGCGACCCCGTTGTCGGGATCGACGCCCAAGCGCGCCAGCGTGGCCCCGTGCTTCTCGAAGACATCGGCAAAGAAAACGGACACGGCATGGCCGAAAATGATGGGATCGGAAATCTTCATCATCGTCGTCTTCACGTGCAGCGAGAACAGAACGCCCTCCTTTTTCGCGGCATCGATCTGGGCCGCGTAGAAGGCGCGCAAGGCCTTGCGGCTCATGGTCGAGCAGTCGATGATCTCGCCAGCTTTGAGCGGAATTTTCGCCTTCAGAACGGTGATCGCGCCGTCGTTGCCGACGAGTTCGATCCGGGCGTTGGTTGGCGCCGCGATGGTCGTTGCGACCTCCGAACCATAGAAATCACCGCTCGACATATGCGCCACGTGCGACTTGGAATCGGCGCTCCAGGCGCCCATCTTGTGCGGGTTCTTGCGGGCATATTGCTTCACGGCGCCGGCGGCGCGGCGATCGGAGTTACCCTCGCGCAGTACCGGATTGACGGCGCTGCCGAGCACGCGACCGTAGCGCGCCCGGATTTCCTTGTCGGCCGGCGTCGCATCGCTGTCCGGAAAGTCCGGCACATTGTAGCCTTTACCCTGCAGCTCCTTGATCGCGGCCTTCAACTGCGGGATCGACGCGGAAATGTTTGGCAACTTGATGATATTGGCGTCGGGCTGCATCGCGAGTTTGCCGAGTTCGGCAAGCTCGTCGTTGCGCCGTTGCTCAAGCGTCAGTTTGTCGGGAAAATTGGCGATGATGCGGCCGGTCAGCGAAATGTCCTTCAGGGTGATCTTCACACCCGCCGCGCCCACGAAGGCCTCGACGATCGGCAGCAGGGAATAGGTCGCGAGCGCCGGGGCCTCGTCGACTTTCGTCCACATGATTTCGAGTTTCGACATGCTAACACCTCTGCTGGTCGCTCTTGCTTGAATATCGCGGCGCACCTTAAGTGGGCCGCGCCTCCGATGGAAGAGGATCGAGGTCGAATTCTATGGCAAGTTGAGATATCGGTCTGCCCGTCCCGGATCGTCGCGCTACTATCTGAACAGTCAAGGAAGCCAGTGCCTATTTCCCAAGCACCTCGTTCCATTGTGATCAAGGATTTGCCCGGCGGACGCGAGCCACACGCCCAGACCGGGGATGGCCCCTCCGTACCGATCGCAACGATCGTTCATGCCTGCCATGAGAAGACCGTCGATCTCGGGCTTGCGCATCTGGGCCTCGACGGGCTGACCCGGGAAACACTCGAGCCATTGCTGACCTATTGCGCGGAATTGCGATGCGAGGCCGACGCCGCGACCTGTCCCGGCTGCAAACGCCGCACGCAGGCGCAAGGCCTCGAGACGCTGGAGGATTTCATTCGCGACAAGGCCGAGATCGTCGTCGGCGACGGTCGCGTGCGGCTCAAGGGCCATGGGACGGCCATCGTCCACACGCCGGCCCTCGAAGCCTTGGAGAAGACCTGGAGCGGCGAGAACTACTGGTTCTGGGCGCGGCGCGTTCTCCGCAAGCTCCGGCATGGCATCCGCCGCGCCCACATCCGCGGTGAAGCCTTTGCCGGCGCAGGCGAAAGCCCAGCCATCCTGCTGATGGAACCACAACTCCCCGACAATATCGGCATGGTGGCGCGGGCCTGTGCCAACTTCGGCCTGGACGAATTGCGCCTGATCAACCCACGCGACGGTTGGCCGAACGAGAAAGCGCGGATCGCGGCCTCGGGTGCCAACTTCATCATCGACGAGGCCCAGGCGTTTCCGAGCCTTGACGCCGCCATCGGCGACCTCAACTGGCTGGCGGCGACGACCGCCCGCCAACGCGACCTCAGGAAGCCCGTGATGACGCCGCTCGAGGTGGTGGCCGAGATGCGCATGCGCATGGCGCGCGGCGAACGCTGCGGCGTCCTGTTTGGGCGCGAACGCAACGGTCTCGAAACCGACGAGGTGGCGAAAGCCGATGCCATCGTCATGATTCCCGTCAATTCGCGCTTTGCTTCGCTCAATCTGGCGCAGTCAGTTCTCATTCTCGGCTATGAATGGATGCGTGCGAGCGGCGCTGCGACCCTCGGCCGCGTGACAAATTATGAGACGCCCGTGGAGGCTGGACTGAACATTGGCCATAGCCGTCCGGCGACGAAAGACGAGATGCAGGGCTTCTTTACGCACTTGGAAGAAGAGTTGGATCGCCTCGGTTTTTTCCATCCGCCTCACAAGCGCCAAACGATGGTGCGCAATCTCCGTTCGCTATTCATGCGTATCTCGGCGACCGAGCAGGAGGTGCGAACTCTGCGAGGAGTTGTCGCAGCTTTGGCTGTCGGCAAGGGACGCGGGCGAAAGGTGCCTTAAGTTCGCCCAGATTGAGGTCGAGCGATGCGCCTTCAGTGGGGTGCAAGCAGGTGGAGTCGGTTTCGGCGCTCATCCGCCGAGCTAAGAACCGACGCTTAGAACCGAGTTAAGAACAAAGTTACGAACCAAACGACAAACAAAGATACAAAAATGCAGCAGGACGGCGAGGGGCATACGATGGGTCAGACAATTCGGAAGGCTGTTGCGGTCCTAGCCGCGAGCATGGCGTTGGGCGCGCCGTTGGTTCTGGCGCAGACCCCGACAAAGGAACTCAAGGACGAGTCGGTGATCACGCTGATGAACTATGCGTGGACCATCTTGCCGACAAAGTTCACGACGCCGGAGCGCAAGACCATTGAAGTCGACAAGACCAAGCGCGATGCGCTGGTGCCGGTCGATGTCGGCCGGGATATCATCAAGGTCGGCTACATCTCGGCGCAGGCGCAGATGTGCGAGATGTGGGACGAGCAGAACGCCAATTTCTCCGCCTTGATGGCGAAGGAGCAAGCCAAAAAGACGTGGACAGATCAGCAGCTACTCTACATCACGACGCTGCATCGTCTGACCATTCACTTTGCCGCCGGCAAGATGCGCCTCGTTGAAAAGGGAACCGACGAGTTGCAGATTTTCCTGGAGCCGATCGAGCCGACAAAAGGCGCCTGCACCGACGACAAGCGCCGGAGCATCAACCAGACGATCGCGACCTACGTAAAGAGTTCGCCAATCGCGAAGACCGGCGAGCCGCCGCCGGAGGCTGTTGCAGCCACACCGCCCGCAGCCCCGGCCCAGCCGGTTCCTGCCGCGCAAAAGAAGTAGCATCACGCGCGGCGGAGCACTCGCCACAGCGATCGACGAACATTCCTTGAACGACAAAGCGCGCATCACGCATCAACGTGCTGCGCGCTTTGTCGTTGGGCCGCGCCGAAGCACGGCAAGCCTCGCGATCGTGCTAATGTTCTGGCGCGAAGTGATGAGCCGGTCCCGTCTGGCCCGTCGATGCCTCAACGTCTGCAGCCCTTGACAGTGCAGCGCTGCCGCGGGCACAAGCGCGGCTCGCGATGAGCTGACGCATCACCTGATGCTCCAAAGCACCACCTCATCTGCCCCCATCTTACCTGCTTCGTATGCAGCGATTGAGAGGAGTTACACCGATGTCCGACATCACCTTGACCATGCCTGATGGCGCCAAGCGTGCCGTACCCTCAGGCACCTCGGGCGCCGATGTCGCCCGCGCCATTTCGCCGTCGCTCCTGAAACGCACCGTCGCCATGACGCTCGACGGCGTGTTGTCCGACCTCGCCGACCCGATCGCCAAAGACGCCTCGATCAAATTCATTGCGCGCACCGACCCGGAAGCCCTGGAACTCATCCGCCACGACTGCGCCCACGTCTGCGCCGAGGCTGTGCAGGATCTTTGGCCCGGCACCCAGGTCACCATCGGCCCTGTTATCGAGCACGGCTTCTTCTACGACTTCGCCAAGGTGGAGCCGTTCACGCCCGACGATCTGGCCAAGATCGAGAAGCGCATGGGCGAGATCATCGCGAAGAATGCGCCGTTCAAGAAGGTCGTCTGGTCGCGCGACAAGGCGAAAGAGTACTTCAAGGCCAAGGGCGAGCACTTCAAGGTCGAACTGGTCGACGCCATTCCGGCTGGCGAGGACTTGAAGATTTACAGCCAGGGCACCTGGCTCGACCTCTGCCGCGGCCCGCATATGACGTCGACCGGCCCGATCGGAAAAGGCTTCAAAATCACCCGCTTCTCGGGCAGCTATTGGCGCGGCGACGCCAAGGGACCGCAGTTGCAGCGCATCTACGGCGTCGCCTTTGCCGACGAGAAAGAGCTGGCAGCGCATCTGCATCAGCTCGAGGAGGCCGAGAAGCGCGATCACCGCAAGCTCGGCCGCGAGATGGATCTCTTCCATTTCCAGGAGGACGCGCCCGGCACCGTGTTCTGGCATCCGAGCGGCTGGCAGCTGTTCCAGGGCCTCATCAATTACATGCGGCGGCGCTGCACGCGCGAGGGCTACGTCGAGGTCAATTCGCCCCAGTTGATGGAGCGGACGCTCTGGGAGACCTCGGGCCACTGGGAAACCTACCACGCCAACATGTTCGTCACCGAGACCGAGGACGCGCGCGTTTTCGCCCTGAAGCCCATGAACTGCCCGGGACACGTGCAGATCTACAAGCACGGCCTGAAAAGTTACCGCGACCTGCCGATGAAGATCGCCGAGTTCGGCTGCGTTCACCGGTATGAGCCTTCCGGCGCGCTGCACGGCCTGATGCGCGTGCGCGCATTCACCCAGGACGACGCGCACATCTTCTGCACCGAGGATCAGATCGCCGAGCAGTGCCTCGACATCAACCGGTTCATGCTCTCGATCTATAAGGACTTCGGTTTCGAGGACGTGCACATCAAGCTCGCGACCCGGCCGGAAAAACGCGTCGGCGCCGACCACCTATGGGACAAGGCCGAAACCGCGATGAAGGCGGTGCTCGACCAGATCGCCCAAAGCTCGAACGGCCGCATCAAAACTTCGATTGCCGAAGGTGACGGTGCCTTCTACGGCCCGAAGTTCGAATACCATTTGCGCGACGCGATCGGCCGCACCTGGCAGTGCGGCACGACCCAGGTGGATTTCAACCTGCCGTCGCGGTTCGGTGCCTTCTTCATCGGCGCCGACAGCGAAAAGCATACGCCCGTCATGATCCACCGCGCCATGTTCGGCTCGCTGGAGCGCTTCACCGGCATCTACCTCGAAAACACCGCCGGCCATCTGCCGCTGTGGCTGGCACCGGTGCAGGCCGTGGTCGCGACCATTGTTTCGGAGGCGGACACCTATGCGAACGAGGCGGTCAAACTGCTGCGGCGAGCCGGGCTCAGGGTCGAAACGGACCTGCGCAACGAAAAGATCAACTACAAGGTGCGCGAGCATTCCCTCAAGAAGGCACCCGTCATGCTGGTCGTCGGCAAGCGCGAGGCTGAGGAACGGAAGGTCTCCATCCGCCGCCTCGGCAGCCAGGACCAGACGGTGGTGTCCTTGGACGAGGCCATCGCTGCCCTCAAGGCCGAGGCCACGCCGCCGGATATGTTCGAGGCTTGATGTGGGGCGGACTTGAACGGCATTCATCAACGGAGGGCGGCGGCTGAATTGCCGCAACAGGCCGACGCTTCACAGTTTGTTCACTGTGGCAAAACATATCTTTCTCCGGCCGGGCGCCACAGCCCTGGAATTTTAGCATCACTGACACTATACTGACTGGTGAAGGGCTCCGTTCGACCTAACCGGCACTTCGGCCGCCAAAGAGCGGCCGCGCAGTGAGTTCTTGGAGGAGGCAACAATGAAACGCCAAATGGCAATGATTTCCAAATTCCTGGGTGCCGCACTGGCCGTGGTGGCCGTGTCGTCACTGATTGTGACCGACGTTCACGCGCGTGCGGGTTCCGGCGGCAGCTCGGGCTCGCGCGGTAGCAAGACGTTCTCAGCTCCGCCCGCCACGAACACGGCGCCAAAGGCCGCCGCCCCGATCGAGAAGTCGATCGCCCAGCCCGGCAAAGCCGGCGCTACGGCCGGTGCGGCCACCGCCGCTGCGCGTCCGTCGCTCTTGGGCGGCATGAAAGGTCTCCTGCTCGGCGGCCTGTTCGCGGCGGCACTCGGTAGCATCTTCGGCTTTGGCGCCTTGGCCAGCGTCCTCGGTTTCGTGTTGCAGGGCCTGCTG
>JANXRM010000363.1 GCA_025353015.1 Hyphomicrobiales bacterium
TCCGGGCAGCGGCCGACGGCCATCTTCAGCGCCGGATCATGACGAAGCCAGTCGAGATCGTTGCCGTCCTCGTGACCGCAGGCGATGGCCAACACGCGGGCGCTGACGCGTTCGAACATGGCGTGGCGCACACGCGTCGGATCGCGGCGATCCCGCATGGCATCGGCCAGCCGCGCACAGACTCCGATCTTCTTCTCGGCGCCGCGCAGCAGCAACAGCCCCGCATCGCACGACTGGTTGCCACCGTCGAAATCGACTGTGCGTTTCTTGGCCCGCACGGCTGGCAGATCGAACGGAAGCGGCGTAGCATTCATCATGGCTGTGGCACCAGGTGGTTGAACGCAGCACGTCGTCTAGACACCAACAAGCATTCCCGCGATCCCGCGATCCCGCACGCCTCGCACGCCGGACCGTTGCATCGATCCACGCCGCCGAGCGCGAACTGCAATCCGAAAGTTTCGCCCCCGAACGGCGGCAGGCGTTGGCGGCGCTCGATGCCGGATTGCGGTCACTGCATGCGAGCAAGGTGGCCGCCGTCGTATCGCGGTTCGCCGATCGCAGGGTGGCGCTGTCGCACATGACGGACGTGGGTGCGCGTGCCGCCGAAAGCCAGCAGATCGCTCAGGAGGAAGCCAATGAAATGGCGCGCCTCTCAGTGGAGCATGCGGCGGAGAAGCGGCGCATGCGGTCGTCGGTACTGGGTGGGCTGCGCCGAAAGCATTGGCTGTCGCGCCGGAATCTGCGACGGCGCCAACGGCATCAGCGGATGGCTTTTGCCGTGCAGTTGCAGGCAATCGGGCCAGCACCGGTTGCGGGGCCGGCATCACGGGCTCGCATTCGACGCCGCCAGCTCGTCAAGCACCCTGTGGATCGCCATTGAACCGCCGACAATTGCCCGTGAATCCGCTAATACTTTCATGGCCGTGGTGCTATACTCGGGCGATGTCGACCGACCACAATCAAAAAACGACCAGCGCGGCCGAGCACGCCATTCGCACCTTGGCGGCGACCCACAACGTCGCCTACGTGGAGACCGCCGCCGATGTCTTCGGCCGCAACGTCACACGCCTCTCCGGCGACGACGTGGAACTCGACGAACCCGAACAAATGTTGCTTGCCCTTCGCCGTGCCGGGCACATCACCAGTGCCGAGCGCGCCCGCCTGCACGGAGCCTACCTTAGGGCCAAGTTTGAATGACGTTCGATCCGTTCAACGATTTCGCGACACACGGATATCTTCGCAATACCGCAGGCCTGCACGACCCTGCGGCGGTAAGGCAGCTGGAACACAACGCGTTCCTCGACAAGCTCGGCGATGCGCTGGCCTATCTCTCTGGCCGGAAGACGATCACCTATGACGATGTGCTGCGCACGCACGGCATCCTGTTCGGCGACATCTATCCCTGGGCAGGGCAGGACCGCGCACACACCACGCCCGATATCGCCGTCACCAAAGGACCCGTGCTGTTCGCGCATCCCAACGATGCCCGAGGTGCCGTCGCATGGGGGCTGCAACTCGGACAAGACAAAGCGACGATGCGCGCCAAGCCCGGCGAGGTGATGGGATATTTCGCCTACGGCCATCCTTTCCTCGACGGCAACGGCCGCACCATCATGACCGTCCATGCCGTGCTCGCGCAACGCGCCGGCATTAGCATCGACTGGTCGGCCACGAGCAAGACCGACTATCTCACGGCGTTGACCCGCGAGTTGGATGAGCCGGGGCGCGGACACCTCGACACGTACTTGAAGCCGTTTCTGAAGCGTTCAGTTGGAAACAAGCGCTTGTTTGCCCATATCAACAAGACGCCCGGGCTCGACGGCAAGCCGCAGCCGGCGGCTCGCGACAATGCCGTTCTTGGCCGTTTCTCGGAGCCAGCCGTCCGTGATCGCTACACGGTGCAACAGCAGCGCCGGAAATCAAGCGATCCGCAACCGTGAACCTCAGCTTACTGGCCCCCCTCGCAGGCTCAGTGCTTTGCCAGTGCACCTGAGGCTACTGGCACGGCGTCACATTGCAGGCTTGGACTTGCGAAACGGATTTCCCGCAGCTGTCGACATAGTTGACGTCCTGAAAGCCGCCTCCACACGTCGCCGAGCATGGACCGGTACTGGTCGCCGAATGCGGCCCCGCAATCGTACAGGAGCTGACACCTGGTGCGCAGGCTTCTGAATTGCACGGCGCCACATCGGTCCAGGTGCTGCCGCAGCCGTTATCCCACACGACGGTTTGCACGCCGCCGCCGCATTGCGCCGAGCAGGCACCAGACGACACGATATGTTGCTGGCACTGCTGGCCATCCGTGCACGCTTGCGTGTTGCACGATTCTGCCGTTTCCCAGGTATTGCCGCAACTGTCGTGCCAATACTGCGGGCGAATGCCACCGCCGCAGGTAGCCGTACACTGGCCTTGACCCGACGAATAATTGATCCCGTCATTCTTGCGAGGTGGAAGCTCGGCAACCGGCGCGGGCAATGGAGATGATGGTGCAGCCGGTGTCGCCTGAGTGAACTTCTGCAGCGAAATGCAAGCGAATTG
>JANXRM010000364.1 GCA_025353015.1 Hyphomicrobiales bacterium
CTACATAAAGATATCTTTATATTGGTGTCACCAAGACGACCTAGTGTTCTCAGGTCCTGCAAGGCCAGACAAATTCAGAGGCAGTATAGTGCTCGATCAGCGGTCAGTTGTGGCCATGCTCAAGGCGGCGGCGGAGCCGACCCGCCTGCGCATCCTTGTGCTGCTGATGGCCGGGGAGCTGAACGTCAAGGATCTGACCCGAATTCTGGGCCAGAGCCAGCCCCGTATCAGCCGTCACCTGAAACTGATGGCGGAGGCCGGCCTCATCGAGCGGCATCGCGATGGCAGTTGGGCCTACTTTCAACTCGTCGAGCAGGGCGCCGCGAGTGCGCTGCTTAGCGGAATTCTGGAGTCCGTCGATACGGGCGACGCGTCGCTGGTGCGCGACGCCAAGCGCGCCGAAACCGTCAAGCGCGAGCGGGAGGCCGCTGCCCAGGACTACTTCCGCGAGCACGCCGCCGAATGGGATCGCATCCGCACGTTGCATATCAGTGAGGGCGAGGTCGAGGCGGCGTTGCGCGAGGGGTTAGGCGAAGGTCCATTCGAATTGGTGGTCGATCTCGGAACCGGCACCGGCCGCATGCTCGAGTTGTTCAAGACATCCTACCGGCGGGGCCTCGGCTTCGATGTGAACCACCAGATGCTCGATTATGCGCGTGGCAAGTTGCAGGCGGCAGGCATCTCGCAGGCGAGCGTGCGGCATGGTGATCTCTACGACGTGCCGTTGCCCGACGGCGCCGCAAGCGCCGTCATCATGCATCAGGTGTTGCATTTCCTTGCCGAGCCGGCGCAGTCGATCCGCGAGGCCGCGCGTCTTCTGGCGCCGGGCGGCCGCTTGGCGATTGTCGATTTCGCGCCGCACGACATGGAGTTTTTGCGCGACACCTTCGCCCACGAGCGCCTTGGCTTTCCCAAGGCGCTGGTCGGTGAATGGCTGACCGCGGCGGGGCTGGAGAAGTGTACGACGCACGATCTGGTACCGCGCGCCGATGCGGGTGCCGGCAAGCTGACCGTGACCTTGTGGCTCGCCGAGCGACCACACATAGGCGACGCGAAAATAACCAGGATGGACGCGGCAAAACCCCGCGCGCACACGGTGGAGGTATGACGCCGATGATCGAGACGACGCAGCGCAAAAGCCGGATCGTCGGCAACGGTGATATCGAGGTGTCCTTCGAGTTCTTCCCGCCGAAGACGGAGAAGATGGCAGAGGCGCTCTGGACTGCGGTGCGCCGCTTGGAGCCGTTGTCGCCGGGTTTCGTCTCGGTGACCTATGGCGCCGGCGGTTCGACGCGCGAGCGCACGCACAACACTGTGGCGCGGCTTGTCCGAGAGACGTCGCTGAAACCGGCGGCGCACCTCACCTGCGTCAATGCCACCAAAGCCGAAGTTGACGAGGTGATCAGGGACTATGCGGCGGCCGGCATCCGTCACATCGTCGCGTTGCGTGGCGATCCACAGGCCGGTGTCGGCACGCGGTACGAGCCGCATCCCGGCGGTTACGCGCAGGCGGCCGATCTCGTTGCCAGCATCAAGCGCATCGGCGGCTTCGAGGTCTCGGTCGGCGGCTATCCGGAAAAGCACCCCGAGAGCGCCAGCTTCGACGCCGACATCGACCACTTGAAGGCGAAGGTGGACGCGGGCGCCGATCGCATCATCACCCAGTTCTTCTTCGACAATACGCACTATCTGCGGTTTCTCGAGCGCGTGCGGGCGCGCGGCATCTGGTGTCCGGTGCTCCCAGGCATCGTGCCGATTCACAACTTCAAGCAGGTATCCGGCTTCGGCGCCAAGACCGGAACCACCATGCCGGCCTGGCTCGCGCGCCGTTTCGAAGGCCTCGATGATGATCCGGCGACGACGCATCTGGTCGCAGCCGCCGTTGCCGCCGAGCAGGTGCTCGATCTCGTCGATCAAGGCGTGCGCCAATTCCATTTCTACACGCTCAATCGCGCTGACCTCGTCTACGCGATCTGCCATCTGCTGGGCCTGCGCTCGCGCTCGAAAGTGGTCGATGCGGCGGCGTGACGCCTGACGCGGAGCGCGAAGGACATCAGTTTTTTTATAGGGTAACCGCACATGGTCGAAAAATTCCAGAAATCCAAGTCCGGAGCGGCTGCGAAAGCCGAACGCGGCAAGCTTTTGGCGTCAGCCGCCCGCGAGCGCATCCTGATCATCGACGGCGCCATGGGCACGATGATCCAGCGCCACAAGTTTTCCGAGAAGGACTATCGCGGCAAGCGCTTCGCCGATTGGCGGCGCGACGTGCAGGGCAATAACGATCTGCTCTCGCTCACGCAGCCAAAGGTGATCCAGGAGATCCACGAGCAGTATCTGGCGGCCGGCGCCGACCTCATCGAGACCAATACGTTCAATTCGCAGGTGATCTCCATGGCCGACTACGGCATGGAGGAACTGGCCTACGAGATCAACGTGGAATCGGCGAAACTGGCACGCGCGGCCTGCGACGCCTGGGAAAAGAAAACGCCGAAAAAACCGCGCTTCGTCGCCGGCGCTGTCGGCCCGACCAATCGCACGGCGTCGATCTCGCCTGACGTCAACAATCCGGGCTTCCGCAACATCTCGTTTGACGAATTGCGCGACGCCTATCGCAGCCAGGTTAAGGGCTTGATTGTGGGAGGTTCCGACATCATCCTGATCGAAACCATCTTCGATACGTTGAACGCGAAGGCGGCCGGCGTCGCCACGCTCGAAGCGTTCGAGGAAACCGGCATCACGCTGCCGATCATGATCTCGGGCACCATCACCGACCGCTCGGGCCGCACGTTGTCGGGACAAACGCCGACGGCGTTCTGGTATTCCATGCGCCACCTGAAGCCGTTCGCCATCGGGCTCAACTGTGCGTTGGGCGCCGACCTGATGCGCCCGCACATCGCCGAGATCGCAGGCGTCGCCGACACGCTCGTCTCGGCCTATCCGAACGCGGGGCTGCCCAACGCCATGGGCGAATACGACGAAACCCCGCACGACATGGCCTGCCAGATCGAGCCCTGGGCGAAAGACGGGTTACTCAATATCGTCGGCGGCTGTTGCGGCTCCACCCCCGACCACATCGGCCACATCGCCGAGCACGTGCTGAAACACAAGCCACGTCAGGTGCCAGAAATCACGCCGAAGATGCGGCTGTCCGGGCTCGAACCGTTTGTGGCGGGGTGAGAATCAGTTCGAAAGGTAGATTCATGCCTCCAATCTACAAAGATGAAGCTATTGGGTTGCAGTCATTTTCGACGGCTGATCGTGAGATCTTGGAGAGAGGGCAACTCGTTGCCTCGCGGATAGCCGCAAACACTCGTGCGGCACATATGTTTTGGGGGCAGTGGGAAGACCTCAACGGCTTATTGATTGAAGGCATGCCGCTTCGCCAAGCATTGGAGTGGCACGTTCCCACGGGTTTCCAAGCCGTTCGCGCAGCGATTGCAGATGCGACAATTCTGGCAATCTTGCGAGTAAGCGACAATCCGAGCAGCAACGATACTTTGACAGCCTGCACGCTCGCCGGATTGCTCAGTAATGAGCGAGTGGTTGAGTTGCTGGTCAGCTCTGCCTGGAATGATATGGGCT
>JANXRM010000385.1 GCA_025353015.1 Hyphomicrobiales bacterium
GCGTTGGCGGCGCGCGGGTCCGTCAAAACCGAGAAGTGCTCGAGAACCTGCAGCATCGGGGCCTCCCTGGCAGCCTGGGAGTCCTCTCAAGAATCCACGATTCGCCGGATCTCAAGCGAAATCAGCAATAGTCAAACGCGATTCCCCTGCCGTGAAGTCGGGCTTGTAAGCGGTCATGACGCCATTGCGGATGTCGCCCTACCGGCCACAGCCCGATGGCTCGCAGAGATCACCACGCAGGGCAAGGCCGACAAGGACGCTCGGGCAACGGGAGCCGCGGTGGCCGCACTTCGATTGGCAAGCGACCGAACGTCCACGATTGGCCACAGACGGCCATGCACATCAGACGCTCAAGTTGAGGCTTTCTTCTAAAAAATCGTAATTAGCCTATATTTTCAATGGTCAGTGGCGGAGGAGAATGGGAGTCGAACCCACCAGAGACCGTCTGACGGCCCCACCCGGATTTGAAGTCCGGTCGCCCCACCGGGAGCGGGACTCCTCCATCTCGTTGCACGAGATCTGCGTCGGCCATCCCTTTCGAGGAAAAAAGATCCACGCGATGCGGATTGATACGGCGCAGATCCTGGCGGCGGATCGTGAAGCCGTGCTTGTCGAAAAATTCGAGGATCTGGATCGCGACCTTGCGGCCATTGTCGAGGCGATCGCGAAAGTCGGCGGCGGTAAACACACCTTCGGGAGCTTTTGTAGCACAATCCTGTGCGATGGACGCCATGTGCTCGACGACGGAGCGGGCGAAAAAGTGGTCGTGCGCGACTTCGTCGACGTCGCCGCGGCGGGCCGCCATCCTGGCCAAGCGCCGCACCAGGGCTTCGTCGATGTCCATTTCCTTGGCGATGTCACGCACGCGCGGCGGCTTGTAGGGCTCGCGGATCAGGCGCGGCCAGATATTCTGCCACAGCGCCTCCTCTTGCTCGGAGAACCGGACCTGGTGCGACGGGCGGCGGACCCAACTGCGGTCAACAGCAATATGACCGTCGCGCGTCAGGCGCTCCAGCACGGCGTTGAAAACCGCAATCGGCGGGCGGATGGATAGGGCGAGACGCAACCGTTCGCGCGCAAGGCCCGGCAGGTCTGGTCGCTCGGTATGGGTCCGGTCGAGTTGCCCGCCGATCACAGCGATGAGTGAACGCCACTTTGCAGCATCAAAGGCGATCACGCCATCGGCCGTGTCGACGGTGACCGCACCAATGCGCTCAGCCAAGGCCCGAGCGGCGATAGGCGGCTGCGCGCGGTCTCGCAACAGGTGCGAGAGGTTTACCCAGGCCGATGGCCCGCCAAGTCGGCTTGCTACGGCGGCGACGGCTTGTTCGGCGCCACCGAGGGCGTTCAACACCGCGAGGCGGCCGGGTGTGCGACGGCGGCGCTCCGGTGCGCGCACATCGAGCACGCTGCCACCGCCAATCGTCCGCGACGATGCCGTATCGCGAAGGATGAACCGGTCGGTGTTGCAGGCCGCGATCGGGCGTTCGAGGACGATCTGGACCTTGCCGGTTTGGCCGGGCGCGAGCTTTTCCGGGTCGAGCGGTACGATCCGGCCGGGCGTTTCGGAGGCGCCATGGTGAACCTTGACTGGAAACCAGGTGCCGATCGCTTTGGGCTCGCTGGCGAGCACGCGAAGCTCAGCATCAAAGCGTGCGGTCGGGGCATGCAGTTCTGCAGTGACGACCATATCGCCTCGGTGAATGGCGTCTTTCTCGATGCCGGACCCAGCCAGCACCAGCGCACAACGTTGGCCGGCAACACCAGATGTGGCCGGCTGGTTCTGCGCATGCATCGAGCGCACGCGTGCCGTCAGGCCCAACGGCGATAGCGTGACGTCGTCACCGACCTTGACTGAGCCTGAGAGCACCATACCCGTGACGGCTGTGCCATGGCCTTTGAGCGTAAAGGAGCGATCGATCGCGAGGCGGAACAGCCCTTCTTGCAAGGCCAGACGCGGCGCCTGGCTATGCTCCAGCAGAGCCGTTTTCAGCTGATCGAGCCCTTCGCCGGTCACAGCCGAAACCGGGATGATCGGCGCATGAGCAAGCCCAGTGCCGGCCAAGGCACCACGGGCACCAGTTTCGGCGCGCAACCGTTGCGATTGATCCACGCGATCGCATTTGTTTAGCGCCACGACGCCCCGCGTCAGGCCAAGGAGGTTCATGATCGCCAGATGCTCGCGCGTTTGCGGCATCACGCCGTCGTCGGCTGCGACCACCAGTAGGACCATGTCGATGCCCGTCGCGCCGGCGAGCATGTTGTGAACCAGCGCCTCGTGGCCCGGCACATCGACGAAACCGACGATGCGGCCATCGAGTTGTGGCCAATAGGCGAAGCCGAGTTCGATCGAAATCCCGCGTGCTTTTTCCTCCTTCAGGCGATCGGTCTCGACTCCCGTCAGGGCGCGCACGAGTGACGTCTTGCCGTGGTCGATGTGGCCGGCTGTGCCGATGATCATGGCGCCACCTCGGACAGCGGGAGTGCGGCGATGCGGTCGCCTTCGAACCGGTCGGCTGGCGACAACGCGGCCGTGGCTGCGGGCAGGAAATGGTCGGCAAATGCGCTACCGCCAGCCTTGGCGCGCATCAGCCAGGCATAAGCGGGCAACGGCTCGCGGGGAAAGCCCGCGCCGAGATGCAGCGCTGCGCCATACATGGCCTGCCCGTCGGCATCGCCGAGACGCGCAGCTGCCAGCCACCAGGACGCGGCCGTCGTTGGTTCGCGCGGCACGCCCATGGCATTATGGTACAGAAAGCCGAGACGCGTCATCGATTTCGCCATGCCTTGTGCCGCTGCAGCTTCGGCCCAATAGCGGGCTTTGTCGTAATCGGGCGTGCGCGAGTCGCCTTCAGCGTAGATCCACGACAGCATTTCCTGCGCCAGCGGCTCCCCTTGCGCCGCCGCGCGCGCGTACCATTCCTCGGCAATGGCGTGATCCGGATTGCCGCCTTCACCATTGAAGTAATAGTCGCCCAGCAGGCGTTGACCGTAAGCGTCTTTGGCATCCGCCGCGAGCTTGAGCCACGTGTGTGCCAGCGGCGTGTTGCGCTCGACGCCGAGTGCCTGGACGAAGCATCGGCCGATCTCCGCCCGGGCACGTGAATTACCGTTATGCGCACAGGTATTCCAGGCTGCGAGTGCAGCGTCATAGTCGCCGTGCGCAGCGGCGGCGCGAGCGGTCTGCATCAGGCGATCGAGATCGATCGATGAAATTTGAACGCTCTTCGAACTCGCGTTGCGTTGCATCTGTGGCCGGGCGTCATCCATGATGCGCGCGCCTCCGGCTAATAGCCGAGCAGGAACGGATTTCGACCGCCCCGCTTCCAGCCCTCGTTTTTCAGAACGAGATCCAGATCAAGCGAAGCGATATCGTCTGCGAATGGCTCAAGTGCCGGATCGTTCACTTGATAGACGATTTTTACGTAACTGTTGCAGGTGTCGCACGTCTCGGCGCGTAAACCGTCGGCATGTCCTTCGATGTGCGGATAGGCGACGCCGGCGGTCGAACTGCAGGTTACGCATTTCAGGCGCACGACATGCCATTGCGTGGCGCACAGCGAGCAGGTGCAGAAGCGCGTGTTGTTGGCCTGCGGCCAGGATACGACTGCCGAGGCAGCGGGTTGGCTCGCGCAGACGGGGCAGACGCCGTCGGCTACCGGCTCGATCTTGCTGGCGTCCAGCTGGGCCGCCAGCCGCGTGACGTGGACCTGGAGCGCTGCACAGGCGAGTACATGCAATGCAATATCATCGCCGTGGGAGTGCCGCGCCAGCGCCGACTGCAGCAATGTTTGCCGTACCGCTGGCGTCATCGTCGATATCGTTCGAATGGCCAGCTGGAACGCCGCAGGTGCGTCGATTTCGCCCAAAGCCTCAGTAAGCTTGACGAGCGCCTCGGTTGCGACCTCATCGATTGCGATACTGTCGAACTGGAGACGCGGCATGCCCGGATGATCGGCCTTCGCGATCGGCAGTCGCGCCGCTGGCAGCTTCGCCACGGTGGCCGACTGAGCACGGCAGATCTGCGAAATGAGCCTGAGATAACCTTCCAACGCGTGACCGGCTGCCAGTGTCTCGAGCCGCTTCGCGCGATTCAGAAACACGTTGGAAGGATCGGGCAAAATGGCAAACGGCGGCTTTGCTTCTTCGCCGATATTCATAAGGCCGGGTTGAGCCGGGTTACCTGCGGTCATTGATGTCGGTCTCGGTCGATGAAGCCGGATGCCTCAGCATCCGGCTTCGTACGCAGTTACTCAGCGGGCGACGGCTTCTTGTTTTCGACCCGCCCGTCGGCCACCTCGTCCTTCAGCCAACGGCGGTGATGCCGCCAGCCCCAGCCGCCTGTGACCGTTCCTCGCGTCATCGCGCCCATCGTACCGCGTACCCAGATCGCCGCGTAGATGTGGATGATCCAGATAACGATCGCTGTGACGGCGGCGATGGCATGCACGAGTGCCGCCAGCCGCTTTTGGTCCATTGTCGCCTTGAACGCGAACGTCTGCTCCGCGAACTCCAAGCCTGGGGTCCAAAGGCCAAAGCCCGTGACGAGCAGGATCGGCACCAGGATCGCTTGCGACCAGAACACCATCTTCTGGCCGGCGTTGTATTTGCCGACCTCCGGCAGATACTCGTCGCGCCCGGCGAGGACATGGCCGATGCGGCCGAGCCAGGTGAAATCCGTTCTCTCCGGCAGGTTGGCCGGCAGGAAGCGGAGGAACAACAGGAAGAACCCGGTCGCAAACACCAGCCCGATCCAAGGATGGAGCCAGCGCACGTTGGCACCACCGCCGAAGAAGCCTGACAGGAAGAACAGGCTCGGATGGAACAACGACAACCCGCTCAACAGAAGGAGGACGAACGAGATCGCCATGATCCAATGATTAAGGCGGGCGCTGCCGGAATAGCGGCGCACCTTCACAGGCGCGCCGGGGTCGGATTGTGTGCTCATTTGCGGCCCTCCGCCAGTCGTTTGGCCTCGGCCTCGTCATGGCCGGAGACTTCATTGGGGCCCTTCACCAGATAGTGCAGCGCGCCAAACAGTGCCGTTGCGCCGATGATCGCCATGCCGGCGTATTTGCTGACGCCTTTCCACGCCTCGATCAGGGGACTGATCCGGGGGTTGTCGGCGAGGCCGGCATAGAGGTTAGGCTGGTCGGCGTGGTGCAGCACGTACATGACATGCGTCCCGCCAACGCCGGGCGGGTTATAGAGCCCAGCCTTGTCGAAGCCGCGCGACTTGAGAATACCAACGTTCTTTTCCGCCTGGGCGATCATCTCGGTCTTGGTGCCGAACATGATGGCTTGCGTCGGACAGGCTTTCGCACAGGCTGGCTGCTGGCCGATCGCGAGGCGATCGGAGCACAGCGAGCACTTATAGGCTTTGTTGTCGATCCGGCTGATGCGCGGAATGTTGAACGGGCATCCCTTCTCGCAATAGCCGCAACCGATGCAGTGCTCCTTCTGGAAGTCGACGATCCCATTGGCGTACTGCACGATGGCACCAGGCGACGGACATGCCTTGAGGCAGCCCGGATCCTCGCAATGCATGCAGCCATCCTTACGGATGAGCCATTCGAGATTACCCGACTTCGGATTTTCCCACTCCGTAAAGCGCATCAGCGTCCACGTGTTGGGCGTCAGATCGTGGGGGTTGTCGTAGACCCCGACATTGGTGCCGACGGGTTCCTTGAGGTCGTTCCACTCGAGACATGCCGACTGGCAGGCCTTACAGCCGATGCACTTGGACACGTCGATAAGTTTCGCGACCTCGACGTCGCGCTTGGGCGGCGGTGCGGTGGTCACCGTCGCCGACTTGCGAACGACGTCGAGAGGCTGAAAGCTCGTCATGGTTCACCTCCCTCAAGATACCGCTGGACCGTTGGCGATCGGTTCGATGTCGACAAGGAACGCCTTGTATTCCGGCGTCTCGATGTTGGCATCGCCCACGTATGGCGTCAGCGTGTTGACGCCGAAGCCCTTCTTGGCCGCTCCCGTGAATCCCCAATGGATGGGGATACCCACGATGTGCACGGTCTTGCCGTCGCAGATTATGGGCTTGATCCGCTTCGTCACGACCGCCTTGGCCTTGACCGAACCGCGCATCGACCAGACGCGCACCCAGCCGCCCTTCGTGATGTTCTTTTCCTTGGCAAGCTCCTCGGAGATTTCCACGAAGAATTCCGGCTGCAGCATCGCGTTGACGGACACGTGCTTCGTCCAGTAGTGGAAGTGCTCGGTCAGGCGGTAGGTTACGGCGGCGTAGGGGTAGTCTTTCGACGTCCCGAACACCTCCATGTCGCCCTTGAACACGCGCGCTGCCGGATTGCCGATGATCTTCGGCGCGATCGGGTTGGCGATCGGGCTTTCGAACGGCTCGTAGTGCACGGGGAACGGACCGTCCTTCATCAGGCCACGCACCCAGAGGCGACCGACGCCCTCTTCCGTCATGATAAACGGCATCACCGTCTCGGGTCTCGCGGTCGGTGCGATGTCGGGGACATCATAACCGGACCAGTTGGTGCCGTTCCACTCGATCAGCTTGCGCTTGGGATCCCAAGGCTTGCCCTTCATGTCCGCCGACGCCCTGTTATAAAGGATGCGGCGGTTGGCTGGCCAGGAGAACGCCCAGTTCTGATAGGCGCCGGTGCTGTCGGGGTCACGCGTATCCCGACGCGCCATATTGTTGCCAGCCTCTGTCCAGCAACCCGTGTAGATCCAGCAGCCAGCTGCCGTCGAGCCGTCGTCACGCAGCAGCCCGAACGCGGCGATCTGCTTGCCTTTTTCCAGCAGCTTCTTGTTCGGATCGGCCGGATCAGGCACGTCCTCGACCACATAGCCGTTGATCTCTTTCGCAATCTCCGACGGCTGCGGATCGTTGGCGTCTTTGTAAGGCCAGTGCAGGTCGCGAATCGGGTCCGGAAACGCGCCGCCCTCTTTCTCGTACAGCGCTTTCAGGCGCCGTTGCAGCTGCGCCATGATCCAGACGTCGGACTTGGCCTCGCCTGGAGGTGTGCCACCGGGCCAGTGCCATTGCAGCCACCGTGACGAATTGACGAGCGATCCTTCATCCTCGGCGAACGTGGTGGTCGGAAGTTCGAACACCGCGGTCTTGATCTCGTCAGGCTTCGACGGGTTGAACTCGCCATGATTTTCCCAGAAGCGCGACGTTTCCGTCTGCAATGGGTCCATGATGACGAGGAACTTCAGTTTCGCCAGCGCGGCCTTGATCTTCGCCTTATTCGGGGCGGACATCAGCGGATTGAAGCCCTGGCAGATGTAGCCGTTCATCTGGCCCTGATGCATCATCTCGAATGCACGCAGGATGTCGTAGCCGGGGTTGTCGAGTTTCGGCAGGTAGTCGTACGCGAAGGCGTTGTCCTTGGTCGCAGCCGCCCCGTACATGGCCTTCTGGAAGCTGACGAAGAACTTCGAGTAGTTCTGCCAGAAGCTGACTTGGCCCGGCCGCATCGGCTTGAACTGTCG
>JANXRM010000414.1 GCA_025353015.1 Hyphomicrobiales bacterium
TTGCTCGGATCGATCAGCTTCGGCTTTTCGAGCCAGTAGGTCACCATGCCGGGCCAGAAAATCAGCATCGCCACCAGGATCAACTGCATCACCACCCAGGGGATCGCACCCCAGTAGATGTCCGAACTCTTGATCTCGGGCGGTGCGATGCCGCGCAGATAGAACAGCGCGAACCCGAACGGGGGATGCATGAACGACGTCTGTACGTTGGCGCAGATCAACACGCCGAACCAGACGATGTTGATGTCCAGCTTCTGCGCGACCGGCACCAGCAGCGGCACGATGATGAACGCGATCTCGAAGAAATCGAGGAAGAACGCAATCACGAAGATGAAGAGCTGCGTGAATATCAGGAACCCGGTCCGGCCGCCGGGCAAGCCCGTCAGCATGTTCTCGATCCACTCCTTGCCGCCGACACCCTGGAACACGAGGCTGAAGACGCGGGCGCCGATGAGGATCATGAGGACCAGCGCCGTGATGCGCATGGTCGTCGTCATGCCTTCCCAGGTCAATTTCCAGGAGAGCGTGCCATACATGGCCGCCAGCGCCAGCGAGCCGACCGCGCCCATGGCACCGGCTTCCGTTGGCGTAGCCCAACCGAGCAGGATGGTGCCGAGCACGAGGAAGATGAGCGCCAGCGAAGGAACCATGCCCTTCATGCACTTGGCGACCAGCGCCCAGCCCTGCAACGAGCGGGCTTCCAGCGGCAAGGCTGGAACCCGCTCGGGCCAGATGATGCTGACGACCAGCACCCAGGCCATAAAGATCAGCGTCTGCACGATGCTTGGGCCGATGGCGCCGGCATACATGCTGCCGACGTCGGTACCCATCTGCTGGGCGAGAACGACCAGCACGAGCGACGGCGGGATGAGCTGTGTGATGGTGCCTGAGGCCGCGATCACGCCGGTCGCATGGCGCATGTCGTAGCCATATTTCATCATCAGCGGCAACGAGATGAGGCCCATGGCGATGACCGAGGCGGCCACCGTTCCCGTGATGGCACCCAGGATCGCGCCGACGATGATCACGGCATAGGACAAGCCGCCCCGCACCGGACCGAATAGCTGGCCGATGGAGTCGAGCATGTCTTCGGCCAAACCACATCGTTCGAGGATCGCGCCCATCAACGTGAAGAACGGGATCGACAGCAGCAGCTCATTGGTGACCACCGAGTGCAGCTGGTAGGTCAGGTTGCCGAGAAAGTTCGGCTGGATCAGCCCCATCTCGATGCCGAGAAAGCCGAAGAACAGACCGCATGCCGCCAGCGAAAAGGCCGCCGGATAGCCGAGGATGAGGAAGAACATCATGCCACCGAACATCATCGGAGCCATGTATTCCGTGAGGAGATGATGGATCATTGCAGCGGTGCCTGATATTTGAACTTCATCTCTTGGATACCGCGCAGAGCCGCGATGTTCTTGATGATCTCGGAAATGCCTTGCAGCACGAGCAGGCCGAAACCAACCGGCAGTAGCAGCTTGACCGGCCATTGGATCAGGCCGCCGGCGTTGCTCGACACTTCCTGCGACTTCCAGCTGTCGAGGAAGAAGGGCCAAGTGAAGTAGACCAGCAGCACGCAAATCGGGATCATGAAGAAGATGGCTCCGAACAGGTCGATCCAGAGCCGCGTCCGGTCCTTGACGGAGCCGTAAAGCAGATCGACCCGGATGTGTTCGTTGACGACCATCACGTAGGGCGCTCCAAGCAGCACCATGCCAGCCAACATGTAGACCTGGATTTCCAGCCACGCATTCGAACTCAAGTTGAACGCATAGCGTGTGGCTGCGTTGCCAGCGCTCACGAAACACGAAATCAAAACGAGCCACGTCGCGATCAGCCCAAGCTTGTGGGCGACCCAATCAATGGCGCGACTAAGCGCCAGAAGTACTTGCATCAGGAATCCCCCGTGACGCATAAACGCCAAAATCCCGCATCCCCTGCCAGATGACATATTAGTGTCCGATCAGCAAGGCCCATAGCCCTGCGGGCTGGATGATTCGCAGGCCAGTGCGTGAACTTTGTCAATCCATGGCCATCCAGGCCGATTAAAAATTTAGCTCAGGTTTCAGTCAGGATCGGTGGCGATGCGCATTGATCGCGAGCACAGCTTGTATGGGGCCATCCAAAGTGAGCCCATTCCAATGGGTTGCAAATAGGGATGGTGCCGGATGAGGGGATTGAACCCCCGACCTTCGGTTTACAAAACCGCTGCTCTACCGCTGAGCTAATCCGGCGTTCCAGCCTGAGGAAGGCAGGGAATAGCGGCCCTTTGCCGGGTGATCAAGCCCGATATGTGCTGCGCCGAACAACTTGGCCGGGGGTAAACCGTTTCGCCGGGCGTCCGGGCGCTTGTCGCCTGCTCGCCCCGGCGCTAACGTCCCGGCGTCTGTCAGAACGCGCGGACGGGCGCCAGCGCATGCGATTTTGGCCACCGTGAGGGCATACCTCGGCCCGAATGCGACCGACTTTCGAGGAGCGACTGAATGGCCCTGCTGCCGCCGATGTTTCCGCTGTCCCATATGCTCAAGTCCTTCGTCCAGGTCGGTCGCTTAACGGTGATCGATGCGGACAGCCAGTCGCATATATTCCAGGGCAAGCCTTCCTTCCAAGGCAAGGATGGCCTGGACGTCACGATGCGGCTGACCGACCCGAAACTCTACCGCACGTTGTTTCTCAACCCGGAATTGGCGGCTGGCGAAGCCTACATGGACGGGCGCATGAGCTTTCCGGGCTCGAGCCTGCGGGATTTCCTGACGCTCTTTTCCGTTAACCGGCTATCGCTCGGCTCCTATCCCTTGCAGAAAGTCGCCCGGCGCGTCTCGAAAAGTCTGCGCGGATTTCAGCAGGCCAACGTCGTCGGCAAGGCACAATCCAACGTCGCGCATCATTACGATCTCGGCAATCCGTTCTACCAGCTCTTCCTCGACCGTAGCATGCAGTATTCCTGCGCCTACTTCGTCGATGACAACGACACTCTGGAAGAGGCGCAGCGCAACAAGATGCGCCTGATCGCCGCGAAACTCTGTCTGAAGCCCGGCCAGAAGGTGCTCGACATCGGCTCGGGCTGGGGCGGCCTCGCCCTCTATCTGGCGCGGATGGAGAATGTGGATATTACCGGCGTCACACTGTCGAGGGAACAGCACGCGCTCTCCAATGCGCGCGCAAAGAAGGCGGGCCTCGCCGACCGCGTACGTTTTCAACTGATCGATTACCGCGAATTGCCGGGACGCTTCGACCGCATCGTCTCGGTCGGCATGTTCGAGCACGTGGGCGTTGGCCACTACAACGAGTTTTTCGCCAAGGTAAACGCATTGCTCGCCGACGACGGCATGATGCTGCTGCATTCCATCGGCCATATGAGCCCGCCCGGCACCGCCAGCCCCTGGATGCGCAAGTACATATTTCCCGGCGCCTATTCGCCGGCCATGTCCGAGGTGTTTGCTGCGACCGAGCAGAACTCGCTATGGGTCGACGACGTCGAGGTCCTGCGCCTGCACTACGCCAAGACGCTAGCGCACTGGTGTCAGCGCTTCGAGGCCAATCGCGCCAAGGTCGAGGCAATGTACGACGCCAAGTTCTGCCGCATGTGGGAGTTTTACCTGGTCAGCGCGGAAATGATGTTCCGGACGGGCAGCCAGATGGTGTTCCACATGCAACTGTCGAAAAAGCGCGAAGCGACGCCGATCGTGCGCGACTACATCACGGAAACCCAGCGCCGCTACAAGGCCATGGAAGCCGACCGGCTTTTGGGGCTAGAAGACGATCCTTTTGCGGACGTGGGCGAAATGTCGGGTCAAAAGGCATAATGGGCATGGACGAAACGACGATCGATCGCGCAGCCATGGGCCGGCTTGCCAAGGCCCTGGCCTTCATTTGTGGCCCGAGCCATCCGACAACGGTGGCGCTCAAGACGGCGTCGGAGACCGGCACGGACAAGGATATCAAGGTCGCCCGCGCGCTGTTTCTCAAGTTGAAGCCCGGTGATCGCCGCTCGGCCCTCGCCATGCTCGCTGACTGATAGGGCCACCGCTGGTTTGGGGAGCCACCCCAGCGCAGACGGCCTTTGCAATGGCGCCCGATTGGATTTACAAGGGCCGCGAACCAGGGAGAATTCCATGCCGAAGATGTCGAACTCGCGCCGCAAGAAGATTCAGGCCCGCCAGCGCAAGGCCACCAACATCCTGAAACGCGAAGGCAAAATTGCCAAGCGCGAAGCCAACAGCGCTAAGGCCCACGCCTAAGCGCCACGGTCGACCTACCAAACGGCCTGTTTAACAGCGCGCCCCCGCATCTCGTCGAGACGGCGGCGCGTGCCCGGCGTGATGCTTTCCGGCAAGGCATCGAGCGAAAAAAAACCGGTTTCGGCGATTTCACGGTTTGGCGTGACGGCGCGTGTCTGTTGCCAACGGCGAACGATATAGATCGCGACATGGTCACCGGGAAATACCGCGTGATTGGCATAGATGCCGAGGAGTTCAGGGGGGCCTGACAAGGTGATGCCAGCCTCTTCCTCCAGCTCGCACGTCAGCGCTGTTTCGATCGTTTCAGAGAATTCCACACCACCGCCGGGCAATAACCAGCCGGTCGTATAGGTCTGGCGCACGAGCAGCACACGGCCGTCACCATCGAGGA
>JANXRM010000425.1 GCA_025353015.1 Hyphomicrobiales bacterium
AGCACGGCCTCCAGGAACTCCACCTCGAGTGTATAGCGGGCATCTTGGCCCTTGAGGCTGAAGCTGGCGCCACGCGGGCCACCTGGCCCGCGGCCGCCTCCGAACAGATCGGAAAAGACATCGCCGAAGCCGAATTCCGGCCCGCCAGCAGCCCCCGGACGGCCGCGCGATCCGGAACCCGCACTGGCGTGGCGTTCGTAGCTGCGCTGCGGATCGCCGTTGGCGTCGATCTCGCCGCGATCGAACTGCCGCCGTTTTTCAGCGTCGCCCAGGATCTCGTAAGCGCCCGCCACCTTCTTGAACCGATCGGCCGACGCCTTGTCGCCCGGCCTGATATCCGGATGCAGTTCTTTCGCCAACTTCCGGAAGGCACGCCGGATATCATCCTCGGTCGCCGCTCTCGTCACGCCGAGCACTGTATAGGGATCGTCCACCATATGTGGTTCCCATCCTTTGATGTCACACCGCTGCTGAGCCAGGTTTTGGGCCAGGATCGTGAGGACGCGGCCCCACGCGCGCCACGCTATCGCCCAATTTGGGCAACCTCGCGCCCAATTGCGAGGCCGAACGAGAAATTATAGCCTGGGTAGCCGGATCTTTGGCCCGGCCCGACGCCAATGCCAGTCTCGATCGACGCGTCAAGGAACGCCTCAAGCCGTCGGCGCCCGTCCCATCTGGACGTCCTTGACGAACGTCCGGAAGCGCTCCAACCCGCGCGGGATAGGGCCACCGTAGGCCCAATCCAGCAACTCGACGGTGTGCACGATCGGGATCGGCGTCGACTGGGCAATCTGCGTGATGCAACCGAGATTGCCGGCGGCGATGATGTCCGGACGCACGCTCTCGATATGGCCGGCCTTGCGTTGGCCAAGCTCCTGGGCAAGCTCCGGCTGCAGGATGTTGTAGACACCCGCCGAACCGCAACAGATATGCCCCTCGGGCACATCCAGAACCGTGAAACCGGCGTCCCGCAGTAGGGCCTTCGGGGCATCGGTAATGCGCTGGCCATGCTGCATGGAGCACGATGAATGATAGGCGATCCTGAGGCTCGACCAGCGTTTCGGTGCGCCGAATTTATAACCTGTCAGGAACTCGGTGATATCGCAGGCTTTCTCGGCGATCTCGGCAGCGGCGCGGGCATAGCCCTGGTGATTCTTGAGCAAGTGGCCGTAGTCCTTGACCATCGTGCCGCACCCCGAGGCATTGACGATGATCCCGTCGACCGGCCCCTTGGCTATCACCTTGACCCAGGCGTCGATATTGCGCTTGGCCTGCTCCACGGCCTGTTCCTCGCGCCCCATATGATGGACGAGGGCGCCGCAACAACCGGCGCCGGCCGCGATCTCGACATCGACGCCCCGCCCCGCCAGCAGCCGGATCGTTGCATCGTTGATATCGGGCCGTAGAACCTGCTGCGCGCAGCCGGCCAGAAGAATGACGCGCTTGCGCCGATCGATCTTGGTGGCGGCCGTTCCGGGTCCTGAATAGACGGCCGCGGGCAACCGCTCCCGTGGCGCCAGCTCGACCATGGCCGCCATTTCCTTGAGTCCAAACCGCTTCATCAGCCCGACGAACGGCCGGCCCAAGGCGGCCAACCACAACGCCTTCCGGAACCGGTCGGGATAAGGGATTGTCTCGGCCAGCAGCCGGCGGACGATGCGTTCCTTGAAGGTCCGCGTTCCCGTTTTCTCGATATGGGTCCGCGCGAGATCGACGAGATGCATGTAGTCCACGCCGCCAGGGCAAGTGGTCATGCAGGACAGGCAGGAGAGGCACCGGTCGACGTGGTGCTGCACCTCGGGCGAGGCCCGGCTCCCCGACTCGAACATATCCTTCATCAAATAGATGCGCCCGCGTGGGCTGTCGCGCTCGTCGCCGACCAGCACATAGGTGGAACAGGTGGCGGTGCACAGGCCGCAATGGACACAGCGGCGCAGAATGCTTTCTGCCTCCGCCAGGCGCGGGTCTTGCAACTGCTCGGCCGTGAAATTCGTCTGCATGGTATCCCGCTCGGCGTGAAATTACGCGGTTCGAAGGCTTGCCCCTCCGAACGCCGGCCGACACTAAGCAGATTTGCAGCCCGCCGCCAACGCGGGAAGGAGCGATGGCACAGCCCTTTCGCTTCAACCCCGTCCCGACGGCCACAATTGCCGCCCGTTTTGCTGGGATTGGTGATTATGGCGGGCCGCGCGTGCGACCCAAAACATCGAGATGGGCCGTTGTGATAGGCAAACGCATCCGCCCGGCTTAGATTGCCGAAAATGTATGCAGACGGGGTGGGCGTCATGAACTCAGAGCAGAGCGGCCTCGAGGGCAAAGATCGGCAGGCCCAGGAAACGGCCAAGACTGCAAGTGCTTCCCAATCCTCCTCCCCCTGGGCAACGTTTGGTACGATTGCCGCGATTGTGGCGTTGGCGGTCTCGCTTGGTGCCTTTGCCGAAGGCTTGCGGCGCTCGTCGCGGCCCGGTATCGCGGCTCCAAGCCGGCCGAACACGCAGACTACATCGAAAACCACAACATCGGCTGCGCCGAAGTCAGCCGCCGTCGCCTCACCGAAGCCCACGCTGTCCGCCGATCGCACCAACGAGCCTGATAACGATGAGGCGCGTCGCGCCAAAGAGCTGAAGGACCTCGAAGAAAAAATGAGGGAAACCGAGGCCAAGCGCGCGAGCCTCGCCGCTACGCAGAATGCCATCGCGCAGGCGGCGAGCCACGAACAACTCGACATGCTCGCCACGCTTTATCCCGAACTCGCGCCGGCAATCGAAATTCGCAGAACAACGCTCGCCGGGGACATACGACAGCAGGAGGAGGCAGCGAACGCCGCCGAAGCCGAACTCGCGACCCTTAAGGATCCGGCCCGCATCGCCGAAATCGGAGCTCGCTGGCCGGCATTGCGGCCCCAGGTCGAGGCGCGACTCGCCTCGTTGAAAACCGAAGGCGAGAAAAAGGAGCCCGATCCCAAGGTGGCCGCACTTGAGCGCATGACCCGCGTCGCGCAGGACGGCCTGCGCCGCGCCGGGTGTTTCTCCGGACCCTCTACCGGCACCTGGGGACCGAAGACGAAAAAGGCCGTTGAGACGTTCAACACGCACGCCAAGGCAAAAATAGCTACGGACGCACCGACCGAAGCAGCGGAGACGATCCTCGGCGCCGTCAAGACGCGCATTTGCCCCGTCGCCTGCGATGCTCCCAAAGTCGCCGTCGATGGCAAATGCCTGATCGTAACGTGTGCCGAGGGAACCGTGCCAGCCACGGGCGGTGCTTGCGAACAAGCTTTTGTCGCCTGGGTCGGCAGCCATGAGAGCGTGGGCGGTGCGGAGGCCCTCTTCGCGAGCCTGCAGCATAAGCACACCGACTTGCTGCGCGACCGGCCGTCCGCGATCAAGGCGGCGGCCAGCGTCCAGCGGTTTTCGGTCCGCATCGGTCCGGCGATGTCCAAGGACACCGTTCGCGATCTCTGCGCCAAGCTCAAAAGCGCCGGAATGGCAGCCAACTGCTATCCGGTGCCGCAATAGCCGGCCGCAGCCTGCAGCGTAACGCGCGCGATGCGGTCATCGGCCCCCTGGACAGATGGACCGGGCGCGCCGATATGCCGGGTTGAACCCCGAGGAGGCATCCGTGGCCGACGAAGAAGAGAACCGCTTCTCCGCGCGCGCGGCCCGCTATGTGCGCGTCGGTGCCAATGTCGGTGCGGTCGCGGCCCGCGTCGCCGGCAGCCGCCTGTTCGGCTACGAGCTGGACCGTGCGAAGAACGCGGCCGAGTTGGCAGCAGCGCTCGGTGGCCTCAAAGGCCCGATCATGAAGGCCGCGCAGTTGCTCTCCACCATCCCCGAGGCGTTGCCGCCGGAGTACGCACGCGAGCTGGCGCAGTTGCAAAGTGCAGCGCCGCCCATGGGGCCAGCCTTCGTGCGCCGCCGCATGCAAGCCGAACTCGGTCCGGGCTGGCAGGACCGGTTCCGGAGCTTCGAGTTGCAGGCCGCAGCCTCAGCCTCGTTAGGCCAGGTGCATCGCGCCGTCGCGCCGGATGGCCAACCCCTCGCCGTCAAGCTGCAATACCCAGATATGCAGTCGGCGGTGGAAGCCGACGTCAATCAGCTGAAGGTCGTGTTCGCCATTCACGCCCGCATGGACCAGGCCATCGACACCGGCGAGATATTGGCCGAGATCGCCGCACGGCTCCGGGAGGAGCTCGACTACGACTTGGAAGCCCGGCACACAGCATTGTATGCGGCAATCCTGGCCGGCGACCCGCTCATCAACGTGCCCGGGACACGGCCGGAACTGTCGACCAAGCGGCTGTTGACGATGACCTGGGCCGAGGGCCGCCCGCTGCTCGGCTACAAAGTCGCCCCACAAGAGCACCGCGATCAGATCGCCCGCGCCATGTTCCGCGCCTGGTGGTTTCCGTTCGCGCATTTCGGCGTCATTCACGGCGATCCGCACCTTGGCAATTACAACGTCTTCGAAAACGACGGCCACCCTGCCGGTATCAACCTGCTCGACTATGGCTGCATTCGTTCGTTCGCACCTAAGTTTGTTGCAGGCGTGATCGACCTCTATCGCGGCCTCCAGCGCAACGATGACGCGCTGATCGTGCACGCCTACGAGACCTGGGGCTTTCGCGGCCTCTCGAAGGAGCTGATCGAGGTCCTGAACATCTGGGCGCGCTTCATCTATGGCCCGTTGCTCGACGACCGCGTGCGCTCGATTGCCGAGGGCACCACCCCAGGTGAATACGGCCGCAAGGAAGCCTTCACGGTGCATCAGGCATTGCGCGACAAGGGTCCGGTGCGCGTGCCCCGCGAATTCGTATTCATGGACCGGGCGGCGATTGGTCTTGGCGGCGTTTTCCTCCATCTCGATGCCCGCCTCAACTTCTGCCGGATCTTCAACGAGACCATCGAAGGCTTCGAGATCTCGAAATTGACCGAGCGGCAGGCTGCCATGTTCACCAGCGTCGGCGTTCCCATGCCTGCCTAATCGGGCCGAATGAACCCGAATCCCCATTGCCAGCGCCCGAGAAGGGTGCGAGACGCTGAACGTTCCATGTCTTGAACATCTTGAACAGCCACACATCGGCTCTCGCCGAGCTCTGGAACCCATGTCCCAATCCGCTATCTTTTTCCCGACCCTTGTCCAGGCACTGTTGACATTGGCGGTCCTCATTTTGCTCGGCCCGACGCGCGCGCAATCGATGCGCGAGACCAAGCAACAATTGACGGATGCCGACGTCCGCATAGGCCGCAACCAGTGGACCGAGCAGGCCATCAAGGTCTCGAACAACTTCAAGAATCAGTTCGAGTTGCCGGTGCTGTTCTTTGCCATCGTCGCGTTCGCCATGGCTCTCAAGCAGGCAGACGGGCTGATGACTGCGCTGGCCTGGGCCTTCGCCCTGTCGCGACTGGTGCACGCCGCCATTCACGTCGGCCCGAACGTCGTCATGTGGCGCGGCGTTGCCTACATCGTCGGCGCCGTCGTGCTGCTGGCCATGTGGCTGCTGCTCGGCTGGCGTGTCTGGGCAGGCGTTTGAACCGTGCGCCCAGGAGCCCGCATTACCGCCGCCATCCAGGTCCTCGACGAGGTGCTGCTGCGCCATCGCCCGGCCAGCGAGGCGTTGTCCGATTGGGGCAAGGCCAACCGCATTGCCGGCAGTGGTGACCGCTCGGCCATCGGCAGCCTCGTTTATGATGCGCTGCGCCGCCGGTCGTCCATCGCCTGGCGATTCGAGACTGATAGTTCGCGCGCGTTGGCAATCGGCGCTGCAAGCCAGGCCTTCGGTCTCGACGCGGAGGCCGTCGCCGCGCTCTGCGATGGCAGCCAACATGCGCAAAGCCCGCTGACGGACGGGGAACGGCAGGCGCTCACGCGTTCGCTCGCCGACGCGCCGCCGCATATCCAGGCCGATATCCCCGAGTGGCTCTGGCCGACGTTCGTTGCGACCTTTGGCGACGCCGCCATCGCCGAGGGCCAGAGCCTGACCGAACGCGCGCCGACCGATCTGCGCGTCAACACGATCAAATCGACCAAAGAGCGCACGCTCAAGGCGTTGGCCTCCTTCAAGCCTGTGGAGACCCGTTTTGCGCCGCAAGGGCTCCGGATCGCGGCGCCGGTCGGCACCACGCGAACGCCGAACCTACAGGCCGAGGCTGCATTCCAAGCCGGCTGGTTCGAGGTGCAGGACGAAGGCTCCCAGATTGCCGCCCAGATCGCGGGTGCCACGCCGCGCATGCAGATCCTCGACATTTGCGCCGGCGCTGGCGGCAAGTCGCTCGCCATGTCGGCCGCCCAGAACAGCACGGGCCAGATCTACGCCTACGACAGCGACCGCCTGCGTCTGAAGCCCATCTTCGAGCGCATGAAGCGGGCCGGTGCCCGCAATATCCAAGTCCTGCGCGCCCGCGACAAGGACGCCTTGGCAGCCCTCGGGCCGCGCTTCGACCTTGTGCTCGTGGACGCCCCTTGCACCGGCACCGGGGTCTGGCGCCGTCGCCCGGAAGCCAAATGGCGGCTGAAGGCGCCCAGCATCGCCAACCGGCAAGATGACCAGAGGGAAGTTCTGCGGCTGGCCCAACCGATGGTGAAGCCCGGCGGCCGGTTGGTCTATGTCACGTGCTCGATCCTACCCGACGAGAACACCGGGCAGGTCGAGCGCTTTCTCGCCGAAAACCAGGACTTTTCGATCGAGCCCTTTGCCGAGGCCTGGCAGCGGACGCTCGGCGGAACCCTGCCCGTGTCAGCTGACGGACGGACCGATTCGCTGCTGCTCTCGCCCTACCGGCATCAGACGGACGGCTTTTTCATCGCCGTGCTCCGACGCCGGATGAGCCCATGACCGGCGGCCGTGCGACATGGTTCGGAAGAAACCTGTGTCGACAATGTGATTTCTCGAAAAACACGTTTGACATGCGTCGGCAACCTTCTAAACGTCGGTGTCGCTGAGACCACAGGGGTCTCGTATCACGACCTGTCAGAACGGTGGTGATCTTGAAGCGGTGACGCGAGCGGCAGAGGCAAAGTCTGCGCTGCCACTCACACCATTCAGGTCTTCGCCAAGACTGGTCTCTCGAGGAGGACTTTCGTCCATCATGGCACTGGCTTCGAAGCCGAAGCGGCCGAAGAGAGCACCCGTACGCTCCTGTCTCGGTCCTGTCGCCGATCTCGAATCACATCTCCCCGCCGAGTGGTGGCGCAAACTCTTCAACGCGCTCTATGTCAAGACTGACGGCGACGTCGTCGAGAACTCGGAGAATACCCGCCGCGAGGTCGACTTCATCGTCGCCGCAGCGGCCATACAGTCCCACAGCCACATTCTCGATCTCTGCTGCGGCCAAGGCCGGCACTGCATTGAGCTCGCGCGTCGCGGGTTCAAGAATGTGATGGGCGTCGACCGCTCGCGCTATCTCGTTCGCCTTGCCAAGAAGCGGGCGCAGAACGAGTCCCTGCCCGTTGCCTTCAAGGAAGGCGATGCGCGCAATCCGAAGCTTGCTGAAAACAGCTTCGACTGCGTTGCCATCATGGGCAACTCGTTCGGTTATTTCTCGAACAAGCAGGATGATGAGAAGGTTCTCACGACCGTTGGCAAGATCCTGCGGCCCACCGGCCAGTTGGTTCTCGACATGACCAGGTCGCCCCACAGCACGGTGGTCATCACCACCGCGAAGATGATCAGCAATCCGCCCATG
>JANXRM010000471.1 GCA_025353015.1 Hyphomicrobiales bacterium
ACGCAGCATCGGCGAGGCTGTCGCCCGATCGATCGACGACTTCTTCGCGCGCCATCCGCAACGCCCTTGACGCGAGATGGCTTGCAGTTTTGCCACACCCATGCCCAAGCAACGGTGTTATCTCAGGAATTGGGCCGAGGAAACGCCAAGCTATGGCGTGCTCTTGCCATATTACGTGGTATGATGCGCCCGAAGATGCGGTGAAAGGGATGGAGCGCGAAGCCGCGCAGTCATCTGCCTGCACGCACAGTAGAATTTCGCAGTCGAAGTCGACGTCGTCGAAAATGACGTCGTCGAAAATGACGTTGCGGGATGGGCCAACCGCGCCCAGCACTTGCCGAACACTTGCCATGCCTCCGGCAATCAGGCTAGTGACCCGGCGATCCATCGGAGCTTGCAGGCCACATGAGAGCCCCAACATTGCCCCCGCCGCTGCCAGCCCGCCCCCGACGGCGGCGCAAGCGGAGCTGGGTCGTCAATTTTATCGGCTTCCTGTTCGCGTCAGGCGTCGTTGTTTTCCTTGCTGGATCTGCCGTGGCTGGCTTCTTCCTCTGGAAAGCCTCCAAGGACCTGCCAAGCTCCGACAGCCTCGCCAAGTATGAACCGCCTGTTATGACGCGTATCCATGCCCATGACGGTTCGCTGATTGCCGAATACGCACGCGAGCGGCGCATCTTCGTGCCAATCAATACAGTCCCGAAGCGGCTGATCCAGGCGTTCCTGTCGGCCGAGGACAAGCGCTTCTACGAGCACGGCGGGCTGGATTTTACCGGTATTGCCCGCGCCTCGGTGAAACTGGTCGAATCCAAGATTAAAGGTGGCGGCAGCATCCAGGGCGCCTCGACCATCACCCAGCAGGTCGCCAAGAACTTCCTGTTGTCGAGCGACCGCACCTTCGACCGCAAATTGCGTGAGGCGATTCTCGCCATCCGCATCGAGCGCGCCTATTCGAAGGACAAGATTCTCGAGTTGTATCTCAACGAAATCTATTTCGGGATTGGCTCTTACGGGGTCGCTGCCGCTGCGCTCAACTATTTCGGCAAGGAACTCGAAAACCTCTCCATCGAGGACTGCGCGTTCCTCGCGGCGCTGCCGAAGGGCCCCAACAATTACCACCCGACCAAGAGTGAAAGCACCCGGCAGAAGGCCATTATCCGGCGCAACTGGATTCTCGATCAGATGGTTGAGAACAACTACATCCAGAAAGATGTGGCTGTTGCCGCCAAAGCCAAGCCGATCGACGTGCGGTTCCGCTCGTTCGGGACGCAGATCTATGCCGCCGACTATTTCGCCGAGGAAGTCCGCCGTACCATCATCGCCGAGTTCGGCGAGGAGAAGCTTTACGGCGGCGGCCTGTCGGTGCGCACGACGCTCGATCCGAAGTTGCAACGGTATGCCCGCCGTGCGCTGATCGACGGCCTCGTATCGTTCGACCGCTCGCAGGGCTGGCGCGGGGTTCTGCAGAAGATCGATGTTTCGGGTGACTGGGGCGTCACGATGGCACAGATGGACATCGCCAACGATGTCGCGCCCTGGCGCATGGGCGTTGTGACCGCTGTTGAACGATCCAAAGTGACGGTCGGGCTTCGGCCGGTCAAACTCCCCGACGGCCGCATTCCCGACGAGCGGCAGGGCGTCGAGATTTTCTACGACGAGATCAAATGGGCGAACAAAAAACCGTCAAAGGCGGCTGGCCCCGCTGACGTGCTCGCCGTCGGCGACGTCATCTGGGTGTCGCCGAAAGACCCGAATAATGCCGACAAGCCCGGGGCCGTCTGGTCGCTGATGCAGGTGCCGGAAGTCGGCGGCGGCCTGGTCGTCATGGACCCGCACACCGGCCGCGTCCTGGCCATCGTCGGCGGTTTTTCGTTCGCCATGAGCCAGTTCGACCGCGCCGCCCAAGCCAAGCGGCAGCCCGGATCGACGTTCAAACCGTTCGTCTATGCCGCCGCTATCGACAATGGCTACAAGCCGACCAGCATCGTCCTCGACGAGGCGATCTCGATTGCCCAGGGACCGGGCAAAGAGGATTGGACCCCGGAAAACTACAATAAGTCGAAGTCGCTCGGTCCCGCCACACTCCGCACGGGCATCGAAAAATCGCGCAACCAGATGACGGCCCGTCTCGGCCAGGATCTGGGCATGCCGCTCGTTGTCGAGTATTCGCGTCGCTTCGGCATCTACGACGATCTGGCGCCCCTGCCAGCGATGGTGCTCGGCTCCGGCGAGACGACGTTGCTCCGGATCACCGGTGGCTATGCCATGCTCGCCAACGGCGGCCGCCAGATCACACCGACGCTGATCGACCGAATCCAAGATCGCTGGGGCAAGTCGGTCTGGGCCCATGACAAGCAGGACTGCACGGGGTGCCGGGCCGACAGCTGGAAAGGCCAGGCTGAACCCAACGTTGCCGACGACCGCAAGCAGATCATCGACCCGCATACCGCCTATCAGATGACCTCCATGCTGGAGGGTGTGGTGCAGCGTGGTACCGCGACCGTCGTCAAGCAGATGGTGCCGGACGTTCCCATCGCCGGCAAAACCGGCACGACCAACCTGTCGAAGGACGTGTGGTTCATCGGCTATACGCCCGACCTCGTCGTCGGTGTCTTCGTCGGCTACGACACGCCCAGAGAGCTGCTGCAGGGTGGACACGCCGCGACCGGTGGCCAGATCCCAGCCCCGATCTTCGCTAATTTCATGAAGCTGGCGCTGGCCGGCAAGAAGCCCGTGCCATTCCGCCAGCCGCCGGGCGTGAAACGCGTCCTCGTCAATGCAAAAACCGGCCTCAAGGCATCGCCCGGTGACTCCGATACAATCCTCGAGGTGTTCAAGCCGAGCGAGGAGCCCGACGACGCGCATTCGAACATCGGCTACATCGACCAAGGCACAACCGGCCCCGTGCGCGACGAGTACCGCTCGATTGCAGGTGGCGGCGGCCTGCGCTGAGGCGGCATAACCGTGCGTATCGTGGTTCCCCGGGCGTGCCGAAGGCTCGCTTCGTGGGCGCGAAGAATTTGCAATTGCAACGCTTGTGCGCGCCACATATACCCGCGGCGAGCCGTTGGCCGCGTCAAACTCGATTCCCCGGAGAAGTCCCATGCGCCCCGAGCACCAGAAGCTCATCGGCGACATCAAGCAGTCCCTGACCCTGCTTCGGAGGTCGCTTTGACTGGGATACCTGCGAACCGCGCCTTGCTGACCTGAACCAGCAAAGCGAGGATCCGAACCTTTGGAGCAATCCGCAGCGGGCGCAGAAGGTGATGCGCCAGCGCCAGCAGCTCGAGGGCGCCATAAAGGGCTACCGGCAGCTCGAACGCGATCTCGATGACGCCGTAACCTTGATCGAACTCGGCGAAGCCGAAAGCGACGATGCCAGCATCACCGAAGGCGAAGCAAATTTAACGAAGCTCGTCGCCGAGGTGCGCCGCCGCGAGGTCGAGGCGCTGCTGTCGGGCGAAGCCGACGCCAACGACACCTATCTCGAAATCCACGCCGGCGCCGGGGGAACGGAGAGCCAGGACTGGGCCTCGATGATGCTGCGCATGTACGTGCGTTGGGCCGAAGACCGCGGCTTCAAGGTCAATGTCATCGACATCGCCGACGGCGACGAAGCCGGTATCAAGGGCGCCACGCTCGAAATCAAAGGCGAGAATGCCTATGGCTGGGCGAAAACGGAAGCGGGCGTGCACCGGTTGGTACGCATTTCACCGTTCGACTCCAATGCCCGGCGCCATACCTCGTTCACCAGTGTCTCGGTTTATCCTGTCGTCGACGACAGCATCGACATCGAGATCAATCCGGCCGATCTCGACATCTCCTTCACGCGCTCACAAGGCGCCGGCGGCCAGTCGGTGAACCGGACTGAATCGGCGGTTCGCATCGTGCACAGGCCGACCAACATCATCATCTTTGCCCAGGAGCAGCGCTCGCAGCACCAGAACCGCGAAATCGGCATGAAGCGGCTGAAGGCAAAACTCTACGAGCTCGAGCTGAAAAAGCGCGAGACGCAAGCCTTGGCCGATCAGGCGGCAAAGACCGACATCGGCTGGGGCCATCAGATCCGCTCGTACGTGCTGCAGCCCTATCAGATGGTGAAGGACCTGCGCACCGGCGTACAGACCAGCGACACATCGGGCGTACTCGCGGGCGATCTCGATCCCTTTATCGAAGCGGCCTTAGCCATGCGCATGAAGGGCGGCGGCTCGGCCAAGGTCGAGGATATCGATTAAAGGCTGGGCGCCGGCGGGCGGCTGTCGTCAATCGCCGCCACCGTCGCCACCACCACTGCCATCCACACCGCTGCCATCCACACCGCTGCCATCAGACCACGAGAACCAAGCGCCGCCATCGCAGCAGGTCGAAAGCGTGCCACGTGCCAGGAGGGCAACCACCACGCTCGCCCAAAACGCAAATCGGTAGGGCGACCAGCCCAAAGCTGCCGGCCATTCCGGCGGCACAAAGCAGAACGCGGCCACCGCGCCGACTGCCATGACCATCCAAAGCATCAGTTCCTGGCGAAGTAGGCGCAAGACCGGTCTCCCTGCGATCAACATCGCAGAGGTCGGTAATTGATGGGTTGCACGCACCCTGCCGAGCACGAGAAATCGGGCAGCAGCCCTAAATTTTCATCAACATGAGGTCGGTGTCGTCGGGCTTGGCGCCCGCCGCCGTCAGCATGGCATGCACCTGACCGCGGTGGTGCGTCTGGTGATTGAAGAAATGGGTCAGCAGGAACCATTGTGGTTTCACCACGTCCCGTTTCGCCAACCCCGAGTACCAGGTGAGGTTGCCATACATCCACGCCGGGTCGAGCTTATCCGTCCAATCGATGATCGTTCGATCGAAGGCGACGCGCTGACGCTTTAAATCCTGCCAATCGGCATAAAGGCCGGGGCTCTCCTTGCCGCTGCCGTGAGGCTTCTCGATGCCAGGCGAAAAGCGGCTCATCCACTGCCGGTCGCCCCACAAGAGATGCGACAACGTCCCTTGGATGGAACCGAAGAAGGCACCGCGATCCTGCCGCCGTTCCGCATCCGACAAAGTATCTGCCGCCGCATAGAGCGAAACGTTCTGCCATTGATTGTAGCGGGCCATCGTGCGGGCATGCTCGGTGCTGATCATGGGGCGATCTCCGTGGTGTGAGTGCAGAGACAATCCACAACACGTGGTGGTCTATGCCGGGCCACGCCGTAGCGCGTTGGGTTGTCAGGCCTCGTTTGGGCGCTCAACCGCCCTGCACCGCTGCCGGCGGGGCAAATCATGCGTTCGTCACGAGGCGGCCGATCCGATCCCTCTGGATTTCTGTCGTGCCATCGACAAAGGCTGCGATCCTGGCGGCGAGGATATGACGTGCGATCGGGTACTCCGACCGCAGGCCATTGGCCCCCAAAACCTGCAGGCACTCCGGCAGGCACCGGGTCGCCATGTCGACGGCGGCTTTCTTGGCGATGG
>JANXRM010000474.1 GCA_025353015.1 Hyphomicrobiales bacterium
ACCAGCAACCGGCGCGTGGATACGGCTACGCAGAAAAAAGCCGCTCCGGGAAACCGGGGCGGCCTTTTTCTTGGGCCGTTGATGTTACCCCAGCCGCGGGATTCCGAGCCGCTTCGCCAGCACCGCAAGGCGCGCTTGCACCTGCGGCGACAGTGGCACACCGTTGCTGGCACGATCGCGGCGGCGCACAGCCCGGTCGTCGCCGGGCAGGCGGATTCGCTCGAACCCCGGCAACCGCGCCGACCGGCGCAACTCCTCCAGGTGCCGCTGCGTTTCCGCCGCGAACTGTGCCGGATCGATGAACCGCGCGATATCGAGCGCGACGATGAATTGGCCGGTGTTGGTGACGGTTTTGTTGTCGGCGTTGAAATCGACGACATCAGCGCCAACGGCCGCCCCATTGAGCGCACCAGCCAGCAGGCCCAGAACCAACGCCAACCCCGCGCCCTTGTAGCCGCCGATCGGCAGCAGCACGCCGTTAGAACCGTTGGCAGCATCCTTGACTGGCACGCCGGTCGTGCGGTCGATCATCCAGCCCTCCGGCATGGCGCGGCCCGTCAGCGCGTAATTCTTCACCGTGCCGTAGGAAACGACCGTGGTCGCCATGTCGATGACGACGGGATCGATGCCAGGGCCAAGCGGCAAAGCGACCGCCAACGGATTGGTGCCGAGCAACAGGTCGGTGCCGCCCCAGGGCGCCATGTGGTTGGCGCTGGCGACGGCCGAATAGATGCCGATCATACCGGCAGCCATGGGGAGCGCGGCATAAACCGAGGCCGCACCCGCATGGTTCGAGCCGCGGATGCCGACCCAGGCAACGCCGGTATCCCGAGCAAGTGTGATGGCCGTGTCCGCGGCTTTCTGCATGACCAGATGGCCAAGCCCGTTGTCGCCGTCGACGCGCGCCGTGGCCGGCGCCGTGCGTGTCACCTTGATGTCAGGCTTCGGATTGAGCCCGCCCGCCTCGATGCGCTCGATATACTGCGGCAGGCGGAAAATGCCGTGCGCGTCGGCCCCGATCAGATCGGCCTCGATCATCAGCCTGGCCGCCCGCGCCGCGTCACCTGATGGCAATCCGGCCGCGTCATAGGCAGCAGTGATGAATGTGGCGAGCTGAGCCCCGCTGAAACGGCGGTCGGCGGCAGCTGCACCTGCGTTTTGATCACTCATGTTTTCAATCCTGCAAAATCGCGCACCATCATTTTGACCGAGCGTGGCCGGAGCCGATGACCTACGATGGATCGGCGATTCCAGCTAGGCGTGCATGTCAGGGTGCCTCTGTATGCACCGGGCACGGCTGGCCAAGGGTAGTCCCCAGCAGTACCATGCACGACAGAGACCCCGCCCGCACTTCGGCACCAGAGAGGCCACGACATGGACTACACGACCCTTGGGGCTAGTGGCCTGCGCGTCTCGCGGCTCTGTCTCGGCACCATGGATTTCGGCGACCGCATGGACGAGGCAACCGCAGCCCAGGTTATCGATCTGGCGCGCGAGGCCAAGGTCAATTTCATCGACACGGCAGACGCCTACAACAAGGGCGCCTCGGAAAAGATGGTCGGCAAGCTCATCGAAAAGGATCGTGCGGACTGGGTGCTGGCGACCAAGGTCGGTCAACAGGACGGCCCGGTGCACCGCAAGCAGGGCCTGTCGCGCAAATGGATGTTGCAGGCCATCGACGAAAGCCTGCAGCGGCTCGGCATCGACTATGTCGACATCTACTACATGCACCACCGCGACCGCGAGACGCCGCTGCTCGAGAGCATCGAGGCGATGCGCGATATCATCGCGTCCGGAAAAGCCAGCTACTGGGGCTTTTCCAATCACTACGGCTGGGAAATCGGTGAGATCATCCGGCTCTGCGAGCAAACCGGCACACCGCGCCCCGTCATTGCGCAACCGATGTACAATATCGCAATGCGCATGGCCGAAAATGATTACCTGCCGGCGTGCGCCCACTACGGCATCGGCGTCGCGCCGTTCTCGCCGCTGGCTCGTGGCGCATTGTCGGGCAAATACCGCGAGGGCGCCCCGCCGCCGAACGACAGCCGCGCCGCGCGCGGCGACGCCAGCATTCTGACCCGCGATTTCAGCCCGCAGGTGTTCGCGGCCGTCGAAAAAATCCGCGGCTATGTGGCCGGGCGCGGCATGACTCCGGCAGACTTCGCGGTGCTCTGGGTACTCAACAATCGCACCGTTTCGAGCGTTATCGCCGGGCCAAGGACGGCGGAACAGTGGGCGGCCTACATCGGCGCGTTCAAGTACACGTTCACAGCGGCCGACGAGAAATTCGCCGATGGACTGGTCGCCAAGGGCCACCCCGCGACGCCCGGGCTGATCTGGGCCCGGCATCCCCCCATGGGCCGGAAATCGATCGTCGGTTGATGGCGCGGCCGGCGCGCTGGCGCTTTTCCCCGTTGCGCCGATTCGCCATCGCACCAACCAGGAAATGCCCTGCTCATGCCGCTGCTGATCTTGCTCTCACTGGCGGGCTTCGCCAGTTCGCTCGCCGTCCGCGCGCTCGACCCGTTGGTGCCGCAACTCGCCCGTGATCTCGCGAGCGACGCCGGCACGGTCGCCTTGCTCGCCTCGGCGTTCGCCTTCCCATGCGCGCTCGGGCAACCGATCCTTGGACCAGCAGGCGATGCGTTCGGCAAGGCGCGGACGATCAAGATCTGTCTGGCGTTGTTGACGGTTGGCTCCATTGCGTCGGCGTTGGCACCGTCGATCGACTTCTTGTTCGCAGCCCGGGTGCTCAGTGGATTTGCGGCCGGCGGCATCGTGCCGCTGTGCTTCGCCATGGTCGGCGATCGCTTCGGCATGCAGGACCGCCAAGTGGCGCTATCGCGGATCCTGTCCGCCATTCTCGTCGGCCAATTGGCCGGCGCCATCGGGTCGGGCCTGATCGCCAGCGCCACGAGCTGGCGGGTTGTGTTGGGCGTGATCAGCATCGCCAGTCTTGTGGCCCTGGCGACATGCTGGCGCGGCTTGAAACCCCTACCGCATGCGCAACGCAAACCGTTTACGATGGAGCGCGTGATCGGCAACTACGGCGTCGTCTTCGCCAATCCGCGCGCGATCGTCTGCTTCATGGCCGTGTTCGTCGAGGGCATGGCGATTTTCGGCATCCTGCCATTCCTGGCGGTCATGCTGGAGGCCGACGGTACCGGCAGCATTCGCGAGGCTGGCTTCATCATTTCAGGCATGGCGGCGGGCGGCATCCTCTATACTCTGACGGTCAAGGCCATGCTGCGCCACATCAGCATCTTCACGCTGATCCGGCTGGGCGGTATCGTCTGTTGTTTGGGCCTCGCAGCGCTGGCGCTGTTCCATGCCTGGCCGCCCAAATTCGCGGCCTTCATACTGGTCGGCTTCGGCTTCTACATGATCCACAACTCGATCCAGACGCAGGTGACCGAGCTTGCGCCGGAGGCCCGCGGCGCTTCGATGGCGTTGCACGCCTTCTGCTTTTTCTTAGGCCAAGCCATGGGCCCGGTTCTTTATCGGCATGGCCTAGCCGGCCTTGGCGCGACGGCAACGATCGAAATCTCCGCGCTCATCATGCTCGTGCTCGGCTTTTGTACGGCTGCCGGGTTTGCACGGCGTCAGCAGGCGGCCGAGTGACGCGCCGATGTTGCAGTGCAATGGTGCCAGACCTTCGCAATATCGTTGAACGTCGAAATCATCACGAAATTCTGGCGAAGTTACTGGCCCAGCGTCCGCGTCCACGTTAAAATATGCCCTTGTCCATCCGGCTGCATGATCGGCCGGGCCTTAGAAAACGCGGGGGAACTTATGGCAACGGCATCGACGGCCATGGCTTCGGCAGCAAGCCGAAAGCCATTTTACAGAAGCCTTTATGTGCAGGTTCTAACCGCGATCCTCTGCGGCGTCCTGCTCGGGCATTTCTATCCAGCCCTCGGCGAACAGATGAAGCCGCTCGGCGACATCTTCATCAAGATGATCAAGATGATCATCGCCCCCATCATCTTCTGCACCGTCGTGCATGGCATCGCCAGCATGCAGGACATGAAGAAGGTGGGTCGCGTCGGGCTGAAATCTCTGGCCTATTTCGAGCTGGTGACGACGCTCGCGCTCATTATCGGACTGGTCGTTTCCAACGTGTTGCAACCCGGCGCCGGCATGAATATCGATCCAAAGGCGATCGACACGAAGGCCATTGCTGGTTTCGTCGCCAAATCGAAGGAACAGAGCACGCTCCAGTTCCTGATGGATATCGTGCCGAACACCGTCGTCGGTGCGTTCGCGCAAGGCGAAATTCTGCAGGTCCTGTTTTTCGCCATCCTGTTTGCTTTCGGGCTACAGGGGCTCGGCGAACGCGGCAAGGTTCTGCTCGGTGTCATCGATCAGGCGAGCCACGCTTGCTTCGGCGTCGTCGGCATCATTATGAAGGTGGCGCCGATCGGGGCCTTCGGCGCCATGGCCTTCACCATCGGCAAGTATGGCGTCGCGACGTTGCTCTCGCTCGCGAAACTGATGATCGCCTTCTACGCGACGTGCCTGATCTTCATTTTTGTCGTGCTTGGTTTCTTCGGCTGGCTGGCGGGCGCCAACATCTTCAAGTTCATCCGCTACATCAAGGAAGAGCTGTTGATCGTTCTGGGCACCTCGTCGTCGGAATCGGTACTGCCACGCATGATCGCCAAGATGGAGAACCTCGGTTGCGAAAAGTCGGTCGTCGGCCTCGTCATCCCGACCGGATATTCTTTCAATCTCGACGGCACCTGCATCTACCTGACAATGGCCGCTCTCTTCCTGGCGCAGGCCACCAATACCGACCTCACGCTTGTCCAGCAGATCGGCATCCTGGGCATTCTGCTGCTGACGTCGAAGGGGGCTGCCGGCGTTACCGGGTCTGGATTCATCGTCCTGGCCGCGACTTTGGCGAGCGTCGGCACAATACCGGTGGCGTCGATCGCGCTTATTCTGGGCGTCGACAGGTTCATGTCGGAGGCACGCGCCTTGACCAACCTCATCGGCAACGGCATCGCGACGTTAGTCGTTTCGAAATGGGAAGGCGCGCTGGATGTGGCACGGATGCACCGCCATCTCGACCAGGAAACCATCGACGAGGCGGAGGCACCGGAAAAGGTTCTGGTAGCCGAAGAAATTGCGGCATCAGGCGAGTTGAAGCCGGTCAAGATGTAATGGGAGGGATCGGCCGATTGCAACGCCTGGATTGCAGGGGGCGGCAAATACCGCCTATGCTCCGCCTCAACGCTGAGAACCGGCAGCCGCACACCCTTCGATCAAGAGGAACCGCTTGCATGACCGCCACCGCAGCCACCTCCGCAGCCACCTCCACGGAAGTCACCAAGGGCCTTGCCAGCTGGTCCGCCGCCTACAGTCCGAAAGCCGCGACGACGGCCGCCGATACCTGGGCGAAGCATGCCCTGCTTGATTGGTTCGCGTGCACCATCGCTGGCGCTAAAGAGCCGCTGGCCGATATCCTCGCCGAGGAATTCCGCTCCGGCGCCGGCAGCGCCTGCACGTTGATCGCGCGCGCCGCCAAGGCCTCGATCCACGACGCAGCGCTGGTCAACGGCGCGCTCTCGCACGCGCTCGACTACGACGACGTCAACCAGCTGATGGGCGGGCATCCCTCGGCGCAAGTTGCAGCAGCGGTGCTGGCCGTCGGCGAGGCCATGGGCAAGAGCGGCCGCGATACGCTGACGGCCTTTATTGCGGGCTACGAGGTCGAATGCCGGTTGGGCGAAATGGCGGGCGACAAGCACTATGACCTGGGCTTTCACGCCACCGGCACTTACGGCACGTTCGGCGCCGCCGCCGGTGCAGCCAAGTTGCTGGGCCTCGATGCCGATAAGACCGCAATAGCCCTCGGCATCGCGGCATCGCAGGCGTCCGGATTGAAGATCAACTTCGGCACCATGACAAAGCCGTTCCATGCCGGCAAAGCTGCCCAGAACGGCCTGATGGCCGCACGTTTGGCGGCGCGTGATTTCACGGCGCGCGGCGACGCGATCGAAGCGCCGCAGGGATTTGTGGCGACGCAGGTGCCCGGCTTCAAGGCCGCCCCCGTCCGGCCCGACGCGAAAGCGCCGATGGCTGTGGAGTCCAACCTCTTCAAGTATCACGCCGCCTGCTACCTGACGCATTCCTCGATCGAGGCTATTCGCGAACTGAAGCGCCAGCACAACATCGGCGCCGACGACATGAAAGCAATGACGCTGCGCGTCGATCCTGGTCATCTCAAGGTCTGCGATATCGCCGATCCGAAGTCGGGCCTCGAGATCAAGTTCGCGATCCGCCACCTCTCAGGCATGGCGCTCGCCGGAGAGGATACTGCAGCCCTCGGCACCTACTCGGACGCCAACGCCCATGACGATCGTTTCGTTGCGCTTCGCCAGCGCATCAAACTCGATACGAGTCCCAACCCGCAACGCCATCGCCACGGCGCCAGTGTCGCCATCGAGCTGAAGGACGGGCGCACGATCGAAATCGATCACAACGTTGGTGTGCCGGCCAAGGACGTGGCGCTGCAGGGTGAGAAGCTCGAGGCCAAGTTCCATGCGCTGGCCGAGCCGGTGATCGGCCGCGCCCGCACTAAGGCCGCAATCACCCTCATCAACCGCTTCGAAGACTTGCCGAACCTGAAAGCGCTTATGGAGGCGGTGGCGTGAAGCGCCAGCATGCCTAAGTCGGGTCGAGCCCTGCACTCTGCGAGACCCGACATTGGCTCAAACCGCTCACCACTGACCGCTCAGCGCTGACCACTCACGACTGACCATCTGACCCCTTTGAACTCCCGGCACCCCCATCCATGCCTCACTCCAACACCACCACTGGGGCTCTCGACGGTGTCGTCGTCATCGACCTGACCCAGATGTTGTCGGGACCGTTCGCGGCGATGATGCTGGCGGACCAGGGCGCCCGCGTTATCAAGATCGAGCCGCCGGGCGGCGACCAGACGCGTAAGTTCGGGCCATTCCGCGAGGGCCAATTGCGCATGGAGGCGGGCGGTTACGGCGGTTATTTCGCTTCGACCAACCGCAACAAGGAATCCCTTGTCGTCGATCTCAAGTCTGAAGCCGGACGCGACGTGATCCGCCGCCTCGCAGCCTCAGCCGATATCGTGATCGAGAATTTCCGCGCCGGCGTGATGGAGCGGCTCGGGCTTGGCTACGAGACGCTAGCCGAGATCAATCCACGCCTCGTCTACGGCGCCATCCGCGGCTTCGGTGACGTACGCACGGGCAAGAGCCCCTACGGCGAATGGCCCGCGTATGACGTGGTGGCGCAGGCCATGGGCGGCATCATGGGCATCACCAGCACGGAACCCGGCGGCCAGCCCACCAAGATCGGCCCAGGAGTCGGCGACATCGTACCAGCCATGCAGTGCGCGTTCGGGTTGGTATCGGCCCTCTATCGCGCGCGCGGCACCGGTCGCGGCCAGTTCGTGGACGTTGCCATGGTCGATGGCGTCCTGGCGCTCTGCGAGCGCATCGTCTTCCAGCACGGCATCGACGGCACGGTGCCGGGACCGGAAGGCAACAGCCACCCGTTGCTCTGCCCCTATGGGCTGTTCCAGGCGAACGACGGCTGGGTCGCGATCGGCTGCCCGCATGACGATTTCTGGAAGCTGCTGGCGCGCACGATCGGCGTTGGCGAGATGGCCGACGATATCAGGTATGCGACGACGCCTGAACGTCTGAAGCGCCGCGCCGATGTGGAAGGCACTATCACCGCGTGGACGCGAGCCCGCACCAAGGCAGAGATCGCAACCGTTCTCGGCGGCAAAATTCCGTTCGGCCCCGTGCTGCAGGTGGACGAGATCTTCGCCGATCGGCACACGGCCGCGCGCGGCATGCTTGCGACCGTCGAACTCCCAGGCGTGCCGGAGCACCCGCTGACCATCGCCAATACCGCCATCAAGATGACGGACACGCCGGGAGGTGTTCGCCATCGGGCCCCCCTGACGGGCGAGCACACGGCCAAGATCCTAGGCGATTTCGGCTACTCGGCTGCCGACATAGCAGCCCTGCGCGCCAAGAAAGCCATTGCTTGAGTAGCACTTATGCGGCACGACGCGGCATCGCAGTTAAGTTGCAATGCCGGAGAAACGTGTGCGCCCGCATGATAGCCGCGAAACCGCCGTCGCCGGCGAGGTGCGAAGCGGCATCCCGAAACGGGCGATCATCCTACTGTCGACCGCGGCCTTTTCCAGCTCGATCAATATCCGCGCCTGCGACCCGCTGCTGCCGCAGATCGCGCAGAGCTTTTCCGTCAGCGTTGGCTCGGCATCCCTGATCATCACGACGTTCGCCGTCGGCTATGGCCTGACGCAATTGCTGTTCGGGCCCGTCGGCGACCGTTACGGCAAATATCTGGTCGTCGCGGTGACGACGATACTCGCCGGCATCGCCACGGCGTTCAGCGCGTTCATGCCGACGCTGGCCGCATTGACCGGCGCGCGCTTCATGGCCGGCGCCTTTGCCGCTGCCGCCATACCGCTCGCGTTTGCCTGGATCGGCGACGCCGTGCCCTTCGAGCGGCGGCAGGCGGTACTCGCCCGCTTTTTGTCGGCGCAGATGTCTGGGATCGTGCTCGGCCAGGCCTTCGGTGGCCTCATCGGCGACCGGTACGGTTGGCCGCGCGTGTTCCTGATCGTCGGCGCCGTACACTGTGTGGCAGGCCTCGCGATGCTCTGGGAACTGCGCACAAATCCCGGCGCGCAGCCGCCGGGCGCGACCTCGACACTCCGTCTCGAAACAGTGGTTACGGGAACGCTGGCGATTGCGCGGCGACCATGGGTGCGCGTGCTGCTGATCGCGGTGTTTGTCGAAGCCTTCGCCATGTACGGCGCTTTTGCCTATATCGGCGCCGATTTGCACACCAGGTTCGGCCTGAGTTTCACATCAGTCGGGCTGGTCATGTGCACCTACGGCACCGGTGCGATCGCCTATTCCTTGAGTGCACGGCATCTCATCGGCCGGCTTGGCGAGCGCGGGCTGATCATTGGCGGCGGCGGGTTGTTGGCGCTGGCGTATCTCTGCCTCGCCGCTGTGCCCGGTGTCGCCTTCGTGCCGCCCATCATGATGCTGCTGGGCCTCGGCTTCTACATGATCCACAACACCTTGCAGACCAACGCCACGCAGATGGCCCCGGAAGCGCGCGGCCTCAGCGTCTCGATCTTTGCGTTCGCGCTGTTTATGGGCCAGTCGATGGGCGTAGCCATGGCCGCCCCTATGATGGACCGGTTCGGCGCCCGCCCAATCTATGTGATCTCAGCCGTTCTGCTGCCGCTGCTGGCCCTCTGGTTACGGTCGCGATTGAGCGTTCGGCCGACGGGCTGAGGGGGCTTACGGCTCTTCCGTCCTACTCTGCCGCCTGCCGGACGGGTGTCGCACGCGGCGGTAGCTTGTTTTCAGCGGCGATGCCGATATCGATGGCCGGCTGTCCGCTGCGGTTGTGCGCCTCGCGCATACTGCGGCGAAGATCCGCGAAATAGGGCAGATGCTCGACCTCGATGTTGTGCCGCGGCGTATCCTTGAAGTGTTTCCGAACCAAGGCTTTGCGTGCCTCGATCTCCATCTGCATCTCTTGTTTCGACGGCAACTTGGCGCGGCCAAGCTCAAACTCGCGAATCCAGCGGATCTGCGCCTCGCAGATCCAGTTCAGCGCCGTATCCGAATTGAAGAAGGCCAGGAAATAAAGACCAGACCAGTCCGGGGGGACGATGCGCATGTAAAGATCGAGGCCGTTGTCCTTCGGCTCGATCACGGCCTTGTCCATAAAATCGATGTCGATGAGATAGCCAGTGGCGGCGATCAGGGTATCGAACTCTTCCGTGCTTCCGTCGTTGAACGTGATGTTGCGGCCGTCGATCTTGTCGATGCCCTGACGGACCAGAACGCGTTTGTAGTGGATATGATTGACGATGTTGGCGTTCGACGTCGCATGCACCTTTTTCGCGGTCGGCGGGAAGCCAAGTTTCCCCATGTCCCCCTGGATGACATAGACCAGTGACTTGAGCACTTTTGTGCGCAGCCAAGTCGGGACCCACGGCTTATAGAACGGCTTGATCGTGTCCCAGAACGGCCGGCCGAAGGCAAGTTTCGGGATGATCAGGGCGTTGGAGCGCGCGACCAGAACGGTGCGGGCCGACGTCATCGCAAGGTCGCTCGCGATATCGAGCGCGCTATTGCCGACGCCGACAACACAGACCTTCTTGCCAACGTAGGGCGCAGGCTCCCGGTAATAGTGCGAGTGCAGATACTCGCCTTTGAAACCGTCGCGGAAGGCGGGCACCTCGAGCGGGTTCGTCAAATGCCCGGTCGCGACGATGATCGTATCGTGCTCTGTAATGTCACCGGCAGCTGTTTCCACCTGCCAACGCGGCTTTTCCGCCGTGTAGCCGGCAGCGGGCACGACCTTCGTCACTTTCGTATTGAAGCGAATGCGCGGCGTGACATCGAAATGGTCGGCATAGTCCTTCAGGTACTTGGCCATGTCCCAGTGCGACGGGAACGGCGGCACGGACTGGTCGAAGCGCAAATCCGAAAAATTCGTCAGGTTCTTGGCCGTATTGATGTGCAACGTCCGGTAGGCGGACGAGCGGCCATTGTCGTTCTGATAGACCCACATGCCACCAACATTGCTACCGATCTCATAGACGGTAACCTCGGCCCCGGTCTCCAACATGTGCTTGGCGCCGCAAATTCCTGCCGCGCCTGCCCCAATGATGCCGATGGATTTTTGCACTGTCTTGACCCGCGAATTGTCGATTTTTTGGCAAACTAATGCGGCCGGGCGTCCATGTCACCCGCCTTGCAGCGAGATGGTTGCACTGCACTGGCGATCGGTTGTGCGGTGCGGGATAACCCCCTTGTGGATGGGGGGCATTGTCCGCGAGGCTCACAGGACGGCACTGCTTCGGGGGAAGCTTGGTGCCGGGAGGTGCAAATGCGCGACCGCTGGATCGGTGCCAGTCTAAGTTTTATCGGGGGAGTCCTGGCGATTGGCTTGAACGCCTCAGTTCAGGCCGGGCCCCTCGCTGCGCACGGCTCGGTACAATCAGGCACGGCGCAAGCCGAAGCTTTGGGCGTCGAAACTGAGCGGATTGAAACCGTGCGCATTGAAAAGGTTCGGGACGATACCACCCGGCGCGGTCGGTGCCGCCAAGCGAAAGGTGTGGGATCGGCGCCAACAGAGCGCCTTGCCAAGCTGCAGGCTTGGGAGCGTGTCGCGCAGGCGACGGGTAACTGGCCAGTCCCGGCCGATACGTTCAGCAACGAGCGTTACCAATGCCGGAAAGCCGGCGTGACGTGGGAATGTCGAAGCTTGATCGAAATATGTAAACCGGCCTGACGAGCCGATCGACTGGGAATGGATGGCAATTGCAAGTTGAGTATAAATTGAATGCCGTCTGCAACAATCGGTTGAGCTTTGCCGCATACACTGTTGACTGCTGCCGAGGTACTGGGTTAACGACGGTAGCGGCAAAAAAACGGACTTCACCGACACGAATTTCACCGGATTGGTGCGCGTTCAGCAGCAAGGGCAACACATCTGGATGTGTTGAAAATACCGATGCTCGCAATCGATAGCCGTCAGTTTTTCTCGCATGTCGAGCAGGTTGTGTCCGCATGCCCGCGGGCTGAGCTTGTTCGTGGGATCGCCAGCATGCGTATCCCGGCGCCACGACCCCAAAGTGAGAACTGCCAGCAAGGCTTCGACATTTGCGTCACCTTCGATGACCGGAAGTGCCGCTTGCGCTTCGACCGCTGGTCACTAGATTTTGCGCGCAACGACCACAGGGCGATGGAGCTCTTTGAGCAAGCCATGCATGGCGACGTTCGGCTGCGCGTCGATACGATCGGCGGCGAGCCGTGGCACTGGACGCTGGAACGGCACACCAGCGACAAGGGCTGGGTCGCCGAGCAGTCCATGGGCGTGCTCAACCTGCGCTTCTGGGGACAAAGGGGCGTGACCTACCTGTGCAACGATTTCGGCTTCCAGGCGTGGACGCCATTAGCCAATCGCGCCAACGCGGCCTGATCCTCTGAGGCCTCGAGCCGAACTGTATCGGCTGTGACTGCCATGCCTATTCCGCTGGGCTCACTTCCGATTGCCCGGGGGTCCGTTCGTCCGTTTCGACAGGCAGTCGTTTGATGCCGCTGACGGCCGCGACCAGCGTATAGCTCAAGATCATCAGCAGGAACCATGCCCCAAGCTTGCCGAATGAGACGAGCGTCCAGCCGTGTTTCTGATGTGGATAAATCCAAGCGGCCGTGAATGTACCGATGTTCTCCGCAACCCAAATGAATAGCGCCGTCAACAGCGCCGCCAGCAGCATCGGCATAGGACGATGCACATGCCAGATTTTATAATGAATGATGCACGGTCCAAGCAGAACGGCAGCGGCTGCAAACAGGATCGGTCGAATATCGGTAATGTAATGGTGCGAGAAAAAATTCACGTAGATGGCAAGTGAAAGCGCGCCAAGAGCCCACAGCGGCGGATGCCGGGTAAACCGGAAATCGAAGAGCCGCCAGCAGCGCGCCATGAACGAGCCGATCGCGGCATACATGAAGCCGGTGAACAGCGGCACGCCGCCGATCCGCAGCAGACTCGGTTCCGGGTAAATCCAGGACCCGGCCGAAGTCTTGAAGATCTCCATCGCAGTGCCGACGATGTGAAACAGCAGGATGACGCGCGCCTCCTCCCATGTCTCAAGTTTGAACGCCAGCATCAGCGCCTGGATCAGAACCGCGGCAATAACCAGGAAATCGTAGCGGGCAAACCACGCGCCTTTCGGGTACCAGAGATATGTCCCCATGATGAGCCCCAGCATGAGGGCTGCGAACAGGCACGCCCAGGCCTGCTTCACGCCGAAGCGTGCGAATTCGTAGAGAACGTGCGTAGCCCGCCGTTGGGTAGCCCAGGTCCCGAGCCGGGCTTCACGGGCGATGAATCGGGCAAGGAATGGCCAATTGCGCGCGGCCGAGGCCGCCTCAGGTCGTACGTCCAGGACGTCACCCATGCCCCGATGTCCCCCTCACAAGCCGAGCCGCGAACGTCTTCGGGCCTGCCGCCGTCACCGCCCGCATCGTGACCGGAGCGGCATCTTTACCGGCGGTTTACCAATTTTAACAAGAATGAAAACACCAGGATTAAGTCGGCGCGGCGGTGACTGCGGTTCGGGTTGGTGAAATGGCCACAAAGCCGGCTCGTGACCGCCTGCATTGCGCCCATTTGACGTGATTTCTGGTGGCATGAAACCGTGGCCGGGCTGTTCAGGCTTGGATCGATGGGACTGCCGGTTGCGCCGCGTTGGTCAAAGCGCGGTGTCGAGGGCGTGGTGTTCAGGAGTTGCGTGTCCGATGGGTCGTCCCAGTGAGTTATTGTCGCGCCGCGACTTGATCAAGACGTATGGCCTTTCCGCTTTGCTGCTGCATCCGGTACTGCGCAGCATGGCGTACGCCGCGGAAACGCCGCTCGCGACCGCACCGCGCTACGTCATGTTCTTCAAAGGCGGCTCGTTCTATCCGAGCAAGACCAATCCGAGTTCGCTGACCAATCTCGCGGGCACACCGATTGCGCCGCTACAGTCGCACGCGTCCGACCTGATCCTGTTCAAGGGCATGAATATCCACGGCGGCAGCCCGAAGGCCGATGGCTACCAGGAGGAGCATGCCGCCGGCGTCTATGGCTGCACCACAGGCAATCGCTACAAGTATTCCAAGAACGACGCCTACTACGCTTACACGGACAACGAATCGATCGATATCCGTATTGCCAACCACTACAAATCCCGCGCCGACCTGAAGGACGTGCCGATTGCCAGCCTCCACGTCGGTGGTGGCGCCCATTCCGATGCCGACAACGTCGGTGTCGGCAACCGCTATATCTCGTTCCGCAACCGCATGGCCGGCGATACGCGTTACGGCAACGCCATCGAGCCGATGCAGGACGCAGGACAGGTATTTGACACGCTGATGCGCGCCGCCAGTACATCGTGCGGTGTCGCCTCGAATCAGCCGAGCGGCGACAAGGTTAAGATGGGCGCAGCGCTGACCAATCGAACCAGCGTGATCGATTCCATGCTGTCGGATCTTGACGATGCCAAGCGGCGCTTCGGCATGGACAGCGAGCACGCACGCAAGCTCGATGGCCTCAAGGAAAATTGGAGCCAGACGCAGAAATCCGCGCAAAAGCGGGTGGAGGCGCCGCAAAGCAGCGCCAGCGCCAAAGGCCGCCAGTGCGCAGCCCCAAGCCGGCCGACTGCCAACGGCGCCAACAAGAAGAATCTCGACGACCTGTCACCGGTGCACGACCAGATGATCAGTCTGATCAAATTTGCGTTCGAAACCGATTTGACGCGCGTGGCCGCCTTCACGCTCTCGGGGGCCTCCAGCGGCCAGATCTGGCCGAGCAAGGGCATCCACAAGGCGCATCACACGCTCGAGCACAACGGCGACGTCGACAGCCTCGTCAAAATCGACACGTACTATTCCGAAAAGTTCGCGGGTCTGCTGACCGCGTTGAAGTCCATCGACGACGGCGGCGGCAAGACGGCCTTGCACAACAGCTCGGTATTTCTCGGCATGGAATGCTGGAGCAACAGCTCCAGCGGCCATTACCTGACTAACATCCCGTTCATCCTGGCGGGCCAAGGCGGCGGCCGCTTCAAGACTGGCCAGATCGTGGATGCCAAGGGCCGCAATAACAACGACGTGCACATCTCCTGCCTCAACGCAGCCGGTGTCGAAACGAACACATTCGGCCTTGCCAGCCTCTGCAAAGGCCCGATTGTTTGAAGGTGATTGTTTGCGGCGATCATTCGAGGGTGTGGTGACGACGATGCGCCCAAAGCTGATCCATAAATGCTGGTTCCAGGCGACCGCTTCAGCGATGGCAATGGCCATTGGCTTGGGATTGGCCGTCGGTGCAGGCGGGGCGGGAGGAATAGCCGCTGGCGCCGCCGAGCCGGACGTCAATGCCGTCGCGCGCAAGTATTTTCCCAGCGACGACGCCGACGTCGCGCCGAAGCGCATTTTCCGGCTGACGCGCGATCAGATCGATATCACGGTGGCGTTTCTGCTGCCGGGCTTTTACACGAAATCCGTCAAGGAGGTGATGGCGCGCGATCCCCTGCAGACGAACTACGAATACGCGGAATTACTGAGCTTCAATGCCGCCAACATCGGCCCGCTCTCAGGCTGGATCAAGGCCATCGCAGAGCGCGTCCGCGCCAAACCGGCAGGCGTGATCGATTGCGGCACTGCGAACGATCCCGAATGCCTGAAGGACAAGGCGCGAGCGTTCATTCTCAAGGCTATGCGCGGCGATCTCAGGGGCGCCAAGGTCGACGAGATGGCGACTGCCTACGCCAGCGGCGTCACAAGTGCCGGCCACGCCCAGGCAACGGCCGATCTCGTGGAACGCGTGCTCGCATCGCCCTATTTTCTGTTCCGCAAGGAGCAGGTGGATGTGCGCCGCGGCCGTCCCGTACCCGGTCAGGATCTGGAAGCACTGACGTATATCTTCGCCGATAGTCCGCCTGAGAAGCTGAAGTTCGATTCCAACAACGCCCTCGCCTACCTTCAAACACCCGCCGATGCCGCACGCACGGTCCAGGAGATCGTCGCCTCGAAGGATGCCCGCGAGAAGCTGGTTCGCTTCTTCAAGGCTTGGCTCGAAATCAAGGAGCCGAACGAGTTCACGATCTCGCAGAAGGCATTTCCGGCCTTCGATGCCAAGCTGACAGCCGCGATGCTCGACGAGACCGATCGGTTTCTCCGGGCGCAGTTGGCCAAACCCGTGCCAAAGCTGACCGACATCACGCAATCGAGCCAGTCATTCGTATCGAAAACGCTGGAACCAATCTACGGGTCGACCAAGGCGGCCGATGCGGCAGGCACCAAGCCGGTCCAGCTTGATCCGAGCCAACGCTACGGCATCTTCTCGCAGCCGGCGCTGATCGCCTCGCATTCCGGCCCGACGGATACGCGGCCGATCAAGCGCGGCGTGTTCTGGGTACGCAAAGTCATGTGCATGGAGATGGAGCCGCCACCGCAAGGGCTCGACATCACGATCTACAACGAAAGCAAGGCTGTCACGGAACGCCAGAAGATCGAAGACGCGACCGGGGGCAAGGCCTGTATCGGCTGCCACAAGATCATCGATCCCTTCGCCTTCTTCCAGGAAAGCTATGACGCGCTCGGCCGGTGGCGGACGACCGACAACGGCGCGCCGGTCGACAGCAGCATGGAGATCGATTTTCTCGACGAGCCGCCCGCGAAAACCACAACACCGGTCGAAGCGCTGAAGGTGTTGACCAATTCCGCGATGTTCAAGCAGTGTTTCGCGCGCCAGATGTTCCGCTTCTACATGGGGCGCAACGAGGAGCCGGCCGACGATCCGCTGCTTCGGCGCATGTTCATCACGTTTGCCGAGAACAACAGCCAGGACATCATGTCGTTGATTGCAGTGATGGCCGATCGCGTCCGCCGCGGCCCAAAGAGCGACGATAGACCGCCGGTTCAGTAACCAGCGGCTTGGCGATTAGGTCGCCAAATAGGTGGCCCCGCCCCTATTCACGCCGCAGCAGCCAGTTCGTGATGACATTGGCCCAGCCCTTGGCGGAGAACGTACGTTTTAGTTCTTCAGGGTCGTAAACCTTTTCGACCCAATCGAAGAACGGCGTCGGCGTCCGCGCGTTGTCGGCAAGATAGCGCTCGAAGAAATAATCGAGAATTCCGGTATCCGATTGGCGAATGTGGCCGTACTTGAGCGCCAGTTGCGCCTTGGCCTCGGCAACCGGCACGTTTTCGTGGGCGATGAGATAAAGCGCGCTCATGAGGCCCGCCCGGTCGGCGCCCGACTTACAATGGAGCAGAACGGGGTATTCGACTCGCCGGAACAGATCGCGGGCGCCCAGGATCTCATCCTTCGCCGGCGCGGCGCGAGAGCGCACCTGATAATCCTCGAGTTTCAACCCGAGGCGCGCACAGGCCGATTGCTCGAGCCAGTAGCCGCCACAATGCCGGGCACCCCGGAGATTGACGATGGTGCGAACGCCCTGGTCGGCGGCAGCCTTGATCTGATACGGGGCGGGCTGGGCAGACCGCCACGCCTCGCGCCCAAGGCGATGCCTGTTGAGGTAGAACAGTCGGAAAATACCGTGATCCACCAACAGCATATCACCATAGTTGACGGCCGGTCCGAAAGCGCGCCGGAGTCCGTCCGGACACCGCTCCGAAATGGCGATACGCCAGTTCCGCAGTCTCTGGCGCATCTGCCGCCGCTGGTGCTTGGCGATTTTTTGCATTGCTTTAGCCGGGACCTTCTGAAACGCCCGCTTGTCTGCCTTGGTGGTGGATGCTTGCAAGGCAAACCGGACCTGATCGATGCCGGCTTGGGAAGTCGACAGGGTGTGCGCTTGGCAAGCGGTTCATAAGCCCTATAGAAACGTGGGGTCAACCGTCGTCAATGCAATGACCGTCATTCGATTTCGGGTTCAGTGTAGAGGAGAATCAATTGATTCGCGTCCGGCAGTGGCAACACGCGTGTGAGATGTTGCTCGCGAGCCTCGCCCGATACCTGCGCTAAGCCTGATACCTGCGCTAAACCGTGCAACACAGCTGCCTGATGCGGCCTGGATGCCGCCGATCAGGGCCGTGCCACCAATGGATGCCCAAACTTGATGTCAAGCCCGCCGACCAATGCCGATGCAGCACGCCGGGCGGCAATTGTTCGGCCGCGCCCGGTTGCGCCGACGACATTGGAATTGGCGGCCTATCGTGCTGTGACCTGGGCTGCACGGCCAGCGGCTGGACTGATCCTTCGCTTGCGTGAGCGGCGCGGCAAGGAGGATCCGGACCGCAAGTCTGAGCGCCTGGGGATTCCCGGCCTGGCGCGACCATCTGGCCACGTCGTCTGGGTGCATGCGGCGAGCGTCGGCGAGGCCAACTCCGTTTTGCCGTTGGTCGCAGCCCTTGCCGAGCGCCGGCCAGGGATAACGGTCTTGCTGACAACAGGCACGGTCACATCGGCGCGCTCGGTCGCGCGGCAGCTTCCCGCCGGCACCATACATCAATACGTGCCATTGGACGCGCCGCAGCTAGTGGCCCGGTTCTTGTCGCATTGGCAACCGTCGCTGGCTGTTTTCACTGAGCAGGAAATCTGGCCTAACCTGATCATGGAGACACGGGCACGCGGCATTCCGCTGGCCCTTGTGAATGCGCGCATGTCGGAGAACTCCTTCGCGCGCTGGCAAAAGCGGCCAGCGCTTGCCAAAGCGCTGTTCTCGAGTTTTTCCATTGTGCTGGCGCAGAGCGAGGCATTCGCGGGACGGTTCGCGGCCTTAGGCGCGGAGGCTGCACGAACGGCAGGCAACCTCAAGATCGATGCACCGGCGCCGCCTGTGAATTCAGTCGAGATGGCTAAGCTCGAGGCCGCACTCGGTGGACGACCGCGGTTCGTCGCGGCAAGTACGCACCCAGGCGAGGAAATAATCATTGCCGCAGCCCATCGTTTGCTTGCCGCCCGCACGCCGGGATTTGTCACGATCATCGCACCACGCCATCCCGAGCGTGGGCCGGGCCTTGCCGATACGCTGAAATCACAGGGTTTTGCTGTGGCTCTGCGTTCGCAGGGCGAATGGCCATCGACCGGGACGGACATCTACATCGCCGACACGATCGGCGAACTCGGTACGTTCTATGCGGCGACGCCGGTGGCGTTCATCGGCGGGTCTTTGATTGCGCGCGGCGGCCAGAACCCGATCGAAGCCGTGCGGCACAATGCAGCCGTACTGACCGGTCCGCATTGGACGAACTTCGTCGAAGCCTACGAGGCCTTGCTGGCGCGGGGTGGCGCCGCCGAAGTGCAGAGCGCCGAAGACATCGCCGCCCGCGTTGCGGGTCTTTTGGCGGATGCCGCCGCCCTGGAAACAATGCGCCTCGAGGCCCAAGCCGCACTCGCCGAACTGGGCGGGGCTCTAGAAAGAACCTTGCAGGCCTTATTGCCAATGCTGCCCGCATCCGATGAGGCCGCGCGTGTGGCGACATGACGAACCGGGCTGGTGGTATGGGCCCAACGACGGCCTGATGTCCCGGTTGCTGATACCCGCCGCCAGCATTTGGGCGAGGATCGCCGAGCGGCGTTGGGCCACCACCCTGCCGTTTCGCGCCGAAAGGCCCGTCATCTGCATCGGCAATTTCACGGCTGGCGGGACCGGCAAGACGCCGTTGGCTCTAGAGATGGCCGGCATAGTCGAGCGCCTCGGGCGGAGCCCCGTTTATCTGACACGCGGCTACGGCGGCCGTCTAAAAGGCCCCCATTGGATCGTGCCAGGCAAGGATACGGCCACTGATACTGGGGACGAGCCGCTGTTGTTGGCGCGCCGTGCGCCCGTAATGTTGGCTCAAAACCGAGCCGCAGGTGCGCGCACCATTGCAGCCGCTGGACGGACAGATCATGTCATCATCATGGATGATGGCTTGCAGAACCCGGCATTGGCCAAGGACTTTGTCATTGCCGTTGTCGATGGGCGGCGCGGCGTCGGCAATGGTCGCGTGATCCCGGCCGGGCCACTGCGGGCGCCGCTGCCGGCCCAGTTGGCCCGCGTCGATGCGATCGTCGTCAATCAATCCGCCGGACCGGAAGCCGAAAGCATGGCCAAGGCCATCACCACCCGGTTCAAATCATTGTTGTCAGCGCCGGTATTCGTCGCCCGCACCATGCCGACGGGCGAGACCGGTTGGCTGCAGGAAAAGCCGGTGCTGGCATACGCAGCGATCGGTTCGCCCGAGCGTTTTTTCCGCACACTTCGCAGCCTCGGCGCGAAGGTCGAACGTGAGGTGACCTTTCCCGACCATCACCCGTTTACCGAGGCCGACGCAAAATCACTGCTTCAGACAGCGCGGGCGGCAGGGGCTCAACTGGTCACCACGGAAAAAGACTGGGTTCGCCTGACCGTGAGAGCCGGTGGCGGCGATGGGGGAGCCGTGGGCCAACTCAAAGCCGCATCACGACCGTTGCCGATTACCCTGGTGTTCGACGCGCCGGATGCCATGCGCCTGGAAACCCTGATTGCATCGGCCATCGCCCGTCATGCGGCGGTGGCGTCCTCTTCAAGAGCAAATTGAACTGCAAAGCTGGTCAGCTGCCCGAGCGGCGCTTGATCTCGCGGAACCGTTGCAGCGATGCGTCGGCCGTGGCGTAGGCTTCCTGCAACTCGACGTTCCAATAGCGCAGGTCTGCCAGCGCGATCGGCGTACCAGTAACGGAGCAAACGACGAAATCGCCGGGCGAAACGACCTGGAATTCGCCATCCATGAAGCGCACACGGGCCTCTCCCTTGAGGCCAAACAGCCGCTCGAACTTATTCATGAACGTCGACCTCATCGTCAAGTTCTGCGTTTCCGGCCGGCCGATCCAGCCAGCCTATCGAGAATGGGGGGAGGGCAGGTGCCGGCATCGAAGGTGAAATTTCGGCCAGCATCACGACACCGATGCCACAACAGCGATGCCACATTAGCCAGGGGACAGGCAGCTGCAAAGCCTCCAGCGACGACCAGACTGCGGCAAGGTGAACATCCTGCCCCGATGAACACCTGCTCCAACCATGATCGCGCCATGCCCCGCGCGCTCAAAACAACGAGCCCTGATTGCCGGGATCGCCGCGCCGTGGCTTGGCATTGCGCGACTGAACCGGTGTTGCAGGCGCTTGAAATCTGGATGATGTGTCGGACACTGAACCCGTGCCGGGTCCGCTGGTTCCACTGCCCGATCCTCGACCGGTATCGCCAGCGTCTGCCGTTCGCGCGCCGGCGACGGCAACGAGCCGGCCGTCACCGAGCTGAATTTCCAGCCGCTGGCCATGGCTGATCGCTTCAACCGAGCGGACAGCCCGTCCGGCGTCATCGCGCACCAGCGCAAACCCCCGCTGCAGCACACTTTGATAGCTGAGGGACGCTAGCATCTGCGTTTGCCCGCCGAGGGCCCGGCGGCGCTGTTCGACGCGACCAAGGACGGCCTGCCGCGCGCGCAGCGCCAGCCCGTCCAAGCGCTCGCCTGCCCGCCCGACACGCTCGGCGATGGCCCCGGGACGCAGCCGCCCCATCAGCCGTTCGAGGCGCGCGCGCCTCAACGCCGCGCCACGGCCGAGCGTATCGCGGGCCTTGGTCCCCAGTCGTTCCAGGCGATCCCGTGACCGTTCGATGCGCAGCTCCAGCAGCCGCGGTTGCAGACGCGGCGCGATCCGCACGAGACGTTTGCCATGCGCTTGCGTGTTGGCGAAAAGAGCACGGCCAAGACGCTTGTCGGCCGCGTCGAAGCGCTGGCGGGGCAACGCCAGCAGATCCTCGAGACGCGGCAGACCACGGGCCGCTGCCCGCCAATGGGCGCGGGCCTCCTCGATCCGCCTGATGGTGCGCGACACCAGCCGCTGGCCCAATTCGCCTGTTCGGAGCATCAGTTCGGAATGCTTCGGAACGGCCCATTCCGCGGCTTTGGTCGGCGTCGGCGCACGCGCGTCGGCCGCCAAATCGATCAGCGTCCAGTCGGTCTCGTGGCCGACGGCTGATATGAGCGGGATGTCACTTTCGGCAGCCGCGCGGACGACAGCTTCTTCGTTGAACCCCCACAAGTCTTCGAGACTGCCGCCGCCGCGCGCAACGATGATGATGTCGGGCCTGGGAATGCGGCCGCCAGGCGCGATCGCGTTGAACCCTCGGATGGCAGCCGCCACCTCGGCCGCGCACGTTTCACCTTGCACCCGCACCGGCCAGACAATCACCCGCGTCGGACAGCGCTCGGCAAAGCCTGCCAGCATGTCGCGGATGACCGCGCCCGTCGGCGACGTGATGATGCCGACCACAGGCGGCCAGAACGGCAGCTTCCGTTTGCGCGCCTCTTCGAACAGGCCTTCGGCCGCAAGTTTGCGCTTGCGCTCTTCGAGCAGCGCCATCAGCGCCCCAGCGCCGGCCGGCTCCAGTTGCTCGATGACGATTTGGTATTTCGACGAGCCCGGGAAGGTCGTGATACGCCCCTGTGCGATCACCTCCATGCCCTCTTCCGGCCGAAACTTCAACTTCTGGAACCCGCCACGCCAGATCACCGCTTCGATGCGCGATTTTTCGTCCTTCAGCGAGAAATAGCAATGGCCGGACGAGTGTGGCCCGCGATAGCCTGAAATCTCGCCGCGCAGCCGCACGAAGCCGAATCCATCCTCCAGCGCCCGCTTGATGGCGCCCGACAGTTCGGACACGGAAAACTCGGCGATATTGACGCCCGGACGGCTGGCGCGGACTGGCTCGGCCACGAATCTCGCTCCTTTGTTGCAAAACCCGAACAATGATACATGAAGCCGGTCGAATCTTGGCCGCCGCCGGCCGCAATCCCCCCAGGATTTTGTTAGGCAATTTGCTGCGCAATTTGCAGGGGGAAATACGGGAACCTTGCCATGCATGTGCTGTTGATCGGATCGGGCGGCCGCGAGCATGCCCTGGCATGGGCCATGGCAGCGAGCCCGCTGTTAACGAAACTGACGTGTGCGCCGGGCAACGGCGGCATTCAGGAGTTTGCCGGCTGCGGTGCCCTCGATCCAGCCGACCATGGCCAGATCATCGCTTTCTGCCGCGAAAAGCGGGTCGATTTTGTCGTGATCGGACCTGAAGCGCCGCTGGTGGCAGGGCTGGCGGACGACCTCGGCAAGGCTGGCATCAAGCATTTCGGCCCGTCGGCGGCAGCGGCAAAGCTCGAGGGATCGAAGGGCTTCACCAAGGATCTTTGCGCCGAGTTCGGTATCCCAACGGGCCCTTATGGCCGCTTCCGCGACCGCGCCAGCGCCCAGGCCTACCTCACGAAGCAGCCGGTGCCGATCGTGGTCAAGGCCGACGGCCTGGCCGCGGGCAAGGGCGTCGTCGTCGCCATGACGCGGCCTGAAGCCGAAGCCGCAGTCGACGCCTGTTTCGCGGGCGCCTTCGGGTCAGCCGGGGCCGAAGTCGTGATCGAAGCCTTCCTCGACGGCGAGGAAGTGAGCTTCTTCGCGCTTTGTGACGGGAAGAATGTCCTGCCGCTCGCGACCGCCCAGGACCACAAACGGGTCGGCGATGGCGATACCGGCCCGAACACTGGCGGCATGGGGGCCTACTCGCCAGCGCCCGTGGTGACGCCCGGGATGCACGATCGCATCATGGCCGAGATCATCCGCCCGACCGTTGCCGGCATGGCCAAGCGTGGCACGCCGTTCCGAGGCGTGCTCTTCGCCGGCCTCATGATCACGCAAACGGGGCCGCAGCTGATCGAATACAACGTCCGCTTCGGCGATCCTGAAACCCAGGTACTGATGCTGCGCTTGAAGTCCGACCTGCTGACGGCGTTGCTCGCCACGGCCGACGGCGGTCTCGGCGCGTTCGATCTCAGGTGGCACGACGATCCGGCGCTGACCGTCGTCATGGCGGCCAAGGGCTATCCCGGCACGTATGCCAAGGGCACCGAAATCCGCGGGCTGGACGCGGCAGCCAACATTGCGGGGGTCCAGATCTTTCATGCCGGCACCACCCGCGATGGCGATCGAATTCTCGCCAACGGCGGCCGGGTCCTCAATGTCACCGCGCGCGGCAGAACAGTGCGCGAGGCGCAGACACGCGCCTACCAGGCCATTGACCACATCGATTGGCCGGAAGGTTTCTGCCGCCGCGATATCGGCTGGCGTGCCATCGAGCGCGAGGGGATGAAATGACGGCCGCAGACGACTTATTTCCCGGTTTTGGTGAACACTTGATCGACACGGGAGAAGCCGTCATTCATGCTCGCGTCGGCGGCAGCGGTCCAGGATTGTTGCTGCTGCACGGCTATCCGCAAACCCATGCAATGTGGCATCGGGTGACACCGGCACTGGCGCAATCGTTCACGGTGATCGCAGCTGATCTGCGCGGCTACGGGCAAAGCTCCTGCCCGCCGACGGACATCGAACACAAGCCCTATTCCAAGCGCAGCATAGCGCGCGACATGATCGTGCTGATGCGCCACTTCGGTTTCAACCAGTTCGCCATCATGGGCCACGACCGGGGTGCGCGCGTCGCCTATCGCATCGCCCTCGATACGCCGCAACTGGTCGAGCGGCTGGTGCTGCTCGATATCATAAGCACGTTCGATCAATGGTCCGCAGCCAACCAGAAAATGCGTTTGACGATGTTCCATTGGGCATTCCTGGCCCAGCCTGCGCCGATGCCCGAAAGCCTGATCGGCCGTGGTCCAGTCGAATGGCTGGATGGCCGATTGAAGCGCGGACTGAAGTCGCGCGCGCTCGGCGGATTGGATGTCAGGGCCGTTGTCAGCTACCGCGGCAACTTCTCCAACTCTGATCGCATGCACGCGACCTGCGAGGATTTCCGGGCAGGTGCTGGCTGCGATCTGGCCGCCGATCAAGCCGATATGGAGGCTGGGCGGCGAATTGAATGCCCAACGCTGGTGCTTTGGGCGGATCACGGCCCGCTGGCTGACCTATCGGATCCACTGCCACTCTGGCAACCCTGGTGCCGCGATCTCACCGGCGCCAACATCGATTGCGGGCATTTCATTGCCGAGGAATGCCCCGATATACTGCTCGATCATGCCCTGCCCTTTCTCCAGCGCCGCAATGACGGAGCCCAATCATGAGCCAGCTGCCCGATCTTTTTCCCGGTTTCGCCGAGCGCCGCTTTAAAACCGGTGATGCCGAAATCTTCGCCCGGATCGGCGGCTCTGGTCCGCCCTTGCTGCTGTTGCACGGCTATCCGCAGACACACGTCTGCTGGCATAAGATTGCGCCAGCCCTGGCCAAACATTTCACGCTGGTCATTCCCGATCTGCGCGGCTATGGCGTGAGCACCGGCCCGAAAACCGATGCCGAGCACAGGCCCTATTCCAAGCGCGCCATGGCCACGGATTTTGCGGCTGTCATGACGGCATTGGGCCATCAGCGGTTTGCGGTCGTTTCGCATGACCGCGGCGGCCGTGTCGGCTACCGAATGGCGCTGGATTTCGCTGACCGCGTCGAGCGATTGGCGACGCTGGATATCGTCACGACGTACGACGCCTGGACCGACATGACCAAGGAGAACGCCATCGGGCGCTTTCACTGGGCATTTCTGGCGCGACCGGCCCCGTTCCCCGAGACGATGATCGGCGCAAACCCGGTCTATTTCCTCGACTATCTGCTGGCACAATGGACGCAAGCGAAGGATCTGAGCGCGTTCGATCCGGGCGCCTTGGCCCACTATCGGGCAGCCTTCTCCCGGCAGTCCGTGATCCACGCAAGTTGCGAGGATTACCGCGCGGGTGCTGCCTTCGATCCCAATCTTGATGCCAAAGACAAGGCTTCAGGCAAACGCATCACCATGCCGATGCTGGCCTTGTGGGGAGCGCAGCGCAAGAACGGTTTCGTCAACAAGCCACTCGAAACCTGGAAATCCTGGTGCCCGCACGTGCGCGGCGAACCGATTGAAAGCGGGCATTTCCTGGCCGAGGAGGCCCCTGATGCAACGCTCGCAGCGCTACTACCGTTCCTGCTCGAAGGACCCCGGTAGCGGCGTGGACGCCATCGCAGGATTGGCCGATGAAAGGACTGGCCAATGACCAAGGCGCTCAGCCGCATCACCCTGGCCCCACTGCCACCATCCCGGCCGCGCATCGGGCTGGCGTTGGGCGGTGGCGGTGCGCGTGGGCTCGCGCATATCCTCATCATCGAGGCCTTCGAGGAACTGGGACTGCGCCCGGCCGTCATTGCCGGAACCTCGATCGGTGCGATTTTTGGTGCGGCCATGGCGTCGGGCCTCAAGGCGTCGCACATTCGCGCCCACACCGAAGAAACGCTCTCGCAACGCTTCGATCTGGTGCGCGGCTTGTTCGCGGCGCGGGCTGACCGTCAGCAAAAATTTTTTAGCTTGCTGCCCCTGCGCCCAGCCTTGCTCAATCCGGAAGCGTTGCTGGACCTCGTTTTGCCACGCGGCGTTGCTGCCGATTTTTCCAGCCTTGCGATTCCTCTGAAAGTTGTCGCCACCGATTTTTATGGACAGGAAGCAGCGATCCTCGTCGAAGGACCGCTGCAACGCGCGGTCGCCGCTAGCATGGCGCTGCCGGCGATTTTTCAACCGGTCGTGATCGATGGCCGTGCCCTCATGGACGGCGGCCTGGTCAATCCGTTGCCGTTCGACCTGATCGGTGCCGGCGTCGACATCACGATTGCCATCGATGTATCGGGGGCTGGCCGGGAACCCAACGCTTCAGGAATGCCTAGCGCCTTCGAGGCCTTGGTCGCATCGTCGCAGATCCTGCAGCACTCGATCGTGCGCGAGAAACTGAAAAGTTCGCAACCGGATATCTACATCGACGTCGAGGTGGACAAATTCCACGTCCTGGAATTCCATCGCTTCCGCGAAATCCTGGCGGCCGCGGCCCCCGCGAAGGCGGCGCTAAAGCGGCAGATCGAAAAAATCCTGGGCAGCAATACTGTGCCACTGATTGATGGCGTCGCGGATGCCGGAGCAATGACGGTACTTGCACCGGAAATTCCAACACCAGCACCCAAGAAGCGCCGCCGTCTGGCGCTGCCGAAAAGTCTGAAACGCAAGGGCTGAGTGCTTACCGGCGCCAACTGCCGGACCCAACATGCGGCAAAGCAGCGTGCTCCTGGTCCGGAAGCCCTTCGGCCAAAGCTCTTTCCAAGGCAGCAGCACCGGCCGTGCGCGCAATGTCTTCGGGGATCACCCACATCGTGTAGTCGCCGCTCTGGATCGTGCGGCGGCACATAAGGCGTCCCGCCTCCGCGCGGCAGTCGGCCGGCGCATCAATCGTCTGCGCCGAGCGGCGGTCATGAATCATCACGCGCATGTCGATCGGCTGCATCGAGACCGGCAGGGAACCGAGATCGATGTCGCGGAACACGCAGCCAAGCGAACGGCTGCAGGCGCCGGCCCGCTCGCCGAAGGTGCGCCCGGCACCCAGCGCTTTGCGGCCAGGAAAGAAACTCGCCGCAGCTTCAGGCCCGTTGCTGACGAAACAGCCGCCGCCATTGCACAACAGCGGGTCGGCGGTCTTGTTGTGGCGGCGAATGCCGCGATGACCCGGCTCCATCAGCAGCAGAATGGTGACGCGCGAGGAATTGCCGGAACGTGCAGCCGTCGTCGTGGTGCTCCAGACATCAGTTGTGGGTGCCCGCACCGGGCCGCCAAGCGCTGACGGCGGCTCGAGAGTCCGTGGCGGCGCCGTCGCAGTCTCAGTATTGCTGTTGGCTTGTTCGCGGCGGGCGTGCGCCTGACGCAAGCGCTCGGCAACCCGCTGCCCTTCAGCTTCGCGTTCGGCAGCCATGACTTGGGTCTGGGTCCTTTCCCGCTCCGCTTTCGCTTCGAGCTGACGGCGTTGCTCGTCGGCGTGCTTCGCCTCGGCCACCCGCCGAGCCTCAGCGGCCTTCCGTTCGAGAATGCGCTTGTCTTCCGCCACACGTTTCCGCTCGTCCGCGACCTTCTGCTCGGCGATGCGCTTGTCTTCTGCGGCCTGCCGCGCTTCGGCAATCTTGCGGGCTTCTTCGGCCAACTTCTGGTCGGCGAGGCGTTTTGCTTCCGCGGCCCGTGCGGCGATTTCGGCCGCCTTGCGTTGCTCGGCCTGACGTTCCGCGATTTCGGCATCGACCCTGGCCTTTTCGAGGGCCGCACGACGTGCCTCCGCTTCGGCCTTGGCTGTGGCAAGCATCTCGGCTTCCTCAGCCTTGCGTAAGGCCTCACGCCGCGCGGCTTCCTTGGCAGCTTCTTTGGCGGGCCGGTCGGCTTCGGCCGCGAATTTCTCGGCCAGGGCATGTCCAGGGTCGCGCAGCACAGGGCCACTCTGCCCCATGGCCGTTGAATGCGTCAGCACCGACAATCCGAGAACGGCTCCAAACGTCTTCCCGAATGCATTCGACGTCAGCAATCGTGCTGCTCTGCCCATGCGGATGACTCCATCTCTCGGACGCCCGCGAAAATGCGTGAGCGACCTTACCCAGCCCAGTACAAAATCCAGATACCCTGTTGAGCCCGCCTTGCCAGTTGCCATGGCCTCTTGGTCTCGACCCCGGCCTACATTCCGCCAGGATTTGGGCAATAAAGCGGAGTTGAGCTGAACGACGGCTGAACAATCCTCACGTTTCAGCCGCAGCGATGGTTGAAAGCCCCTCCCGGTAGCTTGGAAAGGCGAGCCTGACACCAAGATCCGCCTTCATGCGCCCATTCGAGACGCGTTTCGACTCGCCATAGAAACTGCGCGCCATGGGCGACAATTCAGCCGTGTCGAAGGGAACGGCTGGCGGCTCCGGCACCCCCAAAAGCCCGGCCGCATAGGACACCACCTCGTCGGGGGGAGCAGGCGCATCGTCGGAGACGTTGTAAATCGTATGCCGGCCTTGGCCCTGCATAGAGGCAGCCACTGCGGTCGCGATGTCGTCCACATGGATGCGATTGAACACTTGGCCGGGCTTGATCAGGCGTCGCGCGGTCCCAGCGCGCACCGCGTCGAGTGTACTGCGGCCGGGCCCATAAATGCCGGGCAGGCGAAAAACGACGGCCCGCTTGTCGCTGCTCTGGCCGAGCCTGACCCAGGCCGCTTCGGCGGCAAGGCGGCGGCGCCCCCGGTCGGAATGCGGCGTTGGTGGCGTATCCTCGTCGACCCAGCTGCCTTGATGATCGCCATAGACGCCAACGGTCGAGAAATAACCGATCCAGCGAACGCCAGGTGATGCGGCGATATCAAGCCCGTACAACTGCAAAGCCGGATCACCGCCTTCGCCGGGGGGAACCGAAATCAGAATGTGGCTGGCTACCGCGATCGCTTTGGCTACCGCGCTGGCAGCGGACTGTCCGTCGAATACCAGGCCTTGCCAACCGGCAGCGGAGATGGCGGCCGCACCCTCAACCGAACGCGATGTGCCGGAAACTGTCCAATCCTCAGCATCCAAACGGCGGGCAAGAACACGGGCGCTGTAGCCCAGGCCAAAACACAGAACATGGCGGCGGGTGGTGCTGACTGTCGTTGGCGTTGTCATTGGAGCACGGCATCCCATTCCTGCTGCACATCGGCGTCGTGCTCGGTCACGCGGGCGCGCTGCGCGATGCCGGCCAATTCGGCCGGATTGACCAATTGGCCAAGCGCCCATACAGCCGCCCCACGCACCAACGGCGAGGCATCGTCGAGCAAGGGGACGATCCTGTGCTGCAAGTCTCGATCTCCCGAGTTTCCAACGGCAATCAGAACGTTACGCATAAACCGGTTCCGGCCGGTCCGCTTGACCGGCGTGCCGGCGAAACGCTGCCGGAAAGCTGCGTCGTCGAGTGCGAGCAACTCGGCGAGCGGCGGATTGTCCGTCTCCGGCCGGGCTTTGAGCTGCGTCTCCCGCGCCGCCGCCGCAAACTTGTTCCACGGACAAACCGCAAGGCAATCATCGCAGCCGTAGATGCGGTTCCCCATCAGTGGCCGGAACTCGCGCGCGATCGGCCCTTTGTGCTCGATCGTGAGGTACGAGATGCAGCGGCGGGCGTCCAGTTGGTAGGGCGCCGGGAACGCCTTGGTCGGGCAGACGTCGAGGCAACGGCTGCAACTGCCGCAATGATCGTCGCCCGGTCTATCGGGCGCGATTTCAGCAGTCGTCAGGATCGCCCCGAGAAAAAGCCAGGATCCATGCTCCCGCGAGACCAGATTGGTATGCCGCCCCTGCCAGCCGAGGCCTGCCAGCCGGGCAAGCGGCTTTTCCATCAGCGGCGCCGTATCGACGAACACTTTCACCTCGGCACCGGTCTTTGCCACCAGGGCACGCGCCACCTGCTTCAATCGCGGCTTGATCAGTTCGTGATAATCGCGGCCTTGCGCATAAACCGAGATGACGCTGCGCCAACGGTCTTCCAGAACCGCCAACGGGTCTTGATCCGGTGCGTAGCTTAACCCAAGGACGATGGCCGTCCGCGCCTCGGGCCAGAGCCTGGAGGGGTGCCCGCGCCGCACCGCCGTTTCCGGCATCCAGTCCATATCGCCGTGCCGGCCGGCGGTCACGAATTCAGCCAGTCGATCAGCGGTTTTCTCGGACACATCGGCCACCCGGGCAACCCCGACGGTATCAAAACCGGCCGCGCGCGCTTCCGCGTCGATCCATGGGCGAAGGCTCGATGTATCAAGCGCATCGTTGATCTCAGGGGCTCGGGTCACGAGAGGGGGCGGTCCGTCAAAAATCGAGGTCCGAATAGTGCAGCGGCGGCGGAATGCCCGGTGCGCGATCGGCCAGCAAGGGCCGGAACGATGGCCGGGATTTGATCCGAACATACCAGTGCCGGACAGCTGGGATCGTGTCCCAGGCGATCTCGTCGAGATAGTCCAGCAGCGACAGATGGGCAGCGGCCGCGAAATCCGCAAAGCTCAGGTCGTCGCCAGCCAACCACCGGCGCTGATCCACCAGATAGCCGATATAGCTCGTATGATAGCGCAGATTGGCCCTGAGTGCCCGGAGCAATTCGGCATCCGGCGGCCCTGCCGGTTGTTCCGGCCGCAAGCGCTGATGCAGTTTTTCGCGCAGAAGGTCACGCGTCACCTCGGCATCGAGTTTACGGTGGAACCAGTCGACGAGCCGCCGCACCTCGGCCCGGTCTTCCGCATGGCCCGGAAACGGGTCTTTGAGGCGCTCTTCCAGCGGCGCATGGCGCACCATCTCTCCCAGATATTCCGAGATCGCATAGGCCCCAGACAAAATGACGCCGTCACGCAATTCCAGCACCGGCAGATCACCCGATGGATTGAGCGCCAGAAAGGACGGACGCCAGGCCCAGGGCAACTCCTCCGCCAGATCGGCTGGCATATCGAGTTCGGCCAGCAATATGCGGATCGAGCGCGAAGAGGGGCAGAACCGGAAATGTGTGAGCTTGCTCATGACGTCGTAAATCGGGCCTTTGCGATGGTGGGCGACACTCTATGCGAGCAGAGAGCGCTGATTCGCCGGAATTGCGGCAGCCCAAAAGTTACCCTCCTGGCGTCCTTGATCGGGGCGCATCCTGAGATTCGTTCAATTGGCTCGGCAACCCCTGACAACCAACCCAGTTGGCGTCATGTGCCGTGGAGAGAATCCTGTTATGGAGCCTCCGCGGCCTGCTGGCGCGGTGCCTGGGCCTCCCGATCCTGGAGACGCATCCCGATGTCAATGCTCTACGCTGTTCTGCTCGGCATCATCGAGGGGGTGACCGAATTCCTGCCGGTTTCCTCGACTGGCCATCTCATCCTGGCCGACCGCTTCCTCGGGCTTAACTCCAGCGGCACATTCAAGATCCTCATCCAGCTCGGCGCCATTCTCGCCATCGTCACGGTCTACGCCGCCAAGCTCCTGCAGCTACTGTTCGATGTGCCGCATGACAAGCGCACGCAAAAGTTCGTTTTGGCGGTGCTGCTGGCTTTTCTCCCGGCGGCTGTAATCGGCGCTACCTTCCACAAGGTCGTCAAGTCCATCTTGCTTGAAAGCCCGATGGTCGTGTGCATTTCACTGATCGTCGGCGGCATCATCCTGTTGATGGTCGACCGTTGGCGGCATGAGCCCGTCTATCATGACGTCATGGATATTCCGCCATTGAAGGCCTTGGCCATCGGCTGCTTCCAGTGCCTGGCGCTGGTGCCGGGCGTCTCGCGCTCCGGCTCGACCATCGTCGGTGCCATGCTGCTTGGCGTCGACAAGGTGCGCGCCGCGGAGTTCTCGTTTTTCCTCGCCATGCCGACGATGACTGGCGCGTTCGTCTACGACCTCTACAAGAGCCACAGTGAAATCACGGCTTCGATGGGCCAAGGGATCGTGATCGGCTTTGTCGTCTCGTTCATCGTCGGCGTCTTCGTCGTCAAGTATCTGCTCGATTTCGTCGGCCGCCACGGCTTTGCGCCGTTCGCCTGGTGGCGGATCATCGTCGGCGGCCTCGGCGTCGGCGCGCTGCTGGTTGCAGGCTGAATGTTGCAGTTCGATTGAATCGAAAAACGTCCGGCGATGCCCTGCACCGCCGGACGTTTGCGACTTGCCCAGATCGTTATGCCGGCCATCACGCCGCCTGACGCACGGCCTCGCCGTTGATGGCGATCGTGCCGCCGACGACGCCGATGCGCACCTCGTCGCCATCCTTGACCGTACCTGCAAGGATCATCCCGGCCAGCGCGTCCTGCACGTTCTTCTGGATGACGCGCTTCAACGGCCTGGCACCATACTGCGGATCGTACCCTTGGTTGGCGAGCCACGTCCTGGCCGCGTCGTCAAGCACGACCGTAATTTTCCGGTCGGCCAGCAACTTCTGCAACCGCTCGAGCTGGATATCGACAATGCGCCCCATCTCGCTCCGTTGCAGCCGATGGAATACGATGATCTCGTCCAGGCGGTTGAGAAATTCCGGCCGGAACTTGGTTTTGACTTCCGCCAGCACCAGCTCGCGCGCCTGCTTCATGTCGCCGCCGTCCTTGACCGCAACCAGATAGTCCGCACCGATGTTCGAGGTCAGGATGATCAGCGTATTCTTGAAATCGACGGTCCGGCCTTGCCCGTCGGTCAGGCGCCCGTCATCGAGCAC
>JANXRM010000524.1 GCA_025353015.1 Hyphomicrobiales bacterium
CCGCCAGTCCGGGCCGACGTTGCTCAAATACGCCAACGAAGCGATCAAATCCGACATTCTGCCGCGCATCGCGAAGGGCGAATGCTGCTTCGGGATCGGCATGAGTGAGCCGGGCTCGGGCTCTGATCTCTTTGCGGCCAAGACGAAAGCCACCAAGGTTGATGGCGGCTACCTGATCAACGGCTCGAAGATCTGGACCAGCAACGCGCACCGCGCAGATTACCTGATCGCTATTTTCCGCACCTCGGCGCCGACGAAGGAGAACCGCCGGCATGGGCTGACGTCGTTTCTGGTCGATATGAAGACCAAGGGTATCAAGTGCAACCCCATCATCCAGCTGTCGGGGATGCACGAGTTCAACGAGGTCGTGTTCGAGGATGCGTTCATGCCGGACGCGCATCTGCTCGGCGAAGTCGATGGCGCGTGGAAGCAGGCGACGAGCGAACTTGCCTACGAGCGCAGCGGGCCCGAGCGGTTCCTGGAGACGTTCCAGGTGATGATCGAACTGGTGCGGGTGCTGGGCGAAAAGCCGGATACGCGGGCCGCCGAAGGGCTCGGCCGTCTCGTCGCGCAACTGCATACGCTCCGGCGGATGTCGGTGTCGGTCAACGGCATGTTGCAGGCGGGCAAGGAGCCCGTGGTCGAGGGCTCGGTGGTCAAGGACCTCGGCACGCTTTGGGAGCAGAAGCTGCCGCATAAGGCGCGCGAGGTCGCGGCCTTCGTCGAGAGCGAGGACCTGCACAATCGCATCGCCTTCGAGGAGCATCTGGCGTTCGCGACCACGATCGCGCCGAAACTGACGATCCAGGGTGGCACGACCGAAGTTCTGCGCGGCGTGATCGCGCAAGGGCTGGGCTTGAGGGGGCGGTGAGTAAACGATGAACACGACGCAAAAGAAGCCCGATATCGGTGCGTTGCTAAACCCGAAGACGGTTGCCATCATTGGTGCTGCACCGGCAGGACAGGGCATCCGCGGCCGAATTCTCGAGGTGCTGCGCTCCCACGCCTTCAAGGGCAAGATATTCCCGGTCAGCCGCAATCTGCCTGAAGTGCAAGGCCTCAAGGCGTATCCGACCATCGGCGCCTGTCCTGAGCCGGTGGATCTCGCGATCTTCGTCATTCCCGCGAAGTTCGTGGCGCAGGAACTCGAGAACTGCGGCAAGGCTGGCGTCAAAGCCGCGATCATCATTTCCTCAGGCTTCGCTGAAGAGCCCGGTGAGGAAGGCGCAAAGATGCAGGCCGAGATCAAGGCCATCGCCAGCCGTTACAACATGGCCGTCAACGGGCCGAACTCGGAAGGCTTTGCCAGCCTCGAAGCCGCGTTCTGCCCGACCTTCAGCCCGGCCGTGGTGGTGGTTCCCGGAGGCATTCCACTGATGCCGGACAACCTCAAACAAGGCCGTATCGCGGTGATCGCGCAATCCGGCGGCATGGGTTTCGCGTTCTACGATCGCGGCCGGCCGAAGGAGATGGCGTTCAACTACGTCATCACGACCGGCAATGAGGCGTGCCTGGAAATCTTCGATATGGTCGAATACCTGATCGACGAGGGCAAGACGGACGCGTTCTGCCTGCTGATCGAGGATATCAAGACGCCCGAGACGTTCCGCCGTGTCGCCGAAAAGGCATTGCGGGCAGGCACGCCGTTGATCGTCAACAAGATCGGCAAGACCGATGCCGGCGCCCGGGCTGCTGCTTCGCACACAGCGGCATTGGCTGGCTCCTACAGTTCGTTCAAGGCGATGGCGCAGCACTATGGGCTGATCGAAGGTGCGCACCTGGAAGAGATGGTCGATATCGCGCAGGGATTTATGGCCTGGAAGGGCAAATTACCTGAAGGCCGCGGCATTGGTATCTGCACAGGCTCCGGCGGCGGCGGCGGTTGGATGGCCGACACCTGCACCGAGTTCGGACTAGAAGTGCCGACGCTCGATGCCAAGACACGAGCCGCGCTCGATCCGCTGCTACCGTCCTATGGCACGTCGCAAAACCCAGTTGACGGCACGGCACAGGCCATCCGCCAGATCGGCTACAGCGGCATGGTTGCCGAAGTTCTGAAGTCCCCCGTCATCGACGGCGTCATCGTCGTCATGAGCGCGCGCGCCGCCGAGCATCTGCTGCACGAGAGAGAAAAGTTGGTCGCAATCAAGAAATCGTCGCCAAAGCCCATCTTGATGTGGAGCTACACGTGGCCGGCCGCCGCCGCCGTGAAGGTGCTGTCGGAAGCGGGCTACCCACTTTTCACCAACATGCGGACGTGCGTCTCGACCATGCAGCGCATGGTCGATTGGAACGCGTTCCGCAAGGCACGGCTCGCTGCGAAAGACGACAAGCTCGCGGCGCATTCTGAGCAGAAAAGCGTCGCGGCTAAACTCGCGAACGCCGGCAGCGCGCTGACCGAGGCTGAAGCAAAACCGCTGTTGGCAGCCTATGGCATCGGCACGGCCGGTGCGGACAGACTCGCGCAGACACGCGATGAAGCCATTGCCGCCGCCAAGGCTATCGGCCGGCCTGTGGCTCTCAAAGTGCAGTCGGCCGACATTCTGCACAAGACCGAGGCGGGTGCAGTGGCGCTCAATGCCAAGACGGCGGAGGATGTCGGCGCCGCTTATGACCGCATTGTCGTCAGTGCAAAAAAATACGCGCCCAAAGCACAGGTACAGGGCGTGCTCGTCCAAGCCATGGCGGAGAAAGGCCGCGAGGTCATTCTCGGGATCAATCGCGATCCCGTGTTCGGGCCGATGCTGATGCTGGGCCTCGGCGGCGTTCACGTCGAAGTGCTGAAGGACGTGGTGTTCGCGCCAGTCCCCCTGCGCCGCGACGAGGCGTTGTTCTTGATCGGACGGCTGAAGGGGGCTGGCCTGCTCGATGCCCATCGCGGCGATCCGGCCGCAGACAAATCCGCGCTCGCCGATCTGATCGTGCGCCTCTCTCACTTCGCGCGCGATCACGCCGACGCCGTCGCCGAAATCGACCTCAACCCGGTCATCGTGCACGCCGAAGGCAAAGGCGCTTCGATCGCCGATGCGTTGATCGTCAAACGTATCACGTGACGCACGTCGCGTACCGCGAGCGGGGCCAGCCCCGCACCCCGTTGGGGGACGTGTCCCCCAAACCCCCTCCTTTTTATGACAAAGAGGGCCGGGTTCGGGAGGGTCTCC
>JANXRM010000503.1 GCA_025353015.1 Hyphomicrobiales bacterium
CCCTGCGATATCTCAAGGTAACGAAAGAAAACGGACCGGGAGAACGCCGCGATGTCTGGACAGGAAAACGCCACGCAGGAGAAGGTCTACAACGTTCCAGCTGAGTGGTCGGCTCGCGCCTGGATCGACGAGCAGAAGTATCAGGCGATGTACCGCCGCTCCATCGAGGATCCGGACGGCTTCTGGGGTGAGATGGGCCGCCGCATCGATTGGATCAAGCCCTATACCAAGGTCAAGAACACCTCCTACGATCCCGCCAACGTCTCGATCAAATGGTATGAGGACGGCACGCTGAACGTGTCGGCCAACTGCATCGACCGGCATCTGGCGACGCGCGGCAACCAGGTCGCGATCATCTGGGAGGGCGACGACCCGACCCAGGACGAGAAGATCACCTACCGGCAGCTGCACGAGCGGGTCTGCAAGTTTGCCAACGTCCTCAAAACCAACGGCGTCAAAAAGGGCGACCGGGTCACCATTTACCTGCCGATGATCCCGGAAGCGACCTATGCCATGCTGGCGTGCGCGCGCATTGGCGCCGTGCATTCCATCGTCTTCGGCGGCTTTTCACCCGATAGCCTCGCCAACCGCATCGAGGACGCCGATTCCAAATTCATCATCACGGCGGACGAAGGCCTTCGCGCCGGCAGGCCCGTACCGCTCAAGAAGAACACCGACGACGCGCTGAAAAAATGCGCCAAGGGGGTTGAGAAGGTTCTGGTCGTCAAGCGTACCGGCGGCAAGATCGATTGGACACCAGGGCGGGATGTCTGGCTGCACGACGAACTGGTCAAGGTCAACGCGGACTGCCCGCCCGTCGAGATGAGCGCGGAAGATCCGTTGTTCATCCTCTACACGTCGGGGTCCACCGGCAAGCCCAAGGGCGTGCTGCACACAACCGGTGGCTATCTCGTCTTTGCCTCGATGACACACCAGTACGTGTTCGACTATCACGAGGGCGACGTCTACTGGTGCACCGCCGACGTCGGCTGGGTCACTGGTCACAGCTACATCGTCTATGGACCGCTTTCCAACGGTGCTACGACGCTGATGTTCGAAGGCGTGCCGAACTATCCGACCGCCTCGCGGTTCTGGCACGTGGTCGACAAGTGGAAGGTCAACATCTTTTACACCGCGCCGACCGCGCTCCGCGCGCTGATGGGCGCCGGCGACGATTTCGTCAAACGCTCGAGTCGCGCGTCGCTGCGGTTGTTGGGCTCGGTCGGTGAGCCGATCAATCCGGAAGCGTGGGAGTGGTATCACCGCGTGGTCGGCGATGGCCGCTGCCCGATCGTCGATACCTGGTGGCAGACGGAAACCGGCGGCATCCTGATCTCGCCGCTGCCCGGCGCCACCAAAACCAAGCCTGGTTCTGCGACAAAGCCGTTCTTCGGCTGCCGGCCAGCGCTGGTCGATGAAAAGGGCAATATTCTCGAGGGCGCGGCGTCAGGCAATCTGGTCATTCTCGATAGCTGGCCCGGCCAGATGCGCACCGTCTTCCGTGATCACGAGCGGTTCGTGCAGACCTACTTCTCGACCTACAAGGGCATGTACTTCACGGGCGACGGCTGCCGCCGCGACAAGGACGGCTACTACTGGATCACCGGCCGTGTCGACGACGTGCTGAACGTGTCGGGGCATCGCTTGGGTACAGCCGAAGTCGAAAGCGCGCTGGTCGCGAATACGAAGGTGGCCGAGGCTGCCGTCGTTGGTCCGCCACATGATCTCAAGGGCCAGGGCATCTATTGTTTTGTGACGCTGAAAGCGGGGACGGCGGCCAGCGACGAACTTAAAAAAGAGCTTGTCGGCACGGTGCGCACGATCATCGGGCCGACCGCGACTCCGGATTGGATCCAGTTCGCGCCGGGGCTGCCGAAAACGCGCTCGGGTAAGATCATGCGCCGCATTCTGCGCAAGATCGCTGAGGACGATTTCGGCAATCTCGGTGACACCTCAACCTTGGCCGATCCAGCCGTCGTCGACGACCTGATCTCCAACCGCCAGAACAAGCGCAAGGGCACGTGAGGGGTGGCGTGTGAGTGAAGGCGTGTGAGTGAAGGCGGCGCGGCGGCGCGTTGGGTGCATGTAGGGTGCATGTATGGACGGCGCCCCTGCACTCGGCGCCGTATTGCACCGATTGGGCGTCCGTCAGTCCAATTGGTCCCATCAATCCAGATAGTTCGTGTTCACCCAACCTTTGCGCCCGCGCCAAAAGATGCGGCACCAATCCCCCCGGCATTTCTCGCTGATGGAGACCCCGCAGGCCTTCGGCGGCAGGTCGCCGATCTCGTCGTGATCGACGCCTGGCCCCTTCCGAATGCGTAGCGTGTCGTCGTGATCGACGTTGGTGACACAGGCGCCCTCGTCAGCGCGCCGCTCGTCAGCCTTGCCGTCCTGCTCGACGCCCGGAGCACGCGCCGACCGTTGCGGCTTGGGCTTGCTGGAGGAGATCTTCGGTTCTCTGCTCCGATCGCGATGGTCCCCGATGCCGGCGGTATCCGGAGCGGTCTCTGCCAGGGCGGTTTTGTTTGGGGCGGCAGGTTTGGGCGATGCGGGGGTGGCAATCGCCGCTGCGGCTTTCGCTCCAGCGGGCACCTCGTAGACGCCGATGTGCCGGGTGTCGACCCAGCCTTTGGTATTACCGAGCGCCATCTGGCACCAGTCTCCCGAGCAGCGGCCCGCCAGGCGCACGCCGCAGGCGTCGGCTTCAAAACGGCCGATGACGCGGCTGTTGGTGCCGGGGCCGTCATGCACCTTCAGCGCTTGTGGTGAAGCGAGCCCATGAACGCAGAGCGTGCGCTGTTGCGCCAGAACGGGGAAAGCCGTGAGGGCGAGCGCTACGGCTGCGCCGAGGATGCCGATGGACTTAGAGCCCATTTTACGCTTGATGCCGGTACGCATGACACTATTTTGCCTTCGAAAGGTCGCCTCCCAGTCTCAATCGTTACGCGCTGAATTGCAGACACACAACGCTGCGGCGCCTGGCACACGCATTTTTCGGCCCGCTGTGCCCCGGCTGCGTCAATGTCCAGGGTGAGAACAAGTAAACCTGCGCAAATGTGCGACGACCGAGAGGGCAGGCCGTTATCGCCCGGAAATCGAGCCACATCTGCTGGTTCTGACAGCAGTGCTGCATCTTGCGCCAATCAATCGGCCCCCGCATACTTTGCCTGACGGCACACGCCTCGGGAGGGTCAAGATGCTTGGACGATTGAAGGGCCAACTCCGTAGTTTCCTTGTCACGTCGATTGTGGCGCTTGCCGCACTCACGCAAGGTAACTCTGCCTTTGCCGAAGAAAAGGTGCTGCGCGCCGTGCTGCACGCCGACATGCGGGTGCTCGATCCCATCTGGACCACGGCGACGGTTGCGGGCATCCATGGCGCGCTGGTCTACGACACGCTGTTTGGCAACGATGCCAAAGGCGATGCCAAGCCGCAGATGGTCGACACATACGACGTCAGTGCGGATCGCCTCACCTATACGTTCACGCTGCGCGACGGCTTGAAGTTCCACGATGGCACGCCTGTTTCATCGAAGGATGTCATCCCCTCGCTGAAGCGCTGGGCGGCGCGGGATGGTGCGGGACTGCGGCTGTTCGGGTTCATCGACAAGCTCGATGTCGTCGACGCCAAGACGTTCCGGATGGTGCTGACGAAGCCCTACGGCATGGTGCTCGAGTCGCTGGGCAAAACATCGACGTCGCTGCCCGTCATCATGCGTGAGGCCGATGCGCTGACCGATCCGCAGACGCAGGTCAAGACCGCGGTCGGCTCAGGGCCGTTCAAATTTGCAGCCGACCTGTGGGTGCCGGGCAGCAAGGCCGTCTACGTCAAGAACCCCGATTACGTATCGCGGCCGGGCAACGAGCCGGCCTCGTTCTTCGCGGGCTCGAAATTTGCCGGCGTCGACCGCATCGAGATGGTGTGGATTTCGGACCCGCAGACGGCGATGTCGGCGCTGATCAACGGCGAAATCGATTTCTACGAGAACCCGAACATCGATTTTTATCCGATTCTGGAGAAGGCCAAGGGCGTCAAGCTGGAGACGACGGGCGAGGTCGATTCCCATATCGGGTTCATCCGGCTCAATCACCTGCATCCGCCGTTCAATACCCCAAAGGCGCGGCAGGCGATGTACCATCTCGTCAACCAGGAGGATTTTCTGCGCGCGGTAGTGGGCGACCCGAAATACTATCGCATCTGCCACGCGCTGTTCACCTGCGGAACGCCGCTGTCCAATGACGGCGGTAGCCACTTCTTCAAGGACTATAATCCGAAGAAAGCGCTGCAGTTGATGCAGGAGGCCGGCTACAAGGGCGAGCCGATCGTCATCCTGGCAACGACGGACCACAACACGATCACGCCAGCGACGCAGGTGCTGATCCAGGCCATGCGCGAGGCTGGCCTCAACGTCGATGCCCAGTCCATGGATTGGGGCTCGACCGTCACCCGCCGTGCCAAAAAAGACCCGCCCGACAAGGGCGGCTGGAATATCTTCATCACGACGACGGGCGGCGTCAGCGCCGCGAACCCCATCCTGCACACGTGGATCGGCGCCGCCTGTGATAAAGGCATATTCGGCTGGCCGTGCAGCGAGAAGCTGGAGGCCGTGCGCGACAGCTACGGATTTGCGCAGTCGCTCGATGACAAGAAACGCATCGCCCGGGAGTTGCAGACGCTGGCGATGGAAGAGGTCGTTTACATTCCGTTCGGCCAATGGAACCAGCTGATCAGCTATCGCAGCGATCGCCTCTCGGGCGTGGTACCCAACACCGGGCTCGTCGTTTTCTGGAATATCGTGAAGAAGTGAAGGGCTTAAGTCGTGAGTGGTCAGTCGTGAGTGGGGTACACGGTGTCTGGCATTAGCCTGACACCGCCATTCGCCCCATTTGGTGCCAAGGTGCCAGGCTGAAGCCAGGCACCGACGATTCCCAACCGCCACTCCCCACTCCCGCGTGGTCAAACCATGGTTTCGTACATCCTACGCCGGCTGCTTGCGACGATCCCGGTCATGGGGGTGGTCGCCGTGTTCGTCTTCTTCCTACTGCGGTTGGCGCCGGGCGATCCCGCAGCGATCATCGCCGGCGACGACGCGACCGTGACCCAGATTGCGGCCATTCGCGCCAAGCTCGGTCTCGACCGGCCCGTTCTCGAGCAGTTCGGGCTCTGGGTTCTCGGCATGCTGCAAGGCGATTTTGGCACGTCGATCTTTTCCAATCTGCCGGTGTCGCGCTTGATCGCGCAACGGGTCGAGCCGACGCTGGCCTTGGCGCTTTCGACGCTACTGGTGGCAGTGGCCTTAGCCATTCCGCTCGGCGTGCTGGCGGCGGCGAAGGCGCGGCGGCTCACGGACCGGCTCGTCATGTTGTTCGCCGTCATGGGGTTCGCGATGCCGGTATTTCTGATCGGTTATGTGCTGATCTACGTCTTCGCCGACCGGTTGGGTTGGCTGCCGGTGCAGGGCTATAAGCCGCTCAGTGAAGGCATCGGGCCCTGGGCCCGGCATCTCGTGTTGCCGTCGCTGGCGCTGGGGATCACGTACATGGCGCTGATCGCGCGCATCACGCGCGCGTCGATGCTCGAAGTGCTTTCGCAGGATTACATCCGCACCGCTAACTCGAAGGGGCTCGCGACTGGCCGCGTGCTGCTGCTGCATGCGCTGAAGAACGCCGCCGTGCCGATCGTCACGGTCATCGGCATCGGCATCGCCCTGCTGATCTCGGGCGTCGTCATCACCGAGACGGTCTTCAACATTCCGGGACTTGGCCGCCTGACGGTCGATGCGGTGTTGAAGCGCGACTATCCGATCGTGCAGGGCCTTATCATCGTTTTCGCGGGCGTGAAGGTGCTGGTCAATCTGATGATCGATATCTCCTACGCCTTCCTCGATCCGCGCATCAGGTATTGACCGTGAGCCAAGTGACCGCCATCACAGCCGCAGACGAGATCGAGGCACCGGGCCCCGGTTGGGCCTCGCGGTTGGCGCGCGCCATCCGCCGCAATCCGACAATTGTTGCGGGTGGTGTGCTGCTCGTCCTTCTCATCGGACTTGCCGTTGCCGCGCCCTGGATATCAGGCGATCCCTTCAAACAGACGCCGGTCAACAGGCTGCGGCCGCCGTCGGAGAAGTTCTGGTTCGGCACCGATCGCTATGGCCGCGATGTTTTTGCCCGCACGCTGCACGGTGCGCGCATTTCGCTGACCGTCGGCTTTGCCGTCGCCGCCATTTCCAGTGTGCTCGGTTTGCTGCTCGGCTTGCTGTGTGGTTATTTCCGCCGCATCGACGCCGTTCTCATGCGCGTCATGGATGGCCTGATGGCGATCCCCTCGATCTTGCTGGCGATTGCCTTGATCACGCTGACCAGGCCAGGTCTTGCCATCGTCATCGTCGCCATCGTCATTCCCGAGGTGCCGCGCATTGTGCGCGTCGTGCGCTCGGTGGTGTTGGCGATCAAGACGCAGCCCTATATCGAGAGCGCCATTTCGGGGGGCACACGCACGACAAAGCTGCTGGCCCGGCATGTGCTGCCGAATGCGATGGCGCCGCTGATCGTGCAGGCGACCTATGTGTGCGCCTCCGCCATGCTCACGGAGGCGGGGTTGTCGTTTCTGGGCGCCGGCGTGCCACTCGAAATTCCGAGCTGGGGCAACATCATCGCGCAGAGCCGCGATTTCTTCCAGATCGCGCCCTGGGCGATCTTCATTCCTGGCGCCTTCCTGGCGGTGACGGTGCTGGCGGTAAACATGCTGGGTGACGGTCTGCGCGACCGCCTAGACCCACGGCTTGCGAGGCGCCTGTGACCCAACCCGCCAACAGTCAGGTCAATATTCTCGAAGTCCAGGACCTTCGGACCGAGTTCCGCACCATCGACGGCGTCGTGCGCGCAGTGGACGGCGTATCGTTTTCGCTCAAGGCCGGCGAGACGCTGGGATTGGTCGGGGAATCCGGCTGTGGCAAGTCCGTGACGGCGCTCTCGATCCTGCGCCTGATCGATCCCCGCGCTGGCCGCATCGCAGGTGGTTCCATCCGCTTCGAGGGTCGCGAGTTGGTTGGCCTCGACGAAGCAGCGATGCGCGGTATTCGCGGCCATCACATATCCATGATTTTCCAGGAACCGATGACGAGCCTCAATCCGGTGCTCACGATCGGCACGCAGATCGCGGAGAACGCGGCGCGGCATCTGGGACTAGGCAAGAAGGCCGCGCGTGGGCGGGCACTCGAAATGCTGGATCTGGTGCGCATTGCCGACGCCCGGCGGCGGCTCGACGAGTATCCGCATCAGTTGTCGGGCGGCATGCGCCAGCGCGTGATGATCGCCATCGCGCTCGCCTGCAATCCGAAAGTGCTGATCGCGGACGAGCCGACGACGGCGCTGGACGTGACCATTCAGGCGCAGATCCTCGAACTGCTGGCCGAGATCAGGCAGCGGCTCGGCACCGCGATCATCCTCATCACGCACGACCTTGGTGTGGTCGCCGAAACCTGCGACCGCGTCATCGTCATGTATGCCGGGCGCATGGTGGAGGCCGCGCCGGTGGCCGAGCTTTTCCGCGTGCCCCGGCATCCCTATACGCGCGGCCTGATGCGCGCCATTCCCCGGCTCGATCTCGACGCCGAAGGCGAAGGGCGGCGTCCCAGGCTGACCGAGATCGGCGGCCTCGTGCCCTCGCTCATCCGAGATATCCCGGGGTGCGCGTTCGCGCCGCGCTGTGCGCTTGCCGGCGATCGCTGCCGGAGCGAACGTCCGCCGATGTTGGACGTGGGCGAGGGACATCGCGCCGCCTGCTTCGAGTGGGCGCACGGTTTCGAAGGGGCAAGGCGTGACGCCGGTCAGGCGGAGGGCGTGCGATGAGCACCGACGCCCTGACCAAGGTGCCGCATCCCGTGCCGCTCGCGGTACGCGATCTCGTCAAGCATTTTCCGGTGCGCAGCGGTCTATTGCAGCGCCAGACCGGCGCCGTGCAGGCGGTCGATGGCGTCTCGTTCTCAATCCCGCGGGGAACGACGCTGGGTCTGGTCGGTGAGTCCGGCTGCGGTAAGTCCACCGTCGCCAAGACCGTCATGAAACTGCTGGAGCCGACGTCGGGCGTGATCATCCTTGGCGGTGTCGATGTCACGCACCTTTCTCCGGCCGCCATGTGGGCGCACCGCCGGCGTATCCAGACCGTGTTCCAGGACCCCTATTCCTCGCTCAACCCGCGGCTGACGGCCGGCGAGATCGTCGGCGAGCCGCTCGCCAATTTCGCGATCGCCACGGGCTCCGAGCAGAAAGACCGGGTGGCGGCGTTGTTCAAGCGGGTGGGGCTCAGGCCCGAAAGTACCGCAAAATACGTGCACGAGTTCTCGGGCGGCCAGCGGCAGCGGCTCGGTATCGCCAAGGCGCTGGCGGTCAGTCCCGACGTGATCGTGCTGGACGAGCCGGTGTCGGCGCTCGACGTGTCGGTGCAGGCGCAGGTGCTCAATCTGCTGATCGATCTGCAGGACGAGTTGGGGCTGACCTATCTCTTCATCAGCCATGATCTGGCTGTTGTGCGGCACATCTCGCACCATGTGGCGGTCATGTATCTCGGCCGCATCGTCGAGATGACCAGCAAAGCGCAACTGTTCCGTGGCCCCCGCCATCCCTACACCGAGGCATTGCTGGCGGCCGCACCTGTGCCCGATCCGGCACGGCGGCGCCTGCAGCGCGTCGTGCTGGCGGGGGACGTTCCGAGCCCCGCCAAACCGCCGAGCGGCTGCCGCTTCCACACGCGCTGCCCGCTCGCCGATGCCGCCTGCAAAGTGACGGACCCACGGCTCGCCGAGGTGGCGTTGGGGCATCACGCGGCGTGTCTGAAACGGCCAGCGATGGCGGCTGTGTGAATGCGCGGAATTTCAACCGCTGCCGGCGCGGCCCTCAGCGATGGCGCGATGCAAGAGCAGCACGGGAATGAGCCCGACCGCGACGATCGCGAGCGCCCCGACGCTGGCCGCCTCCGGTTGCTCGAGGGCGGCAAAGCCGTAGACGTGAGTTGCGAGCGTCTCGAAGTTGAACGGGCGCAGCAGCAGAGTCGCCGGGAGTTCCTTCATCGCATCGACGAACACGAGCAATCCGGCAGTGCCGAGTGCGGGCAACAGCAACGGCAAATGCACGCGCCAGAGCGCCGAAAGCGCAGTCTCGCCAAGCGTACGGGCGGCGGCATCGAGGTTCGGCGAGATGCGGCCGAGACCGGCCTCGAGCGCACCGAGCGCGACGGCCAGAAAGCGGACGACGTAGGCCAGCACCAACGCCAGGACCGTGCCGGAGAGAATGAGCCCGGTCGATTTGCCGAAGATGTGCCGCGCCAGCGCATCGATGCGGTTGTCGAGGGCCGCGAGCGGGATCAACAGGCCGAGCGCGAGGACGGTTCCGGGCAAGGCGTAACCAAGGCCGGCTAGTCGCACGGCCGGTCGCGTGAAGCCGTTGGCCGCCACCCGCCGCGCATAGGCGAGCAGCAAACCGAGGGCCACGGCAACGGCAGCTGCTGTTGCGGCAAGCAATAGGCTGTTTCCGGCTGCCCGCCAGAACCCGCCGGCAAGAGCAATCTCGCGGTGGCGAACCGCATCGTGCGCCAGCACCATGAACGGCACCAGAAAACCCGCAACGAAGGGTACTGCACAGAACCCGAGTGCGGCGCCGGCCTGCCAGCCACTGAGATCGGCGAAGGGAATGGGCCGGTAGCGTCCAGGGGAGTGATAGACTTGGCCGCCGCGTGCCAGGATTTCCGCGGCATAGAGCGCGGCGACGAAGCCGAGCAGCACGGTGGCGATTTGCGCGGCACCGGGCAGGTTCGAGCGCTGCAGCCAGGTGGCATAGATCGATGCCGATAGCGTCCGCACGCCCAGGTACTGCACGGCGCCGAGATCGTTCAGGCATTCCATCAGCGCCAAGGCGACGCCCGCCACCAGCGCCGGCCGGGCCAGCGGCAGCGCCACCGAGACGAAGGCACCGAGCGGCGTCCTCCCAAGCGTACGAGCGACTTCCAGCGCGCACACCGATTGCTGTACGAAGCTGGCGCGGGCAGCCAAATACACATAGGGGTAAAGCACGCTGGAGAAGATCAGGATGGCGCCGCCGGTTGAACGAATGTCGGGGAACCAATAGCCGCGCGCCGTTTTGTAACCCATGAGCCAGCGCAGCGCGGACTGCGCAGGCCCGGTAGCGTCCAGCAATTCGACGTAGGCGTAGGCGATGATGTAGGTTGGTACCGCCAGCGGCACGACGAGCAGATGATCGATGAGACTGCGGCCTGGAAACCGGTACATGGTGACGATCCACGCCGTCCCAGTTCCGATGGTGAGCGTGAGAATGCCGACGCCTGCCATCATCGCCAGCGTCTGCATAAGCGTGTCGGGCAACACCGTTCGCGCCAGGTGTGCGAGCCCGTGGGCCTCAGCGCCGAACGCCAGCACCAGCACGGTTGCGACGGGGAGCAGCATAACCGCGACGATGGCGGCCACTAGCAGCGTCCAGGCAGGTGAAGCCCGGCGCTGCGCCCGCCACCCCTTGAGCCGTGTCGCAAGTGTCATCAGACCGTCGACGGGCCCCAGGGCCGGTCGATGCGTCGGGCGATGATCGGGAGCAAGCGACATGGGCACTCGGGCAGGAGTTCGGGGGGCGACGTTTTGGAGCGCCACCGATAGCAGCTTGGCTCGGCCGATGCCTCATTTTTTGGCGCCGCATGCTTCGTGGCGCCACTTCACATCCCGGCCTCGCGTTTGCAGTAGTGCGCCACCTCGTCGTGGCGGGCGAACCAAATGCCGGCGTGGCCGCGGATATGCTGGATGAGGTCTTCCAGGATGCGGATGCGGCTGGAATGGCCCGTGATGTGCGGGTGCATCGTCAACAGGTAAAGCCCGCCACTGGCATAGGCGCCGTCGAACTCGCGCTTGAAGATGTCGAAAACGCCCGATGGCGGCGTGTAGGGGCGGGACGATCCCATGCGTTCCATCATGAAATACGGCGCGTCGTCGCGGATCCATTCGACAGGCAACTCGACGATGCCGGTGGGTTTGCCATCCTCAAGAAGCTCGTAAGGTTCGTCGTCGGCCATCAGCGAACTGTCGTAGAGAAGTCCCATCTCGCGGGTGATGGCGAGCGTTTCGGTCGAGAAATCCCAAGACGGCGTGCGGATGCCGACCGGGCGGACGCCGGTGGTTTTTTCCAGCACGTCTGCCGCGCGCATCTGCAACTCGCGTTCGTCCTTGGGCGGTAGCGTGCTGTTGAATTCGTGGATCCAGCTGTGGATGCCGATTTCGTGGCCGGCCGCTATCACGCGCTTTTGCTCGTCCGGGTGCAGCAGCGCCGTCACCGCGGGTACGAAAAACGTGGCTTTGATGTCGTATTTGGCCAACAGCGCGAGAATGCGCGGGACGCCGACGCGGGCGCCGTATTCGCCGGCTGAGAGGCGCCCCGGCGAGGTGTCGCCGAACCGGAGCGTCGTCGTCTCGTGATCGCTGTCGAACGAGAGCGCAACGGCGCAACGGGCGCCGTTCGGCCACACCTTCGGTTTCAGGGAGCGGCCGGCCCGGATCTTGTTGACGATGCCGCGCCATTTTTCCTCAGGCCACTGCCAGGGCTCGAGCGCTTTTGCATCGCTGGCTGTCGCCGGCTTCTTGGTGGTTGGCATATCACGTCCTCGTTGGGCAGGCTCACGGCATCCGGTAGAATGTGCGTGCGGTCTCGCGGAAGAGCTGCGATTTTTCAGAGGCACTGGCACCTGCGGCCAGACGCTTGAATGCGTTCCAGTAGACGGCATAGCTGCCGGACAGTTTGTCGACGGGGAAATTGCTCTGGAACATCGCTCGCTTCGGCCCGAACAGTTCGATGCACGTCTCGATGTAAGGTTTCCAGGCTTTCGCAAGCGCCTCTGACGTCGGGGGCGTTGGTTGCGCATGGAACTCGAAGCCGTTGACGCGCATGCCGAGGCCGCCGAGCTTGATCATCACGTTCGGACAATTCGCCAGCTCTGACATGTCCTTTTTCCACGTCGCAAAAACCTCGTCGCGGCGGGATGCGTAATAGCCAAGCCCGAGCGGGCCGCCGCAGTGATCCATGACGATTGGCTGATTCGGAAACTTGCGCGCCAGCGCCGTCACGTCGGGCAATTGTGGATGGTAGCACCAGGCGTCGAACGTCAGGCCGAGCTTGCCGAGCACGGCAAAGCCCTCGTGGAACTTGGCGTCGTCGCGATAAAGGTGCTGCGGCGGGTTGGTATGCCCGTTGTGGATTTGTGCCTCCCGGTCCTCGAAGCTCGCGACATAACGCACGCCGCGGAACCGGCCGCCGCCGACCGCTATTTCCTTGGCCAGCACCGCCTCGGACTTGTCGCCAAGCGTCAGGTCCGCGAACCCGACGATGGCGGCAGCCACCCGTGTCGGGCCATAGGCCCCCGACGCCGACATGGCGGCGATGCCGTTGACGAACTCGACCTCGCCGACCGGGCGCATGGCCTCGGGTCCTTCGGCGCGATAGCAGGCGGCGCATTCCATGAAGACGGTGGAGTGGATTTTGTGCCCGTCGCCGGTATCCTTCAGCAAATCGGGCAGCAGATACCTGTGCTCGGGGAATTCCCAGAGGTGGTGGTGCGGATCGATGATCTCGAGGTCCGGCTCAAGGATCGGCTCGCGGACTTTGCCCAGCCACGTGTCACTGATGCCCGCCATACGCGAACCGACGGTGCTGTGGGGCTTTTTCATGGCATTTTTCCCTGATCTGAGGGCCCGGCGACGAGGCACACGTGGTGAACCTGCGGCGTTCGGCGCTACCCGTCAATGGTCGCTGTTTCGTGATCGCAATGTGATTACGCACCGGCCGTCAGCATGCTACGTTCCGCGCCAATAAGGCAACCGGTGGGGCGGTTCGGGGCGCCCATCCCGGAAGAACAATATCCGTGCATTCGTTGGGGGACCAAGCGTGAGTGTTGCGACGGGCCTAGCTGCCAAGCCATCTGACGTGGTGAAATTCGAAAATCCCGACCAGACTGCAAAAGGAGAGACGCGGGCGCGCGTGCCGCTGGTGCGGCTGGAAACGCTCTGGTTCAACACCGGGACGCTCTGCAACATCACGTGTGTCAACTGCTACATCGAATCGAGCCCCACGAACGACCGGCTCGTCTATTTGTCGGCCAAAGACGTCCGCGCCTACCTCGACGAGATCGCAACGGCCAAGCTCGGCACGCGTGAGATCGGCTTTACGGGCGGCGAGCCGTTCATGAACCCCGAAATTCTGCCCATGCTCGACGATGCCCTATCGCGGGGGCATGATGTTCTCCTGTTGACCAATGCCATGCAACCCATGCAGCGGCCTGATATCAAGAAGGGACTTCTTGCGCTCAGGGCGGCGTATGGGCGGCGGTTCAAAATTCGCGTCAGCCTCGATCATTTTACCGCCGCGCTGCACGAGGCGGAGCGGGGGGCGAAAACCTTCGCGCGCACCATCACCGGTTTGAACTGGCTGGCCGCCAACGATTTCCACGTCGCGGTCGCCGGCAGGACCTGCTGGCACGAAGTCGAACCCGAAGCCCGTGCCGGCTACGCCGCGTTGATCGACAAACACGGCTGGCCGATTGATCCAACCGACAACAAGCAGTTGATGCTCCTGCCCGAAATGGATGGCAGCAGCGACGTGCCGGAAATATCCACGGCCTGCTGGGGCATTCTCGGCAAGCGACCTGATGACATGATGTGCGCCACCAGCCGCATGGTGGTGAAACGCAAAGGCGCGGCGCGTGCGACGGTGCTGCCGTGCACACTGCTGCCCTATGACCGGGCCTTCGAAATGGGGGAGACGCTGGCCCAGTCGGCGGCGGCCGATGGTGGCATGTTCGCGAACGGCAGCGTCAAGCTCTGCCATGTCAACTGCGCGAAATTCTGCGTGCTTGGCGGCGGCAGCTGCTCTTGATATCAACTTGTGGATGACGGACGACGCATCCCGGCAGCAGCGCCGCAAATTGCAACGCGAACAGGTGAAAGCCGGTCGCACCGTCATGGCTGCGGGGCTGGCGACGGAGCCACGCCACGCCGAGATCATGGCCATCGCGCATGTGATCAAAGCCAAGCTTGCCGAACGCGGCAACGACCGCCGCGCCAGCGAGGCCGCGGCGTTGGTGCAAAACCTGAACGAGACGTCGCTCAAAGCGCGGCCGCCGACGCGCGTCAGTATCGCCTGCGGCAAGGGCTGCAGCTACTGCTGCTACGGCTACGTCGGCATTCTGCCGGCCGAAGCGTTTCGCCTCGCCGATGCCGTTCGTGCTGGAAAATCGGGTGCGCTCGATGTGGCGACAGTGCGCGCGCGCGCGGTGCCGCTGAGGGGGCTCGGGCCTGACCAACGCCTCGGCCGGAAACTACCTTGCCCGCTGCTCGGCGACGGTGGCCTTTGCAGCGTCTACGCCGACCGGCCGCTGGTCTGCCGTCAAGCGACATCGCTGTCGCTGCCAGCCTGCATCGAGGAGTTCGAGGGCCAGGACCGCAACGGCCGCATCGAGGTCTCGACGGTGCATCTGGCCCATTCGAGCAACGCGCACGTGGTGCTGCTCGGAGCGCTCGCAGCGACCGGTTTGCCGACGATCGCCTACGAGCTGTCGTCGGTGCTCGATGTGGCGCTATCCTATGCGAATGCCGAAAAGCGCTGGCTCGCCGGTGAGGACGTCTTCCGCGACCTGCCGCGCACTGTCGTCAGGCCAAAACAGGTCGAGCAGGTCGCGGCCGCCATCGCGCGCGAGTTGCGCTGACTATGGGCGCGCGGGTAGTGCGGTTTTGCCGGCTGCATTGCGTCACGCCGGGTCGGGGGTCGCAGTTGGGGCCGGGGCAGTCCCGGGCGATGGCGAAACCGGATGGCCGGGGCCTACGGAGAGCCTAGCGGTAGCGCCTCACGGACATCCGGTGGTAAAATTGGCAAACTGCCTCCTATTCTCGCTCATCTCGCGTCGGCAGGCCCGCCGGGGCCGAACAGCGGTTCCTTTCGTGTCGGCGCAACGGGGTCAGACCCTGGGGTCTGCCCCCGCCGCCACCCGTTACGTCGTCAGCCAGCCGAACTCTTGCGGCTTGCGGCCGGCATTCGGGTGCAGCTTGACGTTGACCAGCGCCGGGCCCTTGAACTTCATGGCGTCGTCGAGCGCCTTTCGCAGATCCTTCGGGTCCTCGATGAACCAGCCCTTACCGCCGAAGCTTTCCATCATCTTGTCGTAGCGGGCGCCAGCAATCAGCGCGCGCGGCGGGTTGGCGAAGGGATCTTCCGGATACGTCTCGGTGCCGCTGCCGATGCCGCCGTTGTTCAGGACGACGATTTTGACCGGCAGATTGTAGCGACAGGCGGTTTCGATCTCCATGCCGGAGAAACCGATCGCGCTGTCGCCCGAGACCGAGATGATCGGCCGGTCCGGATGCACGACGGCGGCTGCAATCGCAAAGCCCATGCCGATGCCCATGGTGCCGTAGGTGCCGGCGTCGAGACGCAACCGCGGGCTCTTGTTGGGCAACTGCGTGCGGCCGATGTCCATC
>JANXRM010000511.1 GCA_025353015.1 Hyphomicrobiales bacterium
CGCGCGCCCAGCGTCAAGCCGCGCTGCCAGCGCCAGACGACCTGCATTGCTTTGCGGATGGTTCGCTCGAAGCGCATTAAATCTCGTTTCAAAACGGGCCCGTTTCGGTTCTGGCATAGATCCGATCACGCCTGATCGCAGCGTTGCGATGGCAGGGCAAGCGATTTTGCCACATTTTCTGGCTGGTCCACAGGCCTGCGGGCCAGTATCTGTTCCAAGACAGGTATCAGCGGCCAAGTGCGGTATCAGGAGCCATGACTGTGAACGGCTTCACGTTGGCACACCTGTCGGATGTGCATCTCGGACCGCTCCCGCGGTTCGCATTCCGGTATTGGAATACCAAACGTGTGCTCGGCTACCTGAACTGGCATCGGGGGCGGAAGTTTGGTCATGTGCGGCCGGTCCTCGACCGGCTCGTCGCCGACCTGAAGGCACAGACCCCCGACCACATCGCGGTATCAGGCGATCTCGTGAATATCGGATTGCCCGGCGAGTATATCGCCGCCGAGCGGTGGCTCACCGAACTTGGGAGCCCAAACGGCGTAACAGTAGTCCCCGGCAATCACGACATCTATACCCACCTTACCGATGATCCTGGTTACCGCCGCTGGGCGCCCTACATGACACCGAATTCGGCAGGCGCGGGTTTTTCGCCGCCCGGACACGATGGTTTTCCGTTTGTGCGGTGCTTTGACGCCGTCGCTCTGATCGGACTGAATTCCGCCGTTCCAACCCGCCCCTTCTATGCTGGCGGACGTCTGGGCCCCGACCAGTGGGCCGCGGCCGCAAAAGTTCTCGCGGAACTCGGTGCCAAAGGCTTCCATCGCGTCGTCCTCATCCATCACCCTCCCCTGCCGGGTTTGGCGTCGCCCCCAAAGGCGCTGGAGGATGCCGTCGCGCTCGACAGCGTGCTCAAGCTGCAGGGCGCGGAACTTGTGCTTTACGGGCATAATCATCGCAGCAAGACGGTGGCGATCAACGGGCCGCAGGGCCGTGGCCACGTGGTCGGCGTGCCCTCAGCATCGCTCGGCCGGCATCACAAGGGCGAGGATCTCGCGCGCTATCATCTCTTCCGGTTTCGCACTGACGGCGGCCCGACCGAGATGGTGGCGCGGGGGCTGCGGGAGCCCCATGGACCTATCGTTGAAATCGAGCGGCAACTTTTGCCAGCCGGCTTCAATGTGGCTCGCCTTGCGTGAGACTCGCCTTGCATGAGGATAGCGCAAGGGTTGCATGAGAAATCGCAACTTGCTGCGCCGCCAAATCCTGCGATAACCGCGTGCACGCAACATGAGGATGCCATGCCGAACGCAAACGTTGCCTCCCGTCCGAAGCGGCCGCTCTGGCTGGTGCTCGCCGCCGCCGGAACCATCGTCGGCCTCGCTATGGGGTTGCGACAGGTGATGGGGCTATTTATGGCGCCCATGACGACGGAGCTCAATATCGGCCGCGAGCCATTCTCGCTGGCCATGGCGACAGCCAATCTCGTTTGGGGCTTTGCCTCGGTGCCGCTTGGTGCTTTGTCCGACAAGTACGGCGCCGGTCGGACGTTGGCTGGCGGTGCCATTTGCACCGCGATCGGCCTCTATCTCATGTCGGTGGCCCAAACCTCGCATGAGCTTTTGATCAGCGGCGTCCTGCTTGGCATCGGCATCGGCGGCACTGGCATCACGGCACTCGTCGGCGCCGTCGGCCGCGCCGCCCCGCCGGAAAAGCGCCCGCAGGCCTTGGCGTCCTTAGGCATGGCTGCGGGAATCGGCGGTTTCCTTGCCTTCCCGTATACGCACCTCATCATGCAGTCAGTCGGCTGGAAAACAACCCTGTTGATCATGGCCGCAACGATCGGCTTGATCCTGCCGTTGGCTACGATCCTGGCGGGCAAGCCGGCCGCGGCATCGACCACGGTCCGCCAGCAAACACTTGGCGAAGCTTTTTCGGAAGCGATGAAACTGCCGAGTTTCTGGTTGTTGACTGTTGGATTTTTCGTGTGCGGCTTCCATGTCGCGTTCTACGCGGTGCATCTGCCGGCGTTCGTCGCCGACCAAGGCTTGCCGCCGAGTGTGGCCGTGACCGCTCTGACGTGCGTCGGTGTCGCCAACATTATCGGCACCTACTTGGCGGGCCAATCCGGCAAATTCACCGAGAAGCGTGTCGGCTTGAGCTTCATCTACTTCATGCGCTGCTTCGCTTTCCTAGGGCTGCTGTTTCTGCCGATCAACGCCTGGACCATTGTCGGCATCAGCACCCTGCTCGGCTTCTTCTGGTTGTCGACCGTGCCGCTGACCAGCGCGCTCGTCGCCACGTTCTTCGGCCCGCAGTGGATGTCGATGCTGTTCGGTTTCGTGTTCCTGTCGCACCAATTGGGCTCGTTCACGGGCCTGTGGCTCGCGGGCAAGCTTTATGACGCGACACATTCCTACGACACCATGTGGTGGATTTCGATCGGCCTCGCCCTGTTCGCGGCGCTGCTCAACTGGCCGATCCGCGAGCGGCCGGTCGAAAGGCTGCGCGTGCAAACCGCTTAAGAGAGAAGCCGCATGCGCAAACGGGTCGCTACAGAGGCGTCGGATCGCCTCCTTAGTGGAAGTGCGAACGCCGCAGAAGATGCAGCGCCACGCTTCGTGCGCCGCATCCGCGGAATTATGCTCGCAGCACTTGGATCAGGTGCGCTTTATCTCATCGCCGTGCGCCGCGAGGCGATGCTGATCGATCTCGCCAATTTTTCCGCATGGTGCTTTTAGTCGGTTCCCTTGTTCCGGGTAATGGGCAGGGCAATTCAGCGGCACATTTTGGCGGTGTCACCGCGCAGTCATGAAACTGCCATATCCCTCGCTCGACGGACCTGCCCTCACTGCCCGTCTTGTTCAATTCGGTGACATTTCTCGCGACAGCGCTTGAGGAGCGACCTCATGAAAGCGACGTGCCCTGGGGCGATCTTGGGTGCGAGATCGTTCTCGAATGTACCGGCAAATTCCTGAAGCTCGAGCAGTTGCAGGCGTACTTCGATCAGGGTGTGAAGCGCGTGATCGTGGCCGCTCCCGTCAAGGATGACCGCGCGCTCACCGTCGTGGTCGGCGTCAATGACCATCTTTACGATCGGAAACGGCACAAGCTGCTGACGGCCGCGTCCTGCACCACAAACTGCCTGGCGCCTGTTGTCAAAGACGTGCACGAGGGCATCGGCATCAAGGATGGGCAGATCACGACCATGCATGATCCGACCAATACCAATGTCGTCGTCGATGCGCGCCCCGCAAGGATCTGCGCCGCGCCCGCTCGGCGATGCTGTCGTTGCAGCCGACAACAACCGGCAGCGCCACAGCGATCGCACTCATCTATCCGGAACTGAAAGGCAAGCTGAACGGCCACGCCGTGCGCGCGCCCGTGTTGAATGCGAGCCTCACCGACTGTGTTTTCGAACTGAAGCGCGCGACGAGCGAAGCCGAGGTCAACGAGATGTTTCGGTCCGCCGCGTGCGGCCCCTTGGCTGGCATTCTCGGTTACGAGACCCACCCGCTCGTCTCGGCCGACTACTGCAATGATCCACGCAGCTCGATTATCGACGCGCCGAGCACCATGGTCACCGACGGCACGTTGCTCAAGGTCTACGCCTGGTACGACAACGAGATGGGCTATGTCTGCCGCATGGTCGACCTCGCCAATATCGTCATCTCCGCGGAGTGTTGAGATGGATCATGCCGTCCGCAACTACCTGATCGTCACGGCCTCCTACTGGGGATTTACACTGGTCGACGGTGCACTCCGGATGCTGGTGCTGTTGCACTTCTTCAAGCTCGGCTATTCGCCCTTTACGCTGTCGTTCCTATTTCTGCTCTACGAGTTCGCCGGCAGCCTGGCCAATCTGAGCGGCGGCTGGCTCGCGTCGCGCTTCGGAATTCCGCGCATGCTGGCCGTCGGCCAGGCGCTGGAAGTTGGTGGCCTGCTGATGCTCTCGGGGCTTGATCCCGCATGGACGGCAGCCGCCTCTGCGCTGCGGCCGTGCTTTGCAGCGCAGAAGCCATTTCTGGAAGCTCCGGCTCAGCTCGTCTTGGCCTTGAGCTCATCGAGTTGCATGCGCGCGCCGGCGATCATGCACGACAGATCCGACGTCAGCATCACCATGTCGAAGCCACGCTTGACGGCGCCGGCTGCGAACGCAGCACTGGCACAATGCATCACGCACTTGATGCCAGCCTTATGCGCGGCCTTGAGGATCTTGTCACACGTGGCCATGTGGAGTGGATCCGGATTGTCGCCGCGTGGCGGCAACCCCAACGCGAACGACAGGTCGGCGGGCCCGATGTAGACCGCGTCGAGGCCGGGCGTCGCACAAATGGCATCGAGGTTGGCAATGCCTTCCTTCGTCTCGATCATGGCCATGACGACGATCTCGTCGTTGGCATGAGCGACGTAGTCGGCGCCACCGTAATGCACAGCGCGGACCGGGCCCGACGAGCGCATGCCGACCGGCGGGTAACGGCAGGCCGACACCGCCATCGCCGCTTCCTTGGCGTTGTTGACCAGCGGCACGATGATGCCGTAGGCGCCGAGATCCAACGCCTTCATGATGGTCGCCGGCTCATTCCAGGCGACGCGGACGACCGGGACGGTGTCGGTCTGCGAGATCGCCTGCAGCATCGGCGCGACATCTTTCATTTCCGCAGTGCCGTGCTGCAGGTCGACACAGAGGGCATCAAAGCCTTGCCGGGCCATCACTTCGGCCGTGAACCCGTGCGATACGGAGAGCCAGCCCAGCGTCACGGGTTTGCCGGCTCGCCACATCTGCTTGATCTTATTCGGTCGCATCGTCACTCCTCCAATGTTATTCCTATCGCAGCGGCTCTGCTGGCGCGGTGGATCGTACGTCAATGGCCAGCCCGGCAGGGTCCTACCGTGGCCGGTTTTGGCGCTCTGGTCGATCCCCTATCGTTGCCCCGGCGTGTGAACGACGGGCCGCACAACGAAGGATGCATTCTGGACCGGGCGCGCCCGGCGTCGCCTGGTCCCGTCAAAGGCTTGCCAGCGCATCGAGTACGCGTTCCACACCCAGCCCGTCGCAGATCTTGAGCGCCCGGGTTGCCATCGCGTATCGCCGGGCAGGATCACCGGCCAAATCGGCCACGGCGGTCGCCAGGTCCGGCGGCAGGCCCGTACGCGCGTCGAGGGCCAAACAGCAACCAGCTGCATCAAGCATTTGAGCCGCGAGCCGTTGATTGTCCGCCAGGATCAGCGCAACGGTCGGCAGGCCCAGGCAACAGCGCTCCCACATGGTCGAGCCGGCACCACCGACTGCGATGTCGGCGTCCACCATCAGTCGGCACAACTCATTGGTGTCGATATGGACCTGAAGGCCCGGCGTGCGACGGCACAAATCAATCAGTGCCGGCAAGCTCGGTGCCTGGCGCCCGACGACAACGTCGATATCGGCTGCAGTGCCACCCCGAATGATCGCCCTCACCACCTGCTCCGAAATGCCGCCGACATCGGTCAGCCCCATGGTCACAAGTATGCGATTGCACGGCGCGCCCGGGAACCGGCGTCTAATCGCCTGTGGTCGAGCTTGTGCAAACTCTGGCCGTAGCAATGCGTAGCAGGTCCCCGTCAAGACAACGCAGTCGTCGGATATCAGCCCCTTGTAGGCACCGGCCCAGCGGCCATAGGTCTGGTCGAGGATGAGGTCGCAGTCGTGGCGACGGTCGGCTAAGTCGTCGATCGCGACAACACGGCGGGCAGCGCCACGAAACCGCGTTTCAGCTGCCGCACCGAGCGCATAGGAATCGACGACGACGAGATCGCCGCGGCCCGTCCAATAGGTCTCGATTACGGCTGCCGTCGCGTCGCCGGCGACATCCGCATTTTCGAGAGCCAACACGGAAAACGGGCCCTGCTCCAATGCTCGGACCGTCGCGGTGGTGCCTGTCATGCAGACAAAGACGACGTCATGCCCGCGCTTGCGCAAAGCCCGGCCGAGAGCCAAACAACGCATCACGTGCCCGCCGCCGATGGCCGGACTGGCATCGCACCGGAATGCTACGCGCATCATGCACTACCAAGCTCTGAATCGTATGTCTTCAAGTCCGGGTCGTTTGGCGCGCGCTCAATGCGTCCAGGTGCCGATGCGGCCGAACTTGAAGTTGTCGGCATAAGACTTGCGGATGGCCTTGCGCGCCTTTGGCGTCTCGATCCGGTAGGCAATACCCATTCGCTCCGCGTAGGCCACGGCTTCCTCCTGGGTATCGAAAGCTAGCTGGATTTGCGCACGGGTGTCAGCCGAACTGGTCCAACCCATGAGTGGGTCGATTGTACGCGCGGCTGAGGCCTCATGCTCAAGCAGCCACTCCTTCGTGCGGGCCTGGCCCGATTGCATGGCGGTTTTGGCGGGGCGGTAAATGCGAGCAGCCATGCAGTTCCATCTCCGGAAACATTATCTGGGGGCGAAACATTATCTGGGAGCGAAACCAGGGGGCGAGGCCCCGAAACTCAGCCAAGTCGTGGTCGGGGCAGAGAGATTCGAACTCCCGACTTCTTGCTCCCAAAGCAAGCGCTCTACCAGGCTGAGCTATACCCCGTGCCAAATTCACGTCGTGGCCAGCACGTAGTGCCGTGTTCAACACGGCACGTCAAGCTCTTCGACGATACTGGATGAGCTTGCCGTTAAGCGGCCATGATCACTGTTCCGCTTTGCCAAACAGCGCGTGAATGACCCGGTCGCCGGACTTAAGGCCAATCTTGGCGGCGATTCCGGCCCGAACTTCGAGAACGGCGCGGGCGTCGCCATTCGATGCAATCACGGCTTCCGAGAACGGCTCTGTGCCGGCCGCGATCCGAAGCACCGTGCCATCGGCGCGAATAAAGACCATATCAAGAGATATGTAAGTGTTCTTCATCCACATCGTGATTTCTTGCGCCGGCTCGTAGGGAAACAACATGCCAGCATTGTCCGCCAAGCCCTGACGGAACATAAGCCCTCGCGACTTCTCCTCCATCGATCTTGCGACTTCGATTTCGAAATTATGCGTGCCGGTAGCGGTGATGAATTTCAGCGATTCGCGCCGCATTTCGGCCTGTGCAACGGTGAGCGTACCGACGCAACAGGCCAGCAACGCGGTGAAGAACAAAAACAGGACCGCGCTACGCGCGGCCCTGCTGAATTTGTCATGACCGTCAAGCAATGTACGCCCATCGAACGCGCGCTCATTGCCAGTTCGTCTACCATCAATGGGCGGTCGGCAGGCCACTTGGAGCGCCGTCCGGACGCAGCTCGGCTGCCATGCAGCCCTTGTGTCCGTGGCCCCAACGGACCTGGACGATCTGGCCCGGCCGAAGCTCGGTGAAGCCAAAGCGGCGCAGAGTTTCCATGTGCACGAAAACATCCGGCGTACCCTCGCCACGCGTCAGGAAGCCGAAGCCCCGGACGCGATTGAACCACTTAACCATGGCCCGTTCCCAATCGCTCTCCGGCTCGACCACCACGTGGGTGCGCTGAGGAAGCTGCGAAGGGTGAATGGCCGTGCTCTCGTCCATGCTGAGAATGCGGAAAGCCTGCATCCCCTTCGGCCGCTTGAGAACTTGGGCATGAACCCGTGCGCCCTCATAGGCTGTCTGATGGCCGCCAGCCCGAAGACAGGTGACATGCAGCAGCACATCTGGCAAGCCATTGTCTGGAACGATAAAGCCGTAGCCTTTCGAGGCGTCGAACCACTTGATCGAGCCTGCGATCTCGAACACTTCGAGGCCGCCCGTCTCGTCGAGACGCTTGAGTTCGGCGTGCGTCTCCATTCCCGGAAATTCCGGAAAAACCTTTGGAGAATCCCCCATATTCAACCCCGCTTACTTTACAGTGTTAACTCCAAAGAGGCACTAAGCTGACGTACAGCCAGTCCGTGCCTCCATCGCCACCGCCAGACCCGGGTAAGATTGCCCCCTCACCAAGCTGGCCGGTTTCGACGAGGCGGAACATAGCTACGAGGGCGGGGCACGTCAAATGTGGCCTTCATCCAACCACATCTGCGACAGAATTGCTGCTTTGCGAAATAAATCATCTAGCCGTTTGATTTAAAACAATAATTTAATGGATTTTTGATGAGGAAAATCTTGCAATTTATATACGTGCGGGAGAGTTATCCAGGCATCGGTTCTGAGACGGAACTCGGCAAACCGAATCGAATCGCTTGACTGAAATCGGCTCGATTTTCCAATGCCTCCCACCACAAAAACCAGACCGCTCTGGCGACGTTGATGCGACGCGAACCGGAAGTTTTGCACATGCCAATCCCCAGCCATCAGGCATGCCACAATTGAACGATGGTTTGGCCGCTGAACTTGGGGCTGCTGATTCGGTCGAAACTCGACAGCACACGACATCGGCGGCGGCTAAAACCGCCGTGGAGCGGGCACCAGGCATTGCATCCGCGACCATCTCGGCCATAATCACGCCAAGTGATCAGCCGGCGCCATTGGGGCGCACGTGCAGCCATTCCGATCGCTGCAAAACCTGAGGATGAGACATGCGTTATCTGCATACCATGGTTCGCGTCATGAACATCGAGACGAGTCTCGAGTTCTACTGCACGAAGCTCGGCATGAAAGAGGTTCGCCGTGTTGAAAGCGAGGCAGGCCGGTTCACGCTGGTGTTTCTAGCAGCCAGCGAGGACGAGGGACGCGGGGCAGCCGAGCGGGCACCGCTGGTCGAGCTGACCTACAATTGGGATCCCGAGGTCTATACGGGCGGGCGCAACTTCGGGCATCTCGCCTATGAGGTGGACGACATCTACGCCCTCTGCGACCGGCTGATGAAGGCGGGCGTCACGATCAATCGCCCGCCGCGTGACGGCCGCATGGCGTTTATTCGTTCGCCTGATAATGTGTCGATCGAGCTGTTGCAGAAGGGCACAGCCAAGGCCAAAGCCGAGCCCTGGGCGTCCATGCCTAACACCGGCGTATGGTAACAAGTGCCGCCTCGGGCGCCGTCTCAGGCTCCATCGCGACCTTCTGGGATGGCCTGTCTTCAACAGGCGCCGGAAGGTCTGGTGGCCGTGCCCAACGCGCTGTCAGTCCGGATCTTTGTCGCCAGCCTGCAGATGCAGTCCTGTGTCGAGCAACTCCAGCATATAGTGCCGGTAGCTGACACCGGCTGCCTCCGCGCGCGCGACGCGGAACCTCATGATGTCCATCGACGGGTTCTTCCAGGCCTCGGCATGGGCCGTCTTCCAGCGATAGCGAACGAACGCGTCGTTCACCGCCTCTTCCAGCGGCGGGCCGTTGTTGTGCCCGATGGGGGCTGGCTGGCTCTCCGGTGGTGCCGCGCCTGACGTCAGGCCCCAATTCCGGATCGTGGCCGGCGTGCGCGGTTTCTCCCAGAGCGGCCGCCGACCGCCCAGCAGCCTGCTCTTTTCGACCCGATCGCCCATGCTCCCGCCTGCCGTCCTGTTCCAGCGCTAGTATAGGGCAGGTGTCGATCTGGAACGATTGCGAAAAGCAGTCGCGATTGTGGCCGAAACCCCAGAAATTCGGGCAGGCCAAGCCGCATTATTTCGGGCTCGCCATGAGCACGGCTTCGGTGATCCATCCATACCGGGTCCGCATTGCCGGACTGCCAGGGAATGGTCTTGCAAGCGCGATGAGGCGCGCCTTCAGGCCCTGACCATTGAGGCCCGGATCGAGCGCCAATAGCCGGGCGGCCAGGGCTGCAAGGCGGACAGCAGCGACGTTTTCGAGGGCGGCAGCGCGGTCGGGCGCATCAGCTGCGGGCACGGACTCCGGCCCGACCGGGATCGCAACGTCCACCCGCTCCGCACCCCAGGTGGCGCCCGCGATAATGGCGCCGGCCGCATCGGCAGCGG
>JANXRM010000048.1 GCA_025353015.1 Hyphomicrobiales bacterium
CGCGCGCATCGCCAAACTCGATCCAAAGTTCCACGCTTTCATCAAGGTGACACCAGAACTTGCGCTCCGGGATGCGAAGGCCGCCGAGGCCGAAATTGCGGCGGGCAAAAACCGCGGGCCCCTGCACGGCGTACCGTTCGCGCTGAAGGACATCATCGATTACGCAGGCCTGCCGACGACGGCGCATTCCCGCGTGCTGATCGACAACGTCGCCAAGACCGACGCCGTCGTCACCGGGCGCTTGAAAGCTGCCGGCGGCATCATGATGGGCAAACTCGCGACACACGAATTCGCCATCGGCGGGCCATCGTTCGATTTGCCGTGGCCGCCCGCCGTCAATCCCTGGGGCGGCAAGCATCTGCCCGGCGGGTCGTCATCAGGTTCCGGCGTGGCATTGGCTGCCCGCATGGTGCCCGCGGCACTGGGCACCGACACCGGCGGCTCGGTACGCAACCCGGCGTCCATGTGCGCCATCGTCGGGTTGAAGCCCACCTACGGTCTCGTCTCCCGCCGCGGTGTTCTCCCGCTCTCGTTTTCGCTCGATCACGTCGGCCCGATGACGCGCAGCGTGCGCGACAACGCGCTGCTGCTGCAAGTTCTGGCCGGTTATGATGCGCGCGATCCCGGCAGCGCCGACGTAACCTTGCCCGACTTCAGCAAGGATCTCGCGCGCAGCGTGAAGGGCGTGCGTATCGGCGTCATCCGTCACTTCTACGATGGCGATGCGACGGCCGACCCACAGGTGATCGCCGCCCTCGACAAAGCCGCTGAAACATTGCGCGGGCTCGGCGCCGACGTGCGCGAGGTGCGCTTGCCCTCCGCAGACGAATTCGAGACCTGCTGCCGCATCATCCTGGCGTCGGAAGCCTACGCCATCCATCGAAAATGGCTGCAGGAGCAGCCGCAGAACTACGGCGACCTCGGCCGTCAGCGGTTGATGGCCGGTGCTGCATTCTCGGCCGCCGATTACATCGACGCCTTGCGCATGCGCACGCGGCTCATCGACCGGACGAACGAGGTGTTTAAATCCATCGACGTCGCGCTGACGTCGTCGAGCCTCGATCCGCCGTGCCTGCTCGAGGACACCGAAACCGTCGCGCGCACGTATCCACGGCAATCGCGCCAGCCGTTCAACGTCACGGGTCAACCGGCGTTGGCCATGCCCTCGGGCTTCACGCCTGACGGCTTGCCGCTGTCGCTGCAACTGATCGGCCGGCCGTTCGAGGAACCCATGGTGTACCGTGTCGCGGCTGCCTACGAAGCGGCAACGGGTTGGACCCAAAAGTTGCCGCCCGGAATTTGAGTATCCGCGCGAACGCACCAATACGATCCAGAATTGGAGAGACACGCATGGCCAAAGTCGAATGGAAAGTCGAGGGCGCGGTGCGCACCGTGACTTTGAACCGCCCCGAGAAGCGCAATGCCCTCGACGGCGAAATGATGGAGGAATTGAAGGCGATCTTCAAAATCGTGCCGACGCCTGAAGAACGCCTCGCCGTCATTCGAGGCGCCGGCCCCGCCTTTTGCGCTGGCCTCGACATGGCGTGGCGGGCGAACAACCCGCAAGGCGAATCCGGTATCGAGCACATGCTGCACGCCGTCGAAGTCTACCCTCTACCGGTGGTCGGCATTGTGCATGGTGACGCGATTGCGGGCGGCAACGAGCTGGCCTTGCACTGCGATCTCGTGGTGGCAAGTTCTGCCGCGCGGTTCGGCATGTCGCTGGCGCAGGTCGGTCTGGCGCCGAGCTGGTTCCTCGCGAAAAAGCTGCTCGAAGTCGCAGGCCCGACGACGACCCGTAAGATCCTGCTGCTCGGCGATCCCATGCCGGCCGCACGCATGTATGAGCTGGGTCTCATCTCGCATCTGGCTGAACCCGCCGACCTGGAAAAGGCGGCGAGCGCCGTCGTCCAGCGGTTGGCCGACAACGCACCGCTGTCGCTGAAAGCGATGAAGGCCCTGATCAATCGCGAAATGCAATTCCGCGACACCATTCCGCACGACGACATCGATCTGATCGTCGACACGGCGCGCACGTCACAGGATGCCCAGGAGGGCATGAAGGCCCGCCTGCAAAAGCGTAAAGCGGCATTCAAAGGTGTCTGACGGGATGGCTACGGCAAAGACGGCCCATATCAAAGTCGTCATGCAGGCGCACGTTCCTCGGGACGGTCACGCCGCGTTTGCAGCCTATGAGGCAGCGGTGTTGCCGTTGCTCCAGGATTACGGCGCGGCACTCGAACAGCGGTTAGCGACGGCGGACGGTACCCGCGAGCTGCATGTCGTGCAGTTTCCGTCCGAAGCACACTTCGCGCAGTTCCGGGCCGATCCGCGCCGGTCGGCTCACGCGCATATGCTCGCGGCATCCGGCGCGACAATCGAGGTCGCAGTGATGTACGATGTGGCATGATATGCCGATGCCAAAAGTAAAGAGGTCGCAATGGCTATCCGAATGACCAAGCCTTGGACGCCATTGGCGCCGGAGACCGTGAAGAAACTCTCGGGGCAGCTTGGCGTCTACCAGCTCGCCGACAGCAAGGGCGACGTGGTGTTCGTCGGCTTCGCGGGAGGCCGATCGCTGTTCGGGCTTCGCGGTGAAGTCGAGAAGGCCATGAAGGACCCGCCGTCGGCTGCCACGCAATTTCGCGTCGAGGTCAACCAGCAATATACGACGCGCTATCAGGAACTGCTGATGCTGCACGTCCACGATCACGGCGATGTGCCGGCGGGCAACGTCGGGAAGCCGCTGCCGAAGCTCGGCCGCCTGAGCCCGGCCTAAGGCCCGGCCTAAGGCCCGGCCTAAGGCCCGGCCTAAGGGACGTCTCGGGTTCCGGGCGACCTCGCCGAACAGCGATCATCGATAGCCTGCAAAAAGGCCGGAAGCTAAATACCGGATACCTCGAAATACTTGGAACCTCTCCGCATGAACCTCGAACCGACCGAAGAACAGAAAGCCATCGTGGCGCAGGTGCGCCGTTTCGTGCGCGAGGAGATCGTGCCGCTCGAGGACAAGCTCGATCCCGATGCGAGCGAACTGGCGCCGGAGGATCACGCGCGGCTCGTCGCCAAGGTTAAGGGTATGGGGCTTTATGGCCTCGATATCCCGGCCGAGTTCGGCGGCCCCGGCATCGATATGACGACGCGCGTGCTGCTCGCGATCGAAATGGGCCAGCACCGCGCCGGGCTCTATGTGCCGTGCTACGGCGTGTTCGGCGCGGCCGGTCTCGCCCAGCTCTACGAGGCGACCGAGGAGCAGAAGGAGAAGTACCTGCGCCCCATGCTGCGCGGCGAGAAGAAGGGCTTCTTCGGCCTGACCGAGCCGTCGGGCGGGTCCGATCCGGCCCGCGCCATCAAGACGCGCGCGGTCAAGACCAACGACGGCTGGGTGATCAACGGCTCCAAGGTTTTCATTTCGGGCGCCGACAAGGCGGACTTCGGCCTCGTCTTCGCGCGCACCGACCCTGAGAAGGGCCGCGGCGGCGTCACCTGCTTCATCGTCGAAACCTCGTGGCCCGGCTTCCACGTGCGCCGCATCGTGCACACGCTGCGCTCGTCGCACTACGCGACCGAGCTCCAATTCGACAACCTGAAGGTGCCCGACACCGCCATCCTCGGCGAGCTGAACAAGGGCTTCGCGATCGCCAACGAACGCCTGTCGCGCCAGCGTATCCCCTACGCGGCCCAATGCCTCGGGCCGGCCTACAAGGCGCACGAATTAGCGCTCGATTATGCCAAGCAGCGCGAAACGTTCGGCGCGCTGCTGGCGACCCGGCAGGCGATCCAATGGATGCTGGTCGATAACGAGCTGGACCTGCGCCAAGCAACCTGGATGACTCTGGCGGCCGCCTCGAAATGCGACCAGGGCGTGCCGTTCCGCATGGAAGCGGGCCTCGCCAAGCTGGTCGCCAGCGAGGCTGCCGGCCGCGTCGTCGATCGCTCCATGCAGATCTTTGGCGGCTACGGCATGACCAAGGATTTCCCGTTCGAGCGCTGGTATCGGGAACTGCGCATTCGCCGCGTCGGTGAAGGCCCGAACGAGGTGCAACGCCACGTCGTCGCCCGCGATCTGCTCGGTGCAGGCCTGAAGTAGACTGGACGAAAAAAAGCGGCCCGGTGTGGCCGCCTTTCTCAATTGGGATGATGCGCGACTGCCCGCGATCAGGTCCGCTCGAGCAGCTCGATCGAGACGCCGTCGGGGCCATTCAGGAAGGCGATGCGCGTGCCCGGACGGATGGTTTCGGGCCCGCGCGTGAACACCGCGCCCTTGGCTTTCAGCTCGTCGCAAACCTTGTCGATGGCCTTGACCTCCAGACCGAAGTGATCGAGCCCCGTATGCGGGTGTTTCGCCGATGCCACGGCCTTCGCGTCGCCGCTGACATCGAGAATAAAAATGTTGGCGCCGCCGAGCTTGAGATCGATGCGCGGTTTGCCGCCGGGCGTGGTGCGGATCACTTCAGCGCCGAACATTTTCTCGTACCATTTCGCCGTGCCTTCCGGGTCGCGTGTGAAAACGTGGATGTGGTCGAACTTGAATGCCGTCATGGGATCCTCCTGTGATCAGCTTGCTTGGGTGTCGACTTGGTCGTCAGATAACGCCGTCCGCTTTGAGTTTCTGAATTTCGGTCTTCGTCAGCCCGAGCCAGTCGCCATAGACGGCATCGTTGTCCTGGCCGACGCTCGGGGATGGCGTCGTTTTCACCTTGTCGGCGCCGTGATAGCGCAGCGGCGACGTCGGCACCACGATCGGTCCGAGTTCTGGATGATCTATCGTCTCCAGCATGCCGCGCTGATGCATGTGCTTGTCGTTCATGACCTCGCGCAGATCGCGCACGGGTGCTGCGGGAATGCGGTGGCGTTTAAGCAAGGCGATGATCTCGTCGCGCGGGTGCTTGCGCGTCCAGGCCTCGACCAGCGCATCCACCTCGTCCATGACCGCGCACCGCAAGGCGTTGGTGGCGTAGCGCGGATCGGCCTTGAGATCCGGCCGGTTCATCGCCTCGAGTAGCGCCGTCCAGTGCACTTCCTTGACGATGTTGATGGAGATGTGTCCATCGGACGTCGCGTAGACGTTGTAGGGCGCAATCGCGAGGCCACCGTGCTTGTTGCCGGTGCGCGGTGGCACCTCACCTTTGGAATTATAGAGAAACGACAGGTTCGAGGCCAACGCCGGATAAACCGTCTCCTGCATGGCGACCTCGACCAGCCGGCCCTTACCTGTGATTTCGCGCTCGTAGAGCGCGGTGATGATGCCGGCGTAAAGGTGGATGCCGCTCATGAAGTCGACGAAGGCAGCACCTGCTTTCAGGGGCGGTCCGTCGGGAAAGCCGGTGATGCTCATGACCCCGGACATGGCCTGCACCGTGAGATCCATGGCGAGGTTGTCGCGGTCGGGACCGTCGAGCCCGTAGCCCGTGCCGGAGCCGTAGACGAGGCGCGGATTGATCGCGGAGAGAACCCCAAAACCGACGCCGAGCCGGTCCATGACGCCGGGCGCGTAATTCTCGAGAAGGATATCCGCCTTGCCGACCATTTGCTTCAGCAGTTCGATCCCACGCGGGCTCTTGAGATTGAGCGTCACGCCTAGCTTGTTGGAGTTGAGCATCGCGAACGGGAAGGTGGCAGCCTTGGCGACTTTGGCCCTGAGGCGTGCCGGCTCGCCTTCCCGGGGCTCGATTTTGATCACCCGCGCGCCGGCTTTGGCCATCAGCAAGGTCGCGTAGGGGCCCTGATAAATCTGGCCGAGATCGATCACGGTGATCCCGGCGAGCGGCATGTTGGGTCTGGTCGTTGTTGCCGCCGTCATGTCATGAGCCTCTCGCTGCTTGTCAATCCGATGCCAGTTGAGGCTACGAACCACACGCTGTAAAGAGCCCCACATGCGAAAGGGCGGCCTGCGCCGCCCTTCAAAGTAATACCCGTTTTGGCTGCGCTCAGACGTAGGTCGGGTAGAGCCTTTAGCGAGACCCGACGGTACTGGCCGCAGCGTTCGCGGTGTCGGGTCCCGTATCTCGACCCGACCTACGGTCCGCGCCTGTTGCGAGCATTGAGTAGCCCTGGGCTACTTTTGGGAAATACACAACGTGTTACCGTTGATCAGCGCAGGCGTGCGTTGATGCCCTCAAGTGCCTTGGAGCCCGGGCAAAGCTCGCTCATGGGCAAAACGTTGAGCGGTCGATCATCCGTCGCCAGCACGTCGTGCAAATCCTGTTGCGCTTCGTTAATGTAGAGAAGGCCGGTCGCCACCTCGCCCTTGGCCGCGTTCTCGCGGATGGTCTGAATCGCGGCGTTAGAGTCGCGCGGATCGTGGCCCTTGTCGAGCTTATGCAGGATCAGATGCGAACCGTCGTGCATGGTCACTGCCTTGGATTCACCCGACGCATAGTCGACAGTGATTTCCTCCTTGGGCTCCACGTAGTCGAGCCGGCCGATGGCCTGATTGTGGGCGCGCACATACTCGAAGCTTTTCGTCGCCTGCGCGTGGTTGTTGAAGGTCACGCACGGACTGATGACGTCGAGGAAGGCGAAGCCCTTATAGCTGATCGCGGCCTTGATCAACGGGATGAGCTGACGCTTGTCGCCCGAGAATGAGCGGGCCACGAAGCCGGCGCCGAGCTGGATTGCCATCTGGCAGAGGTCGATGGCCTCGAAGGGATTGGCCTCGCCCTTCTTGGAGGGCGACGACTTGTCGTTGGTGGCTGAGAACTGCCCCTTGGTGAGGCCATAGCAGCCGTTGTTCATGACGATGTAGGTCATGTTCAGCTTGCGTCGGACGGCGTGGCAGAACTGCCCAAGGCCGATGGACGCCGTATCGCCGTCGCCTGATATGCCGATATAGACGAGGTCCCGGTTGGCCATGTTGGCGCCGGTGGTGACGCTCGGCATACGGCCGTGCACGCTGTTGAAGCCGTGACTGCGGCCAAGGAAATAGGTCGGCGTCTTCGACGAGCAGCCGATGCCGGAGATCTTGGCGATGCGGTGCGCCGGCAGGTCCATCTCGAAGCAGGCTTCAATGATGGCCGCCGTAATCGAGTCGTGCCCGCAGCCGGCGCACAACGTCGACATGGAGCCTTCATACTCGCGGTGGGTGAGACCGAGCGCGTTCTTCGGCAAGGCCGGATGGTGGGCGATAGGCTTTGAAATGTAGGACATGATTTCTCCGGCTTATTCGATGGGTGTCCAGCGGTAGATGTCGCGAAGCGGGATCGAGGTGGCGATGGCCGGCAGCTCAAGTGCAGCGTCGAGGCCGCGCACAGACGTGCCGTTCCACCTATCCTCTCGGCTATAGCAAACGACCTCCGCAGTCGTTGTCTCGATGGTGACGTAGTGCCGGCAATTGGGCACGCTCGTATAGACCCGTTTGCGCCAGGATCGGTCGGCCTTGGTGTTTGATTTCGAAAGGACCTCGAACAGGATCTTGGCGTCGTCGGTGACCGAGGTGCCCGTCAAGGCTCCTGCCTTCACGAACACGTCGGGCTGCGGCAGGCTCCTTGGCGAGATCGGCACGCGCGTGCCAATGCCGATCATAGGAGTCCAGCCAGCACCGGTACTCATCTTCATGGCACATAAGACCGTCAAAAGATTACCAGCAATCACTTGATGCCAATCGGTCGGCGACGGGCTCATTATGGCCACTCCTTCGATGAGTTCCCACTTCTCGCCGTCGGCACGCGAGTCGTAGAACGCGAGGAACTCTTCGATGGTCATTTGTTCGTCTTCGGCCAGTCTGGCTGGCATGGCACTTGGCTCCGATTGGATCCCCGCAGCGCTCATTGTATGCCTACTCCGCCGCCTGCGCCTTGGCTGGCCGCAGCTTTTTTAATACGGCCTTGCGCACGAAGTCGGCGGTCAGGGGTGTACCGTCGTAGTTGAGAGTTGCGATCAGCGTCTCCGGCGGTACTTCAGCCTCCATCACGAGCAGTTGGCGCATCTGCGCATCGCGGTTCTGCTCGACGACGAAGAGGGTGTCGTGGGCCGCGCAGAAGTCGCGCACCTCCTGGCCGAACGGGAAGGCCTTGAGCCGCATGGCGTTGAGCTTCAGGCCGTCGCGCTCGAGATAGTCGAGCGCTTCCAGGACGGCCGGGCGATTGGCGCCGAAATAGATGACGCCAACTTTGCCGGCCTTGTCGCGGGTTGTGATTTCGGGTTTCGGCACGATCGTCGCCGCCGTGTCGAACTTGCGGCGGATACGGTCGATGACGCGGGCGTGGATGCGGCCATCTTCGGTGTAGCGGGCGCTTTCGTCGTGGCTGGTGCCGCGCGTGAAGAAGGCGCCCATGGTCGGGTGCGTGCCCGGCAACGTGCGGTAGGGGATGGCGTCGCCGTCGACGTCCTTGTAGCGGCCCCAGGCCTCGCCTTTGACGTCCTTGAAGGCCTCGAGCTCGGCGGCTGATAGCACTTTGCCGCGGTCGTGCACCTTTTTGTCGTCCCAGGCGAAGGGCTCGGTCACCCAGTCGTTCATGCCGATGTCGAGGTCGGACATGACCATAACCGGTGTCTGCAGCCGCTCCGCGAGATCGAACGCGTCCGTGCCCATGGAGAAGCATTCGGTCGGGTTCGACGGAAACAGCAGCACGTGCTTGGTGTCGCCGTGCGAGGCATAGGCGCAGGAAAGAATGTCCGGCTGCCCCGTCCGCGTCGGCATGCCGGTGGAAGGACCGCCGCGCTGGATGTTGAAGAGCACGATCGGGATCTCGGCGAAGTAGGCAAGACCCAGGAACTCGCTCATCAGCGAGATGCCCGGGCCTGACGTCGCGGTAAACGACCGGGCACCGTTCCAGGCGCCGCCGATGGCAACGCCGATGGCGGCAAGCTCATCCTCGGCCTGCACGATGCCGTAGAGATGCCGGCCGTCCTTGGTGACGCGCATTTTCTTCGCGTGCTTTTCGAAGCCTTCGGCAACCGACGTCGATGGCGTGATCGGATACCAGGCGCACACGGTCGCGCCAGCGTATACCGCCGCGAGCCCAGCCGCCTCGTTGCCGGTGACCATGATTTTGCCCTTGGCGCCTTCGGCGTGGCGGACCTTGATCGGCAGCGGACACGGGAAATTCGCCAGCGCATATTGGCGCCCGAGATCGACCGCCTTCTTGTTGGCCGAAACCAGCTTTTCCTTGCCCTTGAGCTGATCGAGCACTGATGCCTCGATCACCTTCAGGTCCATCTCCAGCAGCGCCGAGAGCGCGCCGACGTAGACCATGTTTTTGAACAGCTGGCGCTGGCGGACGTCCTTCCAGTTCGAGGCACAGATCTCGGCGATCGGCAGCCCCAGAATGGTGACGTCGCTGCGGTTCCAGATCCGCGGCATCGTCTCGTCGTAAAGGAGCCAGCCGCCCGGCACCACTTCCTGGAGGTCTTCCTGGTAGGTCTGCGGGTTCATCGCCACCATGAAGTCGATGCCGTCACGGCGCGCGAGATATCCCGCCTCCGAGACGCGCACTTCATACCAGGTGGGCAAGCCCTGGATGTTCGATGGAAAGATGTTTTTGGCGGAAACCGGGATGCCCATCCGAAACAGCGTCTTGGCGAACATGGTGTTCGCGCTGGCGCTGCCCGAACCGTTGACGGTTGCGAACTTGATGACGAAGTCGTTGATGCCGCTCATCGGGAGGCGACCCTTTCTTCAACGGATATAGGCGTTGTGATGCGTCAGGCAGGCTTTGGCGGCCTGTGGCTCGACGTAGAAGTATTTCTGCATGTCCCAGGCGCCGGTCGGGCAGCGCTCGGCACAGAGGCCGCAGTGCAGGCAGACGTCCTCGTCCTTGGCCATGATGCGGCCGGTCTTGAGGTCGGACGAGATGTAGAGATCCTGCGAGGCGTTGACCGCTGGCACCCGCAAGCTCTTGCGCAGCCCCTTCTCGTCGTCGTTGTCGATGAAGTTGATGCAGTCGACGGGGCAGATGTCCATGCAGGCATCGCACTCGATGCACAGATTGGCCGTGAACACCGTTTGAACGTCGCAGTTCAAGCAACGCTCGACTTCCTTGGCGGCAAGCTTGTCATCGTAGCCGAGCTCGACCTCCATGCGGAGGTTGCGGATCGAGGACTTCAGGTCCGCGTGCGGAACTTTGACGCGGCCGGCGGCGTCATAATCGTTCGAGTAGGACCACTCGTGGATGCCCATTTTCTGGGAGATCAACGTGGCGCCCGGCGCCGGCCGGTCGGTCAGCGGGCGGCCGTGCAAGAAACTGTCGATGGAGATCGCAGCCTGGTGGCCGTGCGCCACCGCCCAGATGATGTTCTCCGGGCCCCAGGCGGCGTCACCGCCGAAGAACACGCCTGGCCGCGTCGACATCATGGTCGTGCGGTCGACCTTCGGCATGTTCCATTCGTTGAACTCGAGGCCGATGTCGCGCTCGATCCAGGGGAAAGCGTTGTCCTGGCCGATGGCCATCAGCACGTCGTCGCAGTCCACGGTGACGAGTTCGCCTGATGGTGCGAGCTGCGGGCGGCCCTTGGCGTCCGTTCCGGTCAGCGTCATCTTCTCGAACGTGACGCCGGCAAGCTTGCCGCCCTTGATGACAAACGCTTTCGGGGCGTGATTTTCGAGGATCGGGATGCCTTCATAGACGGCATCGCCGATTTCCCAGTCCGAGGCCTTCATGACTTTGCGAGGGCTACGCACGGTCACCGTGACGGCCTCGGCGCCCATACGAAGTGCGGTTCGGCAGCAGTCCATCGCCGTATTGCCACCGCCGATGACGACGACACGTTTGCCGATGGTCTTGATGTGTCCGAACGCAACGGAGGTCAGAAAATCGATGCCGATGTGGATGTTCTTGTCGGCCTCCTTGCGGCCGGGGATTTCGAGATCCTTGCCCTTGGGCGCGCCGGTGCCGACGAAAACCGCGTCGTAGCCTTCATCGACGATAGCCTTGAGGCTGGTGACCATACCAGCCTTGCCAAAGCGCGTCTCGACGCCGAAATCCGTGATCCGTTCCACTTCCTCGTCCAGCACCGCCTCGGGCAGTCGGAAGGACGGGATGTTGGTGCGCATCAGGCCGCCACCCTTGGGGTCCTTTTCGTAGAGGACACAGGTGTAGCCAAGCGGCATAAGATCGCGCACCACCGTCAGCGAGGCTGGTCCGCCGCCTAACAGCGCGATGCGCTTACCGTTTTTGGTGGCGGGGATGTCGGGCATGAAAGCGCCGATGTCGCCCTTGTTGTCGGCAGCGACGCGTTTCAGGCGGCAGATGGCCACCGGTTCCGCATTGAGCTTGCTCGGGTCCTTGGCGTTGACCTCGGTGCTGGTCTGGATACGCCCGCGGCGGCAGGCCGGCTCGCATGGGCGGTCGCACACACGGCCAAGAATTCCTGGGAACACGTTCGATTCCCAGTTCAGCATATAGGCCGCCGCATAGCGCCCTTGCGCAATGAGCCGGATATATTCGGGAACGGGCGTGTGCGTGGGGCAGGCCCACTGGCAGTCGACGACCTTGTGAAAATACTTGGGGTTGTTGATATCCGTAGGAGCCATACGGCCCCTGGCCCGCGCTGCGATCTCGCTCGCCTGCATCACATCTCTGTCCCTGGCAGTTTCCTCCAGCGGGAGGGCATTCTACCTGATCGGGACACGTGTCCCGATGGCCGTTGTGGTGGATCAAGGGGTTAAAGGTTCGACGCGCGGCCGCGTGCTGCTGAACGGCGACC
>JANXRM010000069.1 GCA_025353015.1 Hyphomicrobiales bacterium
CTCTGGGATGAGGCCGAACTTCAGCAAATCCTCAGGCTCGACGTTTTTTAGAATATCGCCGGTCCGCCGTTCGTCGGGACCGATGACCGTTGCACCGAAGCCGATCGACGTGCCCTTACCGCGCCGCGAAATGATCTTCTCGAGGCCCGCGAAGGCGCCGCCGCAGATGAACAAAATGTTCGTCGTATCGACCTGCAGGAACTCCTGCTGCGGGTGCTTCCTCCCACCTTGCGGCGGTACCGACGCAACGGTGCCTTCCATGATCTTCAAGAGCGCTTGCTGCACGCCTTCACCCGACACGTCACGCGTGATCGACGGATTGTCAGATTTGCGGCTGATTTTGTCGACTTCGTCGATGTAGACGATGCCGCGCTGGGCCCGCTCGACGTTGTAGTCGGCACTCTGCAACAGCTTCAGGATGATGTTCTCGACGTCCTCGCCGACATAGCCGGCTTCGGTGAGTGTGGTTGCATCAGCCATCGTGAATGGCACATCGAGGATGCGCGCCAGGGTCTGGGCAAGCAACGTCTTACCGCAACCGGTCGGACCGACGAGCAGGATGTTAGACTTCGCCAGTTCGACATCGTTGTTCTTCGACGCGTGGTTGAGGCGCTTGTAATGGTTATGGACGGCCACCGACAGCACCCGCTTGGCGTGGTACTGGCCAATCACATAACCATCCAGCACGCTGCAGATTTCTTGTGGTGACGGCACGCCCGCCCGGGACTTGACGAGGGTGTTTTTGTTTTCCTCGCGGATGATGTCCATGCAGAGTTCGACGCATTCATCACAGATGAATACAGTCGGACCCGCAATCAGCTTCCGCACCTCATGCTGGCTTTTGCCGCAAAAGGAGCAGTAGAGGGTGTTCTTTTCGTTGGGCATCCGGCTCTCTCACACCCGTTCGTGTCGGCGCGACCCAGGCCAATCGCTCGCTGGTGCGCGTGGTCCAGCAAACGCAACAAATAGGAGCCCAAACCGGACGGCCGCGAACGGCCGACCCTCAGGAATCCATCTCAACCAATCTGAGCATGCTATCGGCTGCGAGATCAAGAATGGATTAACGGCTTGCTCGCGACCATGGAACGCATTCCGTGCATTGTCACGTCATTGTGACATGGACGCCGCACTGCGTTGCCAACATCCAGCGGCTGCGCATACTGCGTACGACGCACACCACGCAGGCCAGAGCGTATTTTCATTATATTCCAACCCGTTGCAACGGCGTCACCGCCATTGCATTGGGTGGTCATGAACTCTTCATGCCTTCGCCGCCGAAATCCACTTCATCACGGCGCGACAGCACCCGGTCGATCAAGCCGAAATCCTTGGCCTGGTCGGCCGTCATGAAGTGATCGCGATCCAGGGTCGATTCAACCTTTTCCAAGGTCTGCCCGGTATGTTTGACATAGACTTCGTTGAGCCGGCGTTTCATCTTGACGATATCTTGCGCATGACGCTCGATGTCGCTGGCTTGGCCGGAATAACCACCAGAGGGCTGGTGGACCATGATCCGCGCGTTCGGGAGCGCAAAACGCATGCCCTTGGCGCCGGCTGTCAGCAACAACGAACCCATCGACGCGGCTTGGCCGATACAAAGGGTCGCAACGGGGCAGCGGATGAACTGGATGGTGTCATAGATTGCCATACCAGCCGTCACGATGCCGCCGGGAGAGTTAATATAAAGCGCTATTTCCTTCTTCGGATTCTGCGCTTCCAGAAACAGCAACTGCATGCAGATGGAGTTCGCCATCAAGTCCTCGACCGGTCCGACGAGGAAAATGATGCGCTCCTGCAGCATGCGGGACGCCAAGTCGAACGAGCGTTCGCCGCGTGCCGTCTGTTCGATGACCTGCGGCCAATAGGAATTCCTGATCTCGCTCATTTCGTCCTTCCCGCGTTATCGGCGGCGCATGGGTCTGCCACACGCGGCATCTTCAATGATGGTAAGAGTCCATCCGATTCTCAACAGGGAGTCAGCCGCATGTCTCACCTCACCCCGCTTTATTTCGACCCCGCTAAATTTCGACCCCGACATCGAGGCACATAACCAAATCCGAGGCCGTCGAGACCAATACGTGCCGGCTGCTTCACCAAAACCACAAAAAAGCGGCCGGAACTGTGGCCGCCTCAGTGGCCGGACGCTAGCACCGGGACGCTGCCACCGGGACGCTGCCACCGGGACGTTGCCGTCCCAAACGACGGCCTTCGGCTCATCGGCATTACGCCTCATAGGCATTACGCCCGATTCGTATCCCTCTGCCGCGGATCAGGCCACGGGTGCCTTAACCGTCGGCTCATCACCTTCCATGGGCGCCACAAGTTCTTCGCGCGACACTTTCCGCTCGACGGGCTTTGCCAGGCTCGCGATGTGATCGACGACCTTTTCCTCAAAGATCGGCGCTCTGAGTTGTGACACTGCGCCGGGCGTGTTCTGGAAATACTCGTAAACCATCTTTTCCTGGCCCGGGAAGCGGCGGGCCTGCTCGAACAGAGCATTCCGCAACTCGTCCTGGGTTACTTCGATCTTGTTCTTGTCGCCAATTTCGCCCAGCACCAGCCCGAGACGGACACGGCGTTCGGCGAGCGCCTTGTACTCAGCGCGAACCTCGTCCTCGCTTTTGCCTTCGTCGGCGAAGGTCTTCTTAGCCTGCTCCATGCTTTGGGTGAGCTGGCCCCAGATCTGATTGAACTCGTTCTCAACCAGGGTCGGCGGCAGCGCAAACGCGTGCGCTTTATTCAACTCGTCCAACATGTTGCGCTTCAGTTTCGCGCGCGAAACCTGCTCGAACTCCTGGCTGATTTGCGTCCGAACCCGATCGCGCATGGCTGTCAGGGAGTCAACGCCCAGGCCCTTGGCAAAGTCCTCGTCGACGGTGGGGATCACGGGCTTCGCGACCGCCTTCACCGTCACGTCGAATTCGGCTTCCTTGCCGGCGAGCGTAGTGACTGGATAATCGGCCGGGAATATCGGCTTGACGACGACTTTGTCACCGGCCTTGGCACCCTTGAGCCCGTCCTCGAAGCCTGGAATAAAGCCACCCTGGCCCAGGACCAGCGGCACGTCCTCGCCTTTACCGCCCTCGAATTCGGCGCCGCCCATGCGGCCGACGAAATCGATGGTCAGCTGATCGCCGTCGGCAGCAACCTTTCCGTCTTCGGGTTCATATTTTTTGTTCCGGTCGGCGATCTGGCCCAGCGCTTCATCGACGGCGGCGTCGGGCACGTCCGCGACAAGCTTTTCCAGCTTGAGGCTCGTTAGATCGGCTACCGTGAAATCGGGCAGCACTTCGAACGACATCGAGAACGCCAAATCGGCCGCCCCCGACATGATGCGCTCGATTTCGTCCTTGTCCTCGGACAGGTCGATTTTCGGCTGGAACGCCGGGCGTTCCTTGCGGTCCGTGATGACCTTCGAACTCGCCTCCTCGACCGCTTTCTGGACCACTTCACCCATCAGCGAACGGCCAAACATCTTCTTGATGTGGTTGACGGGCACCTTGCCACGACGGAAGCCCTTGAGCTGGATCGTGTCCTTCACCTCGTCCACGCGCGAAGCGAAGCGCTGGCCCAGTTCACTTTGCCCGATGACGACCTTGATCGTCCGCGCCAAACCTTCGCTATTCGTAACCGAGACATCCATTGCGTTTTTCGCCTAAGTTGCGTTCTTCGCCCAAGTTGAGACACAACCGCCGTAGCGGCCAGAAATCGCTCTATTTCAGCCCTTCGTAACTCATGCCGCCTAAATGCGCCACAGGCCACGGCGACGGTCGCCATAAACACCGGACGACGACGCGCAGGCCCCGTAATCCTTATCCTAATGGTGCGGACGGAGGGACTCGAACCCCCACGACTTGCGCCGCTGGAACCTAAATCCAGTGCGTCTACCAATTCCGCCACGCCCGCGGCCATGTCGTCCCTGGCGCCAGCACTGGTACGTGCGGAAAACGCGGCTTGCCCAGAGAGCAGCCTCATTTCCGTCACCAGCACACGGCGTTGAAAGACACGCGCGTTGTATATCTGGCCTCAGCCGCCGGAATCAATGAAGAAAAGCAGAGATATGGCAAACGACGCCCCGGCGACGCCTAGTCTGGACGAGCCGCTTGTGGCCGTTGCTTGCTCCCGCACCCCCCGTTCTGATAGCTTTCAGACTATGAACGAGCTGAGCACCCCACTCAAACGGGACCGTACGACACAAGCCGCGGAGGGCCTGCCACGCTGGCGTTGGACGACGGCCGAGCTTGTGCGGCTCGCCGAACTCGGCGCTTTCACGGCCGAAGACCGGTTCGAGTTGATTGGCGGGGAGATCGTGCCGATGTCACCTGTGGGGCGGCGGCACGAGGTGCTGGCGGAGAATTTGGAACGCCACCTCAGGTCGCGCGAGCCGGCCGGCGTCCATGTCGTCAAGGAGCCGCAATTCAACCTTGCCGACGACGCCTATGCCAAGCCCGATATTCTGGTGCGGCCGGCAGCCGTCCAATCCTACGATGTGCGCGGCGATACCGTATTGTTGGTGATCGAAGTCGCCGCCTCGAGCCTCTCCTTCGACCTTTCCACCAAAGCCCAACTCTACGCCCGGCATGGCGTGCGCGACTATTGGGTCGTGGACGCGGCGACGCTGGTGACGACGGTGCACCGCGGGCCGGGGCCTGAAGGTTACGCCGAGGTACGTGAGGTGGCCGCAACCGAGCCCCTCACGCCTCTGCTCGCGCCGGAACTTGGCCTGCGGATGGCCGATCTGAAGCTTGATTGACACTTTACCTAAGTCGCGGTGCTACAACGACCATGGGGCGATGACCCGCATGAATGCAAAGACGAAGACACTTTTCGAAAAAGTGCGCCAACTTTCTCGCGACGAAAGGTTGGAACTCGCGGAGCATCTGTTTGCTTCGCTGGAAATCGCAGAAGACGATCCAGATGCGGCGATGCTGCCGGGTTTGGACGCGCGCTGGCAGGCTTGAGAACGCGGCGACGATCCCGGCGTCGAGGCATTCTCCGCGATTGACGAGATGCGGCGCCAGCTGAAATCAAACGGCCCGAAGTGAGCTTCACGCTTCTGGTGGGTGCCAAGCGCGGATGATGGACGGCCGCATCCTATTACGACAAGGCCAAGCCAGGGCTTGGGGACGGGTTCCTCGATCGGTTGTCGCGGCGTTGCATAGGGTCGAACCTTGGCCTCGAGCCGGTCATCTCACGGATGGCGGTTATCGTCGGCGACCGGTCCACAAGTTTCCGTACGCTCTGATCTATTGGATTGCCGGGGACAAGATGATCGTTGTTGCCCTTGTCCACTTGAAACGCCGACCTCGCAATTGGCTGCGGCGCGCGCGGCGCGAGGACAATTGAACGAAACTGCGAACCGGGCGGAGATTGCGCTCCGCCCGCCCCAACCATTCGTTCAAAACAGTCCGTCGATCTGGCCCTTCTCGTTGAAGCGGATGAACTCCGCCGAGGGCGCCTTGGGCAGGCCCGGCATGGTCATGATCTCACCGCAGATGGCGACGATGAAACCGGCACCGGCCGCGAGCCGCACCTCACGCACGGGGATCGTATGGCCCGAGGGCGCGCCGCGGGCATTCGGATCGGTGGTGAAGGAATACTGCGTCTTGGCGATGCAGATCGGCAGTTTGCCGTAGCCCATCTCTTCCCAGGTCTTCAGCTGATCGCGGATCGACTTGTCGGCGGCGACGTCACCGGCGCGATAGATCTTTTTGGCGATGGTCTCGATCTTCTGGAAGAGCGGCATGTCGTCGGGATAAATCGGCGCGTAGTTCGCTGTGCCGCCGTCCGCAAGTTCCGCCACACGCTTGGCCATCGCCGCGATGCCCTTGCTGCCCTCGCCCCAGTGCTTGTTGAGGAAGCATTCCGAGCCCAGCGACTTAACGTAGTCCATGACCACGGCGGCTTCGGCGTCGGTATCCGTAATGAAATGGTTGAGGCCCACCACGGCTGGCACACCGAACGACTTCACGTTTTCGATGTGGCGGCCAAGGTTGGCAAGCCCCTTCTTCACGGCCTCGACGTTCTCCTTGGCCAAATCTTCCTTCTTGACGCCGCCGTTCATTTTCAGCGCGCGGATCGTTGCGACAATGACAGCGACGGCAGGCTTCAAGCCGGCCTTGCGGCACTTGATGTCGAAGAACTTCTCGGCGCCGAGATCGGCACCAAAACCGGCTTCCGTCACCACGTAGTCGGCGAGCTTCAACGCCGTCTTGGTGGCGACCACCGAGTTGCAGCCGTGCGCGATGTTGGCGAACGGGCCGCCGTGGATCAGCGCCGGGCTGTTCTCGAGCGTCTGCACGAGATTGGGTTGCATCGCCTGCGCTAGCAGCACCGTCATCGCACCATCAGCCTTGATGTCGCGCGCGTAGACCGGCGTGCGGTCGCGGCGATAGGCGATGATGATATCGCCCAAGCGCTTCTCGAGATCCTTGATGTCGTTGGCGAGGCACAAAATCGCCATCACTTCCGACGCCACGGTGATGTCGAAGCCGGACTCGCGCGGAAAACCGTTGGCGACGCCGCCGAGCGAAATCACGTTCTCGCGCAGCGCCCGGTCGTTCATGTCCATGACGCGGCGCCAGACGACTCGGCGCGTGTCGATGCCGAGCGAATTACCCCAGTAGATGTGGTTGTCGATCATCGCCGCAAGCAGGTTGTGCGCCGACGTGATGGCGTGGAAATCGCCGGTGAAATGGAGGTTGATGTCCTCCATCGGCACGACCTGGGAATAGCCGCCGCCGGCCGCACCACCCTTGACGCCGAAGCAGGGACCAAGCGAGGGCTCGCGCAGGCAGATCGCGGCCTTCTTGCCGATGAAGTTCAAGCCATCGCCGAGGCCAACCGTGGTCGTCGTCTTGCCTTCGCCGGCTGGCGTCGGATTGATGGCAGTGACGAGGATGAGCTTGCCATCTTTGCGGCCCTCGACGGACTTGATGAATTCAGCCGAAATTTTCGCCTTGTCGTGGCCGAACGGCAAAAGGTGCTCGTTGGGAATGCCGAGCTTGGCGCCGATCTCCTGGATCGGCTTCTTCTTCGCGTCGCGCGCGATCTCGATCTCGGCTCTGACGGCCACTTTGCTTCCTCC
>JANXRM010000070.1 GCA_025353015.1 Hyphomicrobiales bacterium
CTGATGCGGCTGCGGCGTTGCCTGTCGGAGTTCGTCATCGATGGCATCGAGACGACGATCCCGCTCTTCGCCGATCTCGTGTGCCAGCCCGACATCATCAACGGCGAGTACGATATTCACTGGCTGGAAAAGCATCTCGGCATGAAGAGCTGAGCGGCGTCTTGTAGCGACGTGCCACGCCTTGCAGCATCGTTGGGGCTACCCGGGCTCGCCATAGTGTCGCATCGGTCGCAAGCGCGACCGCAGATCGTGCAAGTTCAGCGTTGCAATCCTATCAGACGTAGCACGCTGGTGCCAGCGGGAGCCGATTTTTTGTCGTCGCTGTGCTGAAGCCAGGGTATGAAAAAAAATTCTATATAAATATAATTTTCTCCGTAAAATTAAAAAAATATTCTATACAATGAGGTTATCGACAAGCCTGTCTGGTCCTGGCGCGGGGGCCAGTTCCGCAACCGGTGGCTCGACTGACGGAGATTGACATGCCGAACGCCATCGCCACACGGCCCGAACCAAATCGGGTTGAAGAACTGGACCAGCGCTTAGCTGCTGCGGGCACGTTGGAAGCGCGCTTGGCGCTCATCACAAGCGCGGCGCCTGGGCGGATAGCGTTCTCGACGAGCCTCGGACTCGAGGATCAGGTGATCCACCACGCCATCGCGCAAACGGGGGCGCCGGTCGATATGTTCACGCTCGACACCGGGCGTCATTTCCCGGAAACGCTCGATGTCATCGAGGCCAGCGAACGTCGATATCGCCTGAAGATCCGGGTGGTAGCGCCTGATGCCGCTGAAATCGAAGCCCTTGTGCACCGGGACGGTATCAATGGGTTCCGACAGTCGGTGGAAGCGCGAAAATCCTGTTGTGACGTGCGCAAAGTGCGGCCGCTGCACCGGGCCTTGGCGGGCGCGGGCGTCTGGATAACTGGGCTACGCCGGGAGCAATCCACAGGGCGTCAATCCGTGACCTTTGCGACGCTTGACTCCGACCTCAATGTCCTCAAGGTCAACCCGCTCGCCGATTGGTCGCGGGACCGGCTCGAAGAGTACGTGCAGCGCTACGATGTACCGGTCAACGCTCTGCATAACCGAGGGTTTCCGTCGATCGGCTGCCAGCCCTGCACGCGGGCGGTTCGCCCAGGTGAAGACATCAGAAGCGGGCGCTGGTGGTGGGAAAATGCCGAGGGCCGGGAATGCGGACTGCATCGTCGTCCGCCCAATAACGCGGTGGGGACATGACACGGCATTTTTCGCATCTCGATGTGCTCGAAACCGAGAGCATCCATATTTTCCGGGAAGCGGCGGCGCAATTCCGCAAGCCCGTGCTGCTCTATTCGATCGGTAAGGATTCGACCGTCCTGCTACATCTGGCGCGGAAGGCGTTCTATCCGCAGAAGCCGCCGTTCCCGCTGCTGCACATCGATACCACCTGGAAGTTTCGCGACATGATCGCGTTCCGGGACAATACGGTACGGGAACTCGGGCTCGAACTTCTGGTGCAAACAAACCAAGACGGGATCAAACGCGGCGTTACGCCGCTCACCTATGCCCCCTCTCTCTATACCGACATCATGAAGACCGCCGCGTTGAAGCAGGGGCTCGATCTCTACGGTTTCGATGCCGCGTTCGGCGGCGCCCGGCGCGACGAGGAAGCCTCGCGGGCCAAGGAGCGCGTGTTTTCGTTCCGCTCACCCGGCCATCGCTGGGATCCGAGGAAGCAGCGGCCGGAAATGTGGCGCCTGCTCAATGGCCGGCTCGGTACAGGCGAAACGGCGCGCATTTTCCCGCTCTCCAATTGGACGGAGCGCGACGTCTGGCGCTACCTGCTGCGCGAGAAGCTGGCGGTGGTACCGCTCTACATGGCGGCCGTGCGCCCGACCATCACGCGCAATGGCCAGATCCTCGTTCTGGACGACGATCGTATGCCGTTGCTGCCCGGTGAAACCGTCGAGTATCGCCGCGTCCGCTTCCGCACGCTCGGTTGCTGGCCGTTGACGGCCGCCGTCTTATCCGACGCCGCCGATATCGAAAGCGTCGTCGCGGAGACACTGGCGGCCACGACCTCGGAGCGTCAGGGCCGCCTCATCGATCACGATCAGACGGGAGCGATGGAGCGCAAGAAGCAGGAAGGTTATTTCTGATGCCGGGCGCTGCGATAAAAATCGGTTCCAAACAAGCTGTCGAGCCCGTATCCGGGCCTGCCGGCATCGCGCAGGTGCAAGGCAATTCCGCCGCGCAGCCGGCCTGGGGTGTTCTCGATGGCATCGTGCACCTGTTGACGTGCGGTTCCGTCGACGACGGCAAGTCGACGCTGATTGGTCGCTTGCTCTGGGACGCCTCGGATCTGCCCGAGGATACGCGCCAGACGCTGCGCAAATCTGCGGGCCCTGACGGTGAGCCCGATGTCAGCCTGTTGCTCGACGGCCTGGTTGCTGAACGCGAGCAGGGCATCACCATCGATATCGCCTGGCGCTATTTCGATGCGGGTCCACGTCGTTACGTCGTGATCGACAGTCCGGGCCACGAGCAGTACACGCGCAACATGGCGTCCGGCGCCTCGCATGCCGACGTCGCCATCATGCTGGTCGACGCGCGCCATGGCGTGAAGCGGCAGACGCGGCGGCACGCAGCGATCCTGGATTTGATCGGCGTGCGCCAGGTCATCCTGGCCGTTAATAAGATGGATGTGGCGGACTGGTCGGAAAAGCTTTTCCGGGAGATCGAGACGGATTTCTCGAGCGTAGCGCGGAACTTCGCCTTCGAGAAAGCGTTGGCTATTCCGGTGTCGGCGAAGCTTGGTGACAACGTTGCCCGGCGCTCGCAGCATATGCCCTGGTACGACGGCCCGGTGCTGCTCGACGAGTTGGCGCGCGTTCCCGGCCGCGGCACGGCGTCATCAGGCGAGTTTCGGATGCCTGTCCAGCTGGTGCTGCGGGGCGGGCAGGATTTCCGCGGCCTTGCCGGCACGATCAGTGGCGGCAGCGTGCGACCGGGTGATCGCATTCAGGATGCGCTCAGCGGCCGCGAGGCCCGGGTGCGGCGGATCGCGACGATGGATCGTGATCTCGATGAGGCCTCGGCCGGCCAGGCCGTTGTGCTGCAGCTCGATACCGATATCGACGTGGCGCGCGGCGCCGTGCTGGCCGGCCCACAGGCGCGGCCAATCAGTGCCCGTGAGATCGACGCGCGTCTGGTCTGGCTCGCCGACACTGCCCTTGACGCGGCCAACGGCCTGCTGCTGCGCACCGCCACCGATCTGGTTCCCATCGCGGCGCTCAAAGTGCGCGCGCGCCTCGATCTCGAGACATTGGCTCAGAACGCGGCTGAAACCTGCACCACCAACGACATCGTCATTGCCGATATTGCGCTGGGCCGCGCCGTTGCCATCGATCTCTTCGCCGAGCATCGCGAGACCGGGAGCTTCGTGGTGGTCGATGCGCTCAGCGGCGCGACGCTCGCCGGCGGGATCGTCAAGGCCGCGCGCGAGACGACGGCCGATATGGATACGGCGTCTTTTCTGCTGACCGATGATCTACTGGCGCGGGGCGTATGCCTCGGGCTCGATCCCGCTGACGCGGAGTTTCGGCGCCGGGCGGAAGAAGTCGCGCTCATTCTTCGAGCCGCGGGCGTCGTAGTCTCGACCCGCTGACGCCCGAACTCCGCGGACGTATGACGGCGAAAAATCCGTCGCGCAAATTCTGCATAAGTGTTGCCAGCAGTTTCAGTCGCAAGTTCACTTGGCATTCATGCAGGAATCCTTATGTGTTCACGATCACACAGGCGGCAGTCGCCCGTGTTCATGTCGAGGAACGTCTCATGAAATCCGTCATCATCGCCGCTGGCATGCTCGCGCTCGCCGCAACCAGCGCTGCCGCTCAATACGCCCCGCAGGTCTGGGCGAAAGGCTCACACCCTTATGCGCAGCGCCATCATTCGGTTTGTCAGGACAAGGCTATCCGCCTGCACCGCTACGAGAATCGCGCGGCCTCGGACGGTGTCCTGACGCGGGTCGAACGCCAGAACATCGTCGCCCTCAAGCGCGATCTCGATCGCACCTGCGGCCGGTATCGCTGGCGCGGGTGAGTCTGACGTCGCTGTCAGGCTGAACGAAAAAGGAGCATGGGCCCAGTGCGCATGCTCCTTTTTCGTATGGTTTTTTGCGGTTGGCTATCGGGCTCAGGTTTTCGGTTTCGACGGCTGGCCGCCTTCCGTGGGGCCGCCGGCCTTCTTCCACGCGCCAAAACCGCCGATGACATGCGCGACAGGTTTCAATCCCATGTCCTGTGCCGTTTTCGCAGCCAGCGCTGATCGCAATCCCCCGGCGCAGAAAAACACGAACTTCTTGTCTTCACCAAACGTCGGCTTGTAGTAGGGACTTGCCGGGTCGATCCAGAACTCGAGCATGCCGCGCGTGCATGAGAAGGTTCCGGGCACCTTGCCGTCGCGGTCCTGCTCACGCGGGTCGCGAATGTCGACGAGAACGACATCGTCGCGGCCGAGAAGCTTGATGGCGTCCGCCGGCGACAGTTCCTCGATTCGGGCTTTGGCGGCGTCGACCAAGGCTTTGTACCCCGTGGTAATCGTCTGCGGCATGGTGCCTCCTGTCGTGGCAAGGGATTAGGTGTCGATCGGGAGTGTACTGGTTTAGCCGGGAAGCGGGTGGCCTGGAAGGCCAGACGCCGGGAAATGTCCACCCTGGGGGACGAAACTGCCGATATTTCTGTTGGGGATCACCACCAGAGGATGTCCCTCGATCGTTGCCCGGTCGCCGCAACACCGCCATGTTCCCGCTGTTACGCTGACCCGAATCTTGGATCGGAATCTCGATGCGCCGCTCGACCCTTCTCTGGCTCGGCCTCAGCCTCGCTCTCGCAGGTTGTGCCGCCGCTATGCCCGGGTATGTGCCGCCAACGCCGAAATCGGAAAAAATGAAGGCAGCCGCCCCGAAAGGCGGCGGCTTCGACGAGACCGGCACCTACAGCCTGACCGATCAGGAGCAGAAGCTCGACTGCAAGCATTTGACGGGCGGGGTGACGATCAAGATCCTGCAGATGCGCGAGGCGGGCGAGCGGGCCAAGCCGTCGGATGCCGCCAAGATGGCCCAGGAAACCGTGAAGAAGTTCAAAAACAGCACGACCTATGGTGCCGACATGGATGCCGACTACAAGCGCGACCGCGCGCGGCTCGAGACCATGAACAAGGAACTTGCCGCGAAGAATTGCCGGACCTTCGATATCGAGGCCGAATTGGCACCGGGCAATACCGCTGTCCCGCAGCCGATCGGCGAGGCCAAGGCCAACGGTCAGAAGCGATAGGATCGACGCCGCACCGACGGTCACGGCGCTGGGAAAACATCGCCGGAGCGTCCGAGGATGCGATAGGCGACCAAGCCCACCCACTCCATCGTCGCCTCATCCAACCGCTTGAGACCTGCGGGCAGTGACCCGAACGGCCGGATGGCATCACCGGCATCTTTGGTTCGGAAATCGGCTGGCCAGGGGATCACGTCGAAGCCTTGGTGCCGGAACGTGGCGACGGATCGCGGCATGTGGGCGGCCGACGTGACGAGAATCCAACGGTCGCCGGGCTTTGGCTGCATGAGCGCCCGCGTGAACAGCGCGTTCTCATAAGTGGTCTTGGATTTGTCCTCGAGCCGGATGCGCGAGGCCGCGATACCGATCGACTGCAGGAAGTCGCCGATGGCGGGCGCCGCCGCCTTATCCTCGAGCAGAATGGCGCCGGAGCCGCCGCTGATAATGACGGGCACGCCGGGCAGGCGATGGGCGACGACGGCGGTTTCCGTGATGCGTTCCGCGGCCTCGTTCAGCGTCAACGTGCCCCGCGCTTCCGTCGTGCGGCCATCCTCGTAACCGCCGAGGACGATAATGCCGGCGATGGGCCCGTCCGGTAGGCGACCATGCCGCGCCGGGAAACGCTGTTCGAGCGGTAATACGACCATATTCGAGAAAGGACCGAGGCCGGCGAACAGCAACAGCGCGAGACCGCTCCAGGCCAGCCGGTTGCCGGCTTTGCTCCAGGCTGGTCGCCGCGCAAGCAACAGGCCAGCCACGATGGCGACGGTGATCAGGCTTGACGGTTGCGCGAAGAACCAGAAGGTTTTTGACAGCACGAAAAACATGAGCGGTGGTCCTCCAGGGGCCGACAAAGCTTTGCACTCGCGGACCAACCCGCGCCCAGTCGTCTGGCGATGTCATCTGGCGATTGCAAAATGTAGCGCTGGCCCGTTACGTTCGTCCTACCGTTCGAAACCGAATATTTCGTGTCGCTCGTTTCGTACTGCCCATTTCTTGCTGACCGCGCAGAAAGGCAATCCAGTGGCCGTGATGAGGATTTCGCACGTCAGCGTGCGGGCCGTCGATCTCGAAAAGTCCGTGACGTTCTACCAGGAGCTGCTGGGGGCGACCCGGCTCGCCACGCCCAACTTCGGATTTCCGACGGCGTGGCTACAACTCGGGGCGACGCAGCTGCATCTCTTTCAGCGCGGCGAGGGCTGGGATCGCGAGGCGCATTTCGCGCTGGAGGTCGACACCTTCGAGGATATCTACCGCAAGGCCAAGTCGATGGCGGTGTTCGACGACTCGCGCGGCTATCATCTCTTCGAGATCTCCAATCACGAGGTGCAGCTTTACCTGCGCGATCCCGCGAAGAACTTGATCGAGGTGGATTGGCCTGATGTCCGCACGCTCGCCGCCGATGTTCGCGCCGATGTCCGCCAGCGCTTTACCACGCTCGCGCAGACGGGCGAGGCGGCGAAAGGTACGCTCTTTACCGGCAAAGGCTGATCGGCCGCCTCCGATGCAAAAGACATTACACCCCAACCAACGAGGTTCTTCCATGTCATCAGGCAAATCCGCGAGCCCAGTTGTCATCACCCGTCATGGGGCTGTGGCGGTTGTCAGGCTGAACGATCCCGCTTCCATGAATGCCCTGTCGCTGCCGATGCGCGACGGCCTCGTGGCGGGCCTTCCTGCATTGCTGGACGATCCGGACGTGCGCGCGATCGTTCTCACGGGCACCGGCGACGCGTTCTGCGCGGGCGGTGATATCCGCAGTATGGCGACCCACACCGCGCCCTCGGTCCGCAAGCGGATGCAGAACCACTACAAGTGGGTCGGTCCGCTGCTGAAGGCGGAAAAGCCAGTGATTACGGCTGTCAATGGCGCGGCCGCCGGTGCCGGCGTTTCGATCGCGTTGATGGGCGACATCGTGCTGGCGTCCACGTCGGCCTATTTCGTGACGGCGTTCGCGCGGCTCGGAGCTTGCCCCGATCTCGGGCTCCTCGCCACACTCCCTCGCGCAATCGGCATGGCGCGCGCCAAGGACCTGCTGCTGACCAGCCGCAAGGTTGCAGCCGAGGAAGCCTTGGCCATGGGGCTCGTCGCCCGCCTCGCCCCGCCGGACAAGTTGATGGACATGGCCATGGAGACCGCCGAAAGCCTTGCCGCCGCGCCCACCGCCACCATCGGCCTCATCAAGAAGCTGCTGCTCCGGGCCTACGATCCTTCGATCGACGAGTTCTTGGAAGCGGAAGGCTTCGCCCAATCCATCGCCCAGACGACCGAGGATTTTCAGGCCGGCGTCGTGGCGTTTCGCGAGAAGAAAAAACCGATATTCAAGGGCCGTTGAAGCCGGACGCTCGATGGCTCTCACGCGGCATCGTGGAAGATGAGGCCCATCGTATACCGCTCGCCCGACCTGATGACGCTGACGCCATGCCGGAGGTTGACGCGATAGGTGCCGCGCGTGCCCGCGATCGGCCGGTAGCGTGTGGCGAAGATCACAGCTTCCCCTTGGGCGAGACCAACGACCTGTGCGCGTGATTGCATGCGCGGGCGCTGCTCGGTCATCACGAATTCGCCGCCCTCGAAATCAATGGCCGGGCGGCTCAGCAGAAACGCGACCTGCAGCGGAAAGACGTTGGCGCCGTAGAGATCCTGGTGCAGGCAGTTGTAATCGCCGGCGCCGTATTTCAGCAGCAGCGGTGTCGGCCGCGTTTGGCCGGCAGCATGGCAGCAGGCGAGAAATTCGGCATGCTCGGCCGGGAAGCGTTCGTCGATGCCGAGAGCTTCGTGCCAGCGGTTGGCGATGGGGGCGAGGCGGGGATAGAGCGCTGTCCGCAGCGCGCGCACCAGATCAGGCAATGGCGCGGCGAAGTACTTGTACTCGCCACGTCCAAAGCCATGCCGCGCCATGATGATGTGGCTGCGGAACCGGTCGTCGTCGCCGTAGAGCTCGGCAAGGCTCGCGCAGTCCGCCGGTGTCAGCAGCGGGCCAGTCACCGCCGCGCCGGACTGATCGAGCTGGGCTTCGATGGCTGTCCAGTCGACTGCTGCCAACCGCGTTGGAATCGGCGCATCGCGTGGACTTGGCTTTGTTGCCGGCATGTCGTGCTCCATCATTGCCCTCCGGCCTCAGGAGCCGTTACGCCCGCCGCCAATGCAACCCGAAACATGCCGCCGGCCGCCAGCCCCTCAGCCGATCGCGGCCGAGGCATTGGCGAGCCACGTGCGGTCGCCGCCGGTCAGGTGCGGGCCGATTACGCGGGCGACTCTGGCGTGATAGGCGTCGAGCCACCCGATCTCGTCCGGCGTCAGCAGGCGCGGTTCCACCAGGCGCCGGTCGATCGGCACGAGTGTTAGCGTTTCGAAGCCCAGCATGGGGCGGTCACCGCTGTTGATCGTCTGCGG
>JANXRM010000103.1 GCA_025353015.1 Hyphomicrobiales bacterium
CAGCAGCATGGGCGGGGGCATTCCAAGCGAAGTCGTTGTGACGGGCGATCTAACGCCGCAGATCTTACGCCGCAGATCTAACGCCGCCGGCTGCGTTTCACCAATCGATTTCGTTCAGCATTCGCCTCGCCGGGCTATGCCAGCTCCGGCAGGACGGGGCGCATCAGGTCCCAGGGCCGCGCCGCCTCGAACAGGGCCGCGATGCGCAGCAACCGTGCATCCTCGCCGCGCCGTCCGACGATCTGCACCGAGACCGGCAGGCCGTCGCTGTGCAGCCCCGTCGGCAGCACGATCGCGGGATTGCCGGTCAGGTTGAAGGGGTGCGTGTAGGGATACCAGGCCCGCCGCACGCTGCCAGCCGCCGTATTGCCGATCAGGATAGGCTCGGAAAGCTTTTCGTCGATGCCCAAGGCCGTGCGCGAGAGCGTCGGCATGACGATCACGTCGAACCGCTCGAACCAGGCTTGCACCTGGCGATAGAGCTTGGTGCGTGCCATCAGCGCCCGGCCGACCTGCTCACCGGTCATGTCTCCGCCCGCCGACATCTGCTTGAGCAACGTGGGGCTGAGCTTTTCCTTCCACTGCGGCAGCTGATCGGCGAACCGCGCATTCCAGAGCGCCGTCGAGAGCACCAGCCAATAGGGCTCCGTCGGCTCGAGATCGTCGCCCATGGGCTCGACGATGGCACCCAATTCGCCGAGCGTTTCCACCGCCGCCTCGCACTGCGCCAGATACTCGTGGTCGACCAGCGCATTGGCAAGATAGGGCCGCCACGCCACTTTCAGGCCTTTGAGATCGCCATCCGGCCGCGCCGCTGCGACGTATCCGGTCGTGGCCATGCCGTAGGAATGCGGGTCGGACGGGTGCCATCCCGCCATCGCCTCCAGCATCAAGGCGGTGTCCATGACTGTGCGCGTGGTCGGCGTGATGTAGCTCATGTTGGAGAAGGCATCCGGCGCGCTGTCGTGTGGAATGAGGCCCAGCGATTGCTTCAAGCCGACGACGCCGTTGCAGGCTGCGGGAATGCGCGTCGAGCCGCCGGCGTCGGTGGCGATCGCCAGCGGGCCGATGCCGGCCGCACAGGCGACGGCCGCCCCACCCGACGAGCCGCCCGAGGTCCGTGTCGCATCGAAGGCGTTGCGCGTCCGGCCGAATAACGGCGCCTCAGTCCAAGGCATGTGCCCGAACTCCGGCGTCGTCGTCTTGCCGAAAAGAATGGCGCCTGCCGCTTTCAGCCGCGCCACGCACACCTGATCCACCGCTGGCACGTTGTGCTCGTGGATGAACGAGCCGAATGTCGTGCGCACGCCCGCCGTGTCGACGAGGTCCTTGACGTGGAACGGAACGCCCGCGAGGGGGCCGATTTTCTCGCCGCGCGCGATGGCTTTATCGGTTGCCGCGGCGTTGGCGAGCGCTTCCTTACCGCAGATGGTGATGAAGCAATTCAGCACCGGCTGCGCCCGCTCGGCCCGCGCCAGCGTCGCCCGCATCACCTCCACCGCGGACACTTTCCGCGCCGCGATCAAGGGCGCCATTTCAGCCGCCGAAAGGTAGGCTATGTCGTTGCCCGCCGTCTTGTCCGCCATAGACCGCTCCGCCGTTGCCGTGTTGTGTCGTTTGCTCGGGGCACCTTACCGCGACAAAAGCGCTTGTGCGATGGGGCAGCGGCGACGGCGGCTTCGGCAGTCGCGAATGACGACGAAAGCTTGCCCGGGGGCAAGGCGAGCCGTCGTTGCAGCAACGCCGGTGCCTGCGTGCAGGAGCCTATTGCGGCTGATCTCACTACGCGGCCACATCCCAAAATCGTCCGGTTTCCCGGATCATTACCCGCTGCAAAGGGCCGCTATGCTCGACGCGACGTGCGACGGTCACAAGCGGTGACGAGGCGTATGCCGTGCTGTTGGCGTTCCCCTGACCGGGAAAGTTGCCGGATATTCGACGCGGCTTGGCGCCGCGCCGAATTCCGGGAAACCGAAAGTGGGGGAGGTTTTACCCCGGCCCGCCGTCGCCTCAGACTTTGATCTTGTCCTCGATGCCGTGCTTCTTGGCGATGTCGTGGAACTGCTTCCAGGTTTTCTCGTCCACTTCGATGCCGTTCTTCGAGCGGTCCTGCTCCTTCATCCATTCGACCTCTCCGGGATAGAGCACTTCCTTGACGCCCTTTTGCGGCTTGGTGGCCTTGAGGTAATGCGCGAACTCGGTGACCTCTTTCTTGAAGGTCTCCAAAGGCCGGAACGCCTCGACCTTGAAGCAGGCGACGAAACAGCCGTCGTTGTGGCGCCCGGTCGGATCGACGCCGAAGCCGAGGCCCGGCAGTATCGCCGAGAGAATCTCGATCATCGCCGAGAGGCCGTAGCCCTTATGGCCTTCGTCGCCGCCGAGCGGCAACAGCACGCCGCCGTTCTTGAAGTCGTTCGGGTCCGTCGTCGGGTTGCCATTCTTGTCGACGATCCAGCCGGTCGGAATCTTGATACCCTTGGCGATGGCGAGATTGATCTTGCCTGCCGCCACCGACGACGTCGCCATATCGAGGCAGAAGGCGCCCGCAAGGTTGGAGGGGATGGCGATCGCAAGCGGATTGGTGCCGACGCGGGCCTCGGCGCCGCCGAAAGGGGCGACGGCCTTGGGGCTGCGGCCGCTATCGGCGGTCATGATGGCGATCATACCTTCCTTGGCGGCCATGATCGGATAGGCGCCGACGCGGCCGACGTGGCTCTGGCGCAGGATCGTGGTGGCGGCGACGTTGGATTTGTTGGCCTTCTCGATCGTCAACTTCATGGCGCGCTCGGCGACAGCGAAGCCGAAGCCCCAGTTACCGTCGACGACGGTGGTGGTGGCGGTTTCCTGGACAACGGTGAATGGTGCGCCGGGCACGATGTGGCCCTTGTGCACGCGGTCGATGTAGGTCGGGATGGCGATGACGCCGTGGCTGTCGTGGCCAGTGAGGTTGGCCAACACGCAGCCCTTGGCGACGCAGGCCGCTTCTGCCTTGCTGGCGCCCGAGACCACGAGGAGTTGGGTTGCGATGTCGGTCAGTCGATCTGCTTTGACAATGGGCATTGGGGAGACCTCACATTGACTTGGGTTGCCTGACGATAGATCAGTCGGTTGCTTGACGTGTCTGGTTGGGTTGGCCCAACATTCAGACCTCGATCGGGTGTTCGCAAGGAAAATCGGTTAGGGGCGGCAGCAGCGGTCCCGCAGTGCCAGTACATCAGCAAACGGCCGTCCGCTAACGGTCTTCAGCAATCAATTGCGCCGCAATCCCGCACCTTGGCCCGCACTTTGGGGCCCAAACTTTGGTATCCAGGAGCCTCACATGCAGCAACGTGTTCGCACTGCCAGCGAAATATCGCTCGTCGAGCTGGCGCAGGCCGTTCTCCCTGCGGGGACCTTTGGCAACTCGCCACTCGATGTCGTCATCGAAAAGGGCAAGGCTGGGCGCGTCTGGGATGTCTCTGGGAACGAGTACGTTGATTACCTGCTGGGCTCGGGGCCGATGGTTGTCGGCCATGCCCACCCTGAAGTGACGGCTGCCATCGTCGAGCAGGTGGCGAACGGCACGACGTTTTTCGTCAACAACCCGCACGGCATCAAGCTTGCCGCTGAAATCGTCGAGGCGATCCCCTGTGCCGAGCAGGTGCGATTCGTGTCGTCAGGCAGCGAGGCGGACCTCTATGCGCTGCGCGTCGCCCGCGCCTTCCGTAAGCGCGACAAAATCTTGAAGTTCGAAGGCGGCTATCACGGAATGAGCGACTACGGCCTCATGAGTCTGGCGCCCAAGCGGCTCGCCAATTTTCCGCAGGCCGTGCCGGATTCGGCGGGCATTCCGCGCTCGGTGCGCGATGAGGTGATCGTCGCGCCCTATAATGATCTCGAAGCCGTTAAAAGCATCGTTGCACAACACAAGGACGAGCTGGCGGCGATCATCGTCGAGCCGTTCCAGCGCATTATCGCACCGCAGCCGGGCTTTCTCGAAGGCTTGCGCAAGCTGACGCAGGAGACCGGCATCGTGCTGATCTTCGACGAGGTGGTGACGGGCTTCCGCTGGGCTTACGGCGGCGCGCAATCCTACTACGGCGTGACACCCGATCTCGCAACGTTCGGCAAAGTGATCGGCGGTGGCTTCCCGCTCGCAGCACTCGCTGGCCGCGCGGACATCATGAAGCATTTCGACAAGGCAGCCGTACGCGAAGACGAGTTCCTGATGCAGGTGGGAACCCTCTCGGGCAATCCGGTCGCAGCGGCGGCAGGCTTGGCGACGATGGCCATTCTCAAGCGTCCGGGCGCCTATGAAACGCTCTGGGCGACGGGAGGGAA
>JANXRM010000111.1 GCA_025353015.1 Hyphomicrobiales bacterium
TGATCGCGAGCAGATCGCGATCGACGCACCAGCGGAACAGGGTCTTGATGATGCCGAGGGCGTGGTTGGCCTCGCTCGGCGTGCCGGCGGCGACGAGGTCGTCGAGCACATCGTTGATATGCGGGGGCGTGATGTCCCGGATGTCGCGCTTGCCCCAGGCGGCTACGAAGTGTTTCCGCAGGCTGCGCTCGCTCTCCTTCGCCGTGGCCGGCTTGTTGTGCACCTTGCAGTGCTTCTCGACGTAGGCGTCGACCACGGCATCGAACTGGTAGGACGCGTCGTCGGCGGTCTCGGTCGCGAGGATCGGGTCCTGCCCCTTGGCGACCTGGCGCAAGGCGTCGATGGCCATGTCGCGGGCATCGGCAAGTGTCAGCGCGGGGTACCGGCCGAGGGTCAAGCGGCGGGGGCGACCACGGTGCCGGTAGGTCAGAATATAGGTTTTGGTGCCGGCCTTGGAGACGCGGACGCCGAACCCCGGAATGCGCTCGTCCCACACCTCGGCACGATCCATGCCACCCGAGGTGAGCTTACGGAGCATAAGGTCGGTGAACGTGTCGGCCATGACCAAAAACCTCGCTTTTGCCTGAGCGGTGTTCGACCCTCCGAAAAACGGTACGAAGATCGAACGAGTGCTACCCAAGAATGTCCAAAGGTCGGGCTTGGGTAGCACATGGGTAGCAAAAACGCGAGCGTTGGCAGATTCCGTCAGACTCCGCCCTATTCATGTAATGCCATGAGCTATCATGATAATTCACAACAGTTCACATTTTGTTCTGTTTCACGAAATGTTCTCTATTTTCTCGGCTCATAACCTGAAGGTCGTTGGTTCAAATCCAGCCCCCGCAACCAAACTAAACCCCTGAAAACACTGAGAAATTAAGAGCCGCCTCCGGGCGGCTTTTTCGTGTTTTGGGCTCCGGGGTCCCACTGGGGTCCCAGAGCTGGGACCCCGGCGAAGGGCGGGTCTAATAAGGTCCGAAGTCGGCCATTGAAGGCTGACCGTCCACGTGGCGTTGAGCGTGGCTTTGGCGCACGCAAGGATTGCGCTTGCCGGCGTGCTCCCGAACGCGCCTCCGGCCTACCGCCCCGCGATCGGAACCTTCTTCACGTGCACATCGATGGCATCGACGGTGCTCTTCGCCAGCGGCAGGTGCTTCTTTTCAGCGGTCCACGCCGCATCGAACCGCGACGCGGTCTCGGTCGCGGTGTCCAGCACCAGCTTCTCGGGCAGCCGCGCCTTGGCCGCAATCCACGACAATTCGTCGCGCGAATACTCGTCCATGCGCTTGGTGCGCCCGAATTTGAGCGCCGCCTTGTCATCGGGGATGTAGCCGATCGTCGAAACGAAATCGTAGGCCGGCGACAGGCGCGCCTGGCGGCGGTCGGGGTAGATCAGCGACCAGTTCTTAAGGTGCATGTCGGCATTGCCGATAAGTGTATTGAACGTGAGCCGCCGGATGAACTCGGCGATATCGTCCGCCGTGCCTTCCGCGGCGAGCACCTCGGCGATGTTCTTGGCGCTGGCCTTTTTGTACTTGTCTTCGGGATAGACGCCGAACACCTGGGCAAAGTCCTCGATGTGCACGAGGCCTTCGGCGCCGCGATCGAAGCGCTTGACCGCGAGGGCCGGCCCACTGAGGACTCCCAATCCCTCGGGCAGGCCCTCGATCTCGGCGAGCGGGACTAACTTGAGGTCCGGCACGTCGATGCCCACGGCCTTGGCCAGCGTCATCATGGCGAACTCGTTTTCCGGCACCCCCTCGAATTTGGCCGAAGGCAGCTTGACGATCCACGAGCCGCCGGTTCCTTCCGCCGGAATGGTGAGGCCGCCGGTCGCCGCCATGATGCCTGAAAACTTGAGTTGCACGCCGGCGAGTGAGAACCGCATCGCCATGCGCTGACGGGTTTCTTTCGTCTCGCCGTCATCAAGCGGTTCCGGCGGCCAGGCATCGCCGCCGGCTGGTTTGACAGTCACCGCTCCCGGCAGGTCTTTTCCCAGCGCCCAGAGCAGGAAGAACTCCCGTTTGGGGTTTACCGCGGCGCGCTGCGCAAGATAGTCCCGCATCGCCGCTTCCGGCAGCATGTTGGCAAAGAACGGCGGCAATCGCGTCTGGGTCGGGCGGAACTCCGTGATCAGCCCGCCCAGGGAATCCTTGAAGGACAGGCCGAGCGTGGGTCTGGCCAGGTTGTCGACATGCCCTTGCGTGAACGCAAACAGGTTCCGGTCGCCCTGGAGCCGCGTGAGCGTTCCGACGGTTTCGCCGTAGAGCTGGACTTCGAGAACAGATATGTCAGGCATTGTCGTCCTCGTCATCCAGGATATAGGCAGGCTTCGGCCCGGAGGCGATTTCTGCGATGCCGTGAGCGAGCCGGTTGCGGAGGGTGCGCAGTTCGTTGGACGCCGCACGAAGCGTGCCCGCACGCTTGGGGTGTTTTTGCGCGCGCCGGACCTGTTCCACGACGCGCCGGAGCTGCTCGCGCTCGGCCGGTCCGAAGCGCAGATGGCCAAGTTCGTTCACAGTGCGCTGCAGTCGCTCCCAGTCTTCCCGGGCGTCGGGGGGAAGCTCCGTCGACTGGGCCGTCCCTTGGGCCAGCAGGTTTCGCAACCGCTTCAGCTCGTTCAACGTGCGGTGCGTTTCGCCCGGAGGGCTGCTTGCACCGTCGGCGCTCCCGATCATCGTCTGCACGGCGGGGACGAGGCTGCGCGGTACGAGCATCAGTTCGAGGCCCAGCACGCGGGCCAGCTCCACGAGGCTTGAGAGTTTGAGATCAACGGCCGCGTTCTCGATCTTGGAGATGTGCGCCTGCGGCACGCCCGCGCGCGCGCTCAGCTCGCGCTGGCTCAGGCCCTTCTCCTCCCGCGCCGCCTTGAGCGCGCCGACGATGTGTTCGAGACTGTAGGTCATTTGATGCACTCTGACGCATCAACTATGTCGATCGATGCGTCTCAAGCTATCACATTCCCGCTTCAGAGTCCAATGGTGAGGCGTTATAGAGCATCAAAATTATAATTTGATATACTTAAATAGATCAAAATCTGAAGCGGCTTCGGTCAAAGAGTCACATGATCAGTAGTGGGCTAGGCTTATCTTTTGACACAACCAGCGTCAGCCGTTTTTTTGCGCGGCTCAGCGCCACGTACAGCAGACACCGGAGTTCGGCGCGATCCGGAAACGTTTTTGCATCAATGGGCATGACAATGACGCTGTCGCATTCTAGGCCCTTCGCCTTATGGATCGTGCTGATTGCACGGGCGGGCGGGCGGGGCCGCGCGTATGTGCGGCGGTGGGTGATCTCCGCCAGCCCCCCCTCAACAGTGGCAAATTCGCCGAGCCTTACCGCATCCTGAAATTCGCGTAGGCAGTCCATTTCGATGTCAGCGAAGGCTGCGTCGCTGACTTTCAGGACCGCAAGATGAGTGAGCATCTTGGCAACGCCGCGGTGGTCGGGCTCGTCGACGAGAAAGCGTGCGAGCTGCTGTATCGCGGCGGGCTTACCCCTGCACTTTGCCGTGCACCCGTCCCGCGCTTCCTGCTCAAACCTGTGACCGAAGGCGGAGGGACTGAAACACTTGCCGATGTCGTCCATGAACCGCACGACAGCCGATGAGAGTGCAGTGGCATTACCCTGTCCGGCTTTGAGCGCATCGACCAGCGTTTCTAGCCCGTCGCGCACATAACCTTCCCAAAGCGTAACGCGGCGCCCGAAGAAGCCGCGCAGTGCGCGGGCCATTTCATTGTGATGGGTGAGGACAAGCAGCGAATTCTGCGCCGTCACAAAATTATCGATCGGTCGGCGCTCTGCGGTGGCCAATTGATAGTCGCCGTAACGCTGCGCCCGGTTCTCCGCAACGATGACTTCGACGCTATCCGGCAGACCGGATCGCAGATCTACACGCCCGCCGGTCGTGAGGGCTTCGCGTGCCGTCAGAGTCCAGCGGCCGAGGTCGCGGCAACCGTCACTCCAGCGGTGCGGCGTGCCAAGCTGGGCGAAGGCATTTGCCTCCTTCGTCAGCGCGTCCCAATCACATGGCGGGGATGCACCGATCAGCGCCTTGTCTTTGTAGATGCGCTGCATGGGATCGGCGAAGATCCGCAGTTTCGATCCAGCCGACAGCAATGCCACGGTTGTGGCGTGCTGATCGCCGCTGCAATCCTGGTGTTCATCGCAGATGACAAACGGATATCTCTGCGCCAGCGCCGCGCCGATCATGGGGTGGCGCTTCAGCAGACCCGCCACCTTGAGGGCGACATCGGCATAGCCGTCCTTGTTCTGGCGTGCCCAGGCAGCGG
>JANXRM010000167.1 GCA_025353015.1 Hyphomicrobiales bacterium
CGATCGCCGTCTTGGTCCAGCCCTTGGCGGCCGACACCGTCGTCAGCGCCGCCGTCAGCGTCGTCTTGCCGTGGTCCACGTGACCAATCGTGCCGACGTTGCAATGCGGCTTGCTGCGATCAAACTTTTCCTTGGCCATGGAACACCTCCGACGGTCTGGCGCCTCCAGACCGCCGCGGGCGGCCGGGAGCAATGCCGCGATGCTGTAGAGCCTCGCCACCTTAAGTTCAAGCGCGGAATGGTCTGATACGGCGAACTTTGCGATTGGGAGATCAATGGCAATCGGCCCGTCCCGCTGCCGCCCGCACGCGCGCCCTCGCAAGTGACGCCGCGCGAGCCACGCGGCCAGCGGTTTGATCTCCACGTCGAGGCCAAGGCCTTGCAGCTTGGCGACGACGTGTTTGATTTGGGTCGATTTTGAACGGCGCTAGATCTGGTCGGCGCCGTTCGCAAGGTTAGAGACCGACATCACGCCAATCCTTCACCCCGGCCCGATCATCATTTCCGGGCGGACGATGGCGTCGAAATCGGCTTCCGTGATGCCCTCTTTGACCGCTTCTTCGCGCAGCGTCGTGCCGTTCTTGTGCGCGGTCTTGGCGATCTTGGCCGCCTTGTCATAGCCGTACTTTGGCGCCAACGCCGTCACCAGCATCAGCGAGCGGCCGAGCGCTGCCTTGATGTTGTCCTCGCGCGCCTCGATGCCGACGACGCAGTTGTCCGTGAACGACAAGGCTGCATCCGCCATCAAACGCACGGACTGCAGGAAATTGTAGGCCATGACAGGATTGAAGACGTTGAGTTCGAAATGTCCCGACGCGCCCGCGAACGTGATGGCCGCCTGGTTGCCGAAGACCTGCACGCACACCATGGTCAGCGCTTCGCACTGGGTGGGATTGACCTTGCCCGGCATGATCGACGAGCCCGGCTCGTTCTCCGGCAGGTTCAGCTCGCCGAGGCCGGACCGCGGGCCTGACCCCAGAAACCGGATGTCGTTGGCAATCTTGAACAGCGAGGCCGCGACGGTGTTGATCGCGCCGTGGCTCATCACCATGGCGTCGTGCGCGGCGAGCGCCTCGAACTTGTTCGGCGCCGTGGTGAACGCCAGGCCGGTGATCGCGGCGATACGCTCGGCAACCTTCTCGGCAAATCCGACCGGTGCATTGAGGCCGGTACCGACAGCCGTGCCGCCCTGCGCCAACTCCATCAGCGACGGCAGCGTCTGCTCAATGCGCAGGATACCGTTGGCGATTTGGGTTGCGTAACCGCCGAATTCCTGACCGAGCGTCAGCGGCGTCGCGTCCTGCGTGTGCGTGCGACCGATCTTGATGATGTGCTGGAAGGCGTGGCTCTTCAAGAGCAGCGCTTCATGCAGGCGGCGCAACGCCGGGATCAGATCATGCGTGATCTGTTCGGCGCAGGCGATGTGCATGGCCGTCGGGTAGGTGTCGTTCGACGACTGGCTCATGTTGACGTGGTCGTTCGGATGCACCGGCTTTTTCGTGCCCATGACGCCGCCGAGCATCTCGATCGCCCGGTTCGAGATCACCTCGTTGGCGTTCATGTTCGACTGCGTGCCGGAGCCGGTCTGCCAGACGACTAGCGGGAAATGCTCATCCAGCTTGCCGTCGATCACTTCCTGCGCGGCAGCAATGATGGTTTCACCAATTTTCTGATCGAGACCACTGAGCACCATATTGGTTTCGGCCGCAGCCCGCTTGACGATGCCCAATGCGCGGACCACCGGCTTCGGTTGCTTTTCCCAGCCGATCTTGAAATTGCCGAGGCTGCGCTGCGCCTGAGCGCCCCAGTAACGGGTGGCCTCGACCTCGATGGGCCCGAAGGTGTCGGTCTCGGTGCGGGTTTTTGGGGTGGTGGTGTTGGCAGTCATATTGGCAGTCATATTGGCAGTCATGGGGGGTCAGGCCTCCGGGTCGCCGATACTGGGATGTTTCGGCGCTTGCCCTAGCACGCGGCGGCGCAAGGCTCCAGTCCAAGGCGACGTATTGCCTTTCGCAATCCGGCAGGTCTGAACTGCATTTGGCAGGCGCGCGCGATTAGTATGCCATTTGGCGGCGCATGGCGGTGAAAAACGGCCTGCGGACCAGGCCGTTGTCAACACGCATTCAGTGGAAAAACCGGCCGGAATCGATGACGATGGTCTGGCCGGTCATGGTGTTGGTGCGGCACATGGTGACGACCTGATCCGCGCAGTCGTCCTTGTCGGCGGCCATCTTGAGCAAGGAACTCGACGCGGAGTTCTGCACCTGCTCGGGGCGCAGGTTCGCGGTTGCGCGCGTGCCTTCGAGCAGACCCGGCGCCACACAGTTGACCAGCACTTCCGGCGCCAGGGCCACCGCCATGCACTTCGTCAGGTGGATGAGGCCGGCCTTTGACACTGCGTAGGCGATCGACGAGCCCGTGGGACCGAGGCCTGCGACCGACGCGATGTTGACGATACGGCCCTGGCCCTGCTTCTTCATGATAGGCGCGACGGCCTTGATGCAGTGCATGGGACCGGTGAGGTTGACATCGATGATCTTCGTCCATTCCTCCGTCGTCAGGCCATCGAGGTCCTTGAACGGGATCGCCTTGTTATAGGCGGCATCGTTGATGAAGATGTCGAGCCGGCCGAAGCGCTTGACGATATCGTCGACGAGCTTTTGAATTTGCGCTTTGTCCGTCACATCGCAGGCGAACGCGTGTGCGGTGACTTGATGGCGCGTCAGTTCCTTGGCGACGGTTTCCGCATCGCCGATGCTGCGGGCGCAAACAACGGCAACATGGCAGCCCTCCTTCGCCAGGGCGTGGCAGATCCGTTGGCCAAGCCCGCCATTGCCGCCCGTAACGACGGCCACTGCACCCTTCAAATTCATGTCATTCTCCGATGTATGTGAATAGGTTTCATCGCCGCGTGAGCGGTCAGCTGCCGTCCCGGTCATGGATCAGCGGAAAGAAGTAGTCCTTCCAGCTTTTTGGCTCCGGCTTGATGAAGCCCGCCTTCCACATGTACGTCGCGTAAACCATCGTGCGCACGGGGGCTGCCTGATAAATGGCGCCGGGCTGCTTGAAGAGGACGACCAGTTCGTCGGCCGAAATCTTTTCCTTCGATATCGCGAGGTACGTTTCCGCGGCGGCCTTGTAGTCGCTCTTCATCAGGGCGACGGCGGCGTCATAGGCTGCGACGAAGGCTTTCGCCAGCTTCGGGTTGGCGTCGACGAACTTCTGCGTTGTGAAAATGAGGCCGACATGGGCGCCGCCGCCTAGCGCATCCATGGAATTCAGAACTTCGTGGACACCGGGCTGCTTGAGCGCGATCTCCTGATAGGGCGACGCCGTAAAGTGGCTGGTGACCTCGTGCACTGGATTGAGGATCGCGGTCAGCCCATCCGGGTGGCCCATCTGGACCTGGTTCTTCAGCAACTTCTCGTTCGCCTTGTCGTCGCCCCAGGCCTTCTGCAGCGCAATGCCGAGCGTGATCGCCTGCATCGACATACGCACGGTCGGCAGCGCGATACGGTCGGCTTCCGTGAAATCCTTGATCGTCTTGATGTTGGGATTGCGGGACACGAGCTTGAATGGCAGGCCGGAAAGGCCCGTGATGGCTTTCACCTCGCCGTTGGTCTTGCCCCAAAGCAGCAGCATGTTGGAAACGCCGCTGACGACGATGTCGATACTGCCAGCCAGCAAGGCATCGGTCGCGGCACCGCCGCTCATGATGTTCAGCCACTCGACCTTGAGTCCTGTGATGCCGGCAGCTGCGGCATGACTTTCGAGGATCTTGTGATGCTCCATGAGGATCACGGGCACATAGAGGGCGCCGGGCTGCTTGGTGATCTTGATCTCGGTGACTTCGGCGGCGACCGGCGTTGCGAACAGACATCCGGCCATCAGGGCGGTTGCTGCAGAAATCGCGAATTTGACGACCCTGAATGTTCTTACCATGAACGTGCTCCCTGATGCGTGGCCGCAGGTTGTTCCTGCTCATTGTGCGCACCGGCATGAAGCATGATACGGACACCGGATTGGTGCAAGGCGCAATCGTCGCCGGCACATCAAGCCTCACGTTCCGTCGCGCACCTACCGGAAAGGCGGCTCGTCGAAGGAGCGGAGCTTGCGCGAATGCAGCGTATCTCGCCGCTGCTTGAGGAGTTCCAACGCCGCCAAACCGATTTCCAGGTGCTGCGCCACGGCGGTCTCGTAGAACGCATTGGCGGCGCCCGGCAGCTTGATTTCGCCGTGCAACGGTTTGTCCGAAACGCACAGCAGCGTGCCATAGGGGACGCGCAAACGAAACCCCTGCGCCGCGATTGTGCCGCTCTCCATGTCCACGGCAATGGCGCGGGAGAGATTGATCCGCTTGCGTTCCTGAGCAAAACGCAGTTCCCAGTTGCGGTCGTCGTTGGTCACGACGGTGCCGGTGCGGAGACGGTGTCGCAAGGCCTCGCCCCGGGCGCCCGTGACGGCGGCCGCCGCGTCCTGCAACGCCACCTGCACCTCGGCCAACGCCGGTATCGGGATATCCGGCGGCACGAGTGAATCGAGAATGCGGTCCTGACGCAGATAAGCATGCGCCAGCACATAATCGCCGATCGATTGGGATTCGCGCAGGCCGCCGCAGTGCCCGACCATCAGCCAGCAATTGGGGCGCAACACTGCCAGATGATCGGTGATGTTCTTGGCATTCGAAGGTCCAACGCCGATGTTGATCAGCGTGACGCCGTCGCCGAGATGACCGTCGCCGTGCGCCAGATGATAAGCGGGCATCTGGAATTTGTGCCATTGCGACGAGGCGATGAGCCGGTCGGCACCAGCCTTGGCGTCGGCGCGGGTGATCACCACGTTGCCCGGCAGCACAAGCCGGTCGAAGGAGCCGGGCTTTTGCAGCTCGGCAAGGCCGTAGCGAATGAACTGATCGATATAGCGCTGGTAATTCGTCAGCAGGATCCAGCGCTGCACGTGCCGCCAGTCCGAACCGGTATAGTGGACGAGGCGGCGGAGCGAAAAATCCGATCGCGCCGCATCGAACAAGGCAAGCGGGCGCGGCTCGCCGTCGACGAAGCGCCACTCGCCATCGGCGATTTCGTCACCGACTTCGGCCAGTTGCGGGATCGGGAAATGCCGGGCGAGTTCACCTGTCGTCACGCCGGCCTTGGCCAACTCCGCCGCTCGCTCCAACACGTAGGGGTAGGGAATTTCCTGTTTGCTGACGCTGACATCGAGCGTCGCGCCATAATCGGAGACCAGCGCCTCCAACTGCTCCAGCAGGTAGGACCGGAACGCGGCTGGGTGCGTGATCGTCGTCTCGTAGGCGCCGGGCCGTTGCAGCTTGGCCCACGCCCGGCCGAAAGCCGCAGCCGGCTGCTCGGTGCCGCTGTGCGTGACGCGCAGCAGCGGATAGCGGAATGACGCGCGCACCTCGGCGGAGGGTGGACTGCGCGTTTCGAGATAGCGGTCGAGCGCCTTGGCAAGCTCCGACGTCGCTTTGACGTAAAGCTCCTCCAATCGATTGACGGCGGCCGACGGGGAGAGACGTTTCGCTGAATTGGGCCGTGCCATACGCTATCGCCCCAGGTGCTTGATGATGTAGCCCATCAGCTCCAGCATGTCGTTGGTCGAAAGCTGAGCGCCTCGGGCTGCGGCTTCACGCCGGTGCTCGGGGGCATCGGAACCGGCGAAGATCAGGAACGGTACAGTGTTGCCGCGTTCCCTCATGGCCGCGAGCAGTTCGTAGCCCGCGCGCAGGTTGTCACCGCGCCCCATGTCCGAGATCACAACATCAAAATGCTGTTGCGTTAGCGCAGCCAGCGCCGCCTCCGTGCTCGTCACTTGCTCAACGTCGAGCTGCAAACGTTTCAGAGCACGAACGCCGAGCCGGTTGTTGGAAGGATTATCATCGACCCAGAGAATCGACTTGCCGATCAATTCCTGCGCAGTCTCCGGCGCGAACGCTTGCGCGACCGTCTGCCGGATTCGCGTGACATCGACCGATTGGTTAGGCGACTTGCTTTGCCAATCGCGGGCGGCGGTGGCAGCGGCCTCGACGGCTGCCTCCTGCATCTGGAATTGGATGGGACCAACAGCAACCGTGCGGATCGTGTTCCGGCGCCAGGCGATGCTCAGCAGAATGCCTCCGACGAGCCAGCCAAGCAAATTCACGACCGCGCTCAACGCATGCGCCAGATCGACGTAGGCTTTATTCGCGTGCACGAAATCCAGCAGCCAGTTCATACGTACACCTTCTCCATCAAATCGACGGCGCGACACGAGCCAACTCGACAGCGTCATGCACGCACATGCCCGCGGGCACAAGATGTCCCGCGGGCATGCATGGTGAATGACAGGGCTTGCCGGGCGCCTACCCGATGCGTGGGGCGTCCAGCTTGTGGACGAGACCGGCCGTTTCGGGTTTCCAGGCCGGGTAGCGCTTCAGGATCAATGGATCATGACCGGGAATGACGTTCTTGAGGCCGCCGGCCATGCCAATCAGATTGTCGTAGGACTTCAGCGTCGCCTGCATGTCGATGGTGATATAGAACGGCCGCCGCTGCTCGATGTTGGCGTAAAAGTGGACGACGTCGGAGGCCAGCACAACTGGGCCGTGTGCCGTGTTGACCTTGATCGCTTGAATGCCCTGGCTGTGCCCAGGGGACTTGTGCACGGTGATGCCGGGCGCCACCTCGCCGTCGCCGTCGTGGAACTGGACGCGGCCGGAATAAACGTTTTTGACCATCTGGCAGACGTGGTCGGGCGTGAACGGCGTGCGCATGGAGGGTTCGCACATGCATTTGCCGGTCGCGTAGGCCATCTCGGCTTCCTGCAGGTGGAATTTCGAGTTGGGGAACTGGTCCATCGTACCGGCGTGGTCGAAATGCAGGTGCGTGATGATGGTTTCCTTGATCGACCCCGGTTCGATGCCGATGCGCTTCAACGAAATGATGGGCTCTTCGGTGATCTTGCGGCCGCGGGCGGCGGCTTCCTTGTGGTCGAAACCGGTATCGACCAGGATCGTGCGGTTGGCATTGCGAATGACGAACACGAAATAGTCGATCGGCATGGACGAGGCATGATCGTCCGGCGTCGGGTGCATGAAATTCTCGGCACTCTTGCGCGCTGTGTTCTCGCCATACTTCAGAGCTAGGATTTCGTACGTTTCAGCCATGTGCGGCAGGCTCCTCTGGTTTCCTCGATCCTGAATGGTCAGGATGGCCCGTTCGCGGCGCCGAGGAAAGCAAAACTGTTGCAACGCAAAATTGTTGCAACGCAAAATTGTTGCAACGCCCTGGGCCCACGCCTACATGCCAGAGGCAGCCTGCTCGAAGCGCCAGCACAGGGGATAAGCCGTGGCCGTCAACGTGTCATTCTTGCAGGATTTGCTCAATTCGATCGCCGAGCAGAGCCGCCAGCTATTGCCGTCGTCCCTGGTCGGCGCGGCGAAAGAGGACATCAACGGCCTAGCCATCGCCTTGGTCTCGGGCCGCGGCGAAGCGTCCGGCGTTGCCATAGCCCGCCAGATCCTGGAATTCTACCGCGCCATGGGACCTGACGACCGGCGCGGGTTCTTCAAGTTTCTCGCAGAGCAATTCAAGCCGGACCAGGTGGCCGCTGTGGCGGCCGCCAAGGCCTATCTGGCGGACCCTTCGGACCAAACATTGCAGCGGCTGCGCCAAGCGACCGAGAGTCCGCGGCAAGAGTTGTTCCGGCGTCTCAATCTGGCGCCGGGGGCCACGGCCGAGATCGTCGCCATGCGGCGGGACATGCTGCGCCTGCCCAAAGCCGAACCGAGCCTGGCTGCCGTCGATGCAGACATGGCGCATCTCTTGGCGTCCTGGTTCAACCGCGGCTTCCTGGTCGTCAAGAAGATCGACTGGCAGACGCCGGCCGCCATTCTCGAAAAGATCATCCAGTACGAAGCCGTGCACGAGATCCAGGGCTGGGACGACCTGCGCCGCCGGCTCGACCCGGTGGACCGGCGCTGCTTTGCCTTTTTTCATCCCTCGCTGATCGATGAACCGCTGATCTTCGTTGAGGTGGCGCTGATGGGCGACATCCCGGGGTCGATCCAGACGGTTCTCAACGAGAAGCGCAAGGGCGGCCCTAGCGAGGCGCCGCCGACGACGGCGGTCTTCTACTCGATCTCGAACTGCCAGGACGGCTTGCGCGGTATCTCGTTCGGCAACTTCCTGATCAAGCAGGTCGTCGAGGAACTCGTGCGTGAGCAGCCGCAACTTAAGACATTCGTCACGCTGTCGCCGGTGCCGCACTTTGCGCGATGGCTGGACCGGGCGCTCGCGGACGAACAAGCAAATGCGGTGACGGAGGCGGACCGGGTCGCGTTGCAGGTGCTGCGCGATCCGGGCTGGCTGGAAGATCCGGAAGAAGAGGAGGCGCCGAAGGATGCCCTTCTGGCACTGGCCGCACATTATTTCATGCTGGCGAAGTCAGCAGATCGCCGGCCGGTGGACCCGGTGGCGCGCTTCCATCTCGGCAATGGCGCGCGGCTGGAGCGCATCAATTGGCTGGGTGACGTCTCGGAAAAAGGTTTGCGCGAGGCGCACGGCCTGATGGTCAACTATCGCTATGACCTGAAAGAGATCGAACGCAACCATGAGGCCTACGCCAACGACGGCGAAATCGTAACGTCCAGGGCGGTCCGGACGCTACTCCGAGCACCCGAGAAGCCGAAACCGAAGCTGATTACCAAGCAGCCTCCGGCCGGGGGCGCGAAGGACAGCAAAAAGGCCAGCCTGAAGGCGCCCGAGTAAAAGGTCGCCGCGTAACCGCGTTCACCAGAATTCGCCGTTGACCTCGCGCCTGTCTGCGGTGGCTCTGATTCATTGTGATGGCCCTTGTGTACGCGGTGCAGGCGTGCTGAATTCGGCGCAAATCCGTTATGCTTATTGAGACGAGGCTGGCCGGACAACGCTTTACCGTTGCGGCCTCCAGGAGGCGATCCATGCGCTACGATGAAAAAGACCGCGAGAGCAAGAACGTCGAAGACCATCGCGGCGACAGCGGCGGCTCGCCGTTTGGCCGCGGCGGCATGCAGATTCCCATCGGCCGGGGCGGCATGAGCCTCACGACGATTCTGATCGTCGGCGCGCTGATGCTGCTGTTCGGGATGAACCCGATGGATATCCTCAAGGGTGGCGCGGGCGGCGGCATACAGTTGCCGCCGATGTCGCGGGTCGATCCAGGGGCGCAGGGCGGTCAACGCGACATCCCGGGCTTGCCAGGCAATGGCAGCCGCGTGGAAGGCAACAGCGACGAGATGAAAACGTTCGTCGGCCGGGTGCTCGCCGACACCGAGGACGTTTGGGGTCGCGTGTTCAAGTCGTTTGGCAAAGAGTACCGGGAACCGAAGCTGATCATGTTCTCGGGTTCCTATCCAACAGCCTGCGGTCAGGGTGTGGCGGCGATGGGACCGTTTTATTGCCCGCTCGACCAGAAGGTTTATATCGATCTGGCGTTCTACGAAGAATTGAAGCGGCGCTTCCATGCGCCTGGCGATTTTGCCCAGGCCTACGTGGTTGCGCACGAGGTCGGCCACCACGTGCAGACGCTGCTCGGCATTGCCGAACAAGTGCAGCGCATGAAGCAGCGGTTGTCAGAACGCGATGCGAACCAGGTGCAGGTTCGCATGGAACTGCAGGCCGACTGTTTTGCAGGTGTGTGGGCCGCCCTTAATCATCAGCTGAAGAACCGCCTGCAGCCGGGCGATATCGAAAGCGGGCTCAATGCCGCGCAGCAGATCGGCGATGACATGATTCAGCGGCAGCAGACCGGCCGCGTGGTGCCGGATGCTTTCACGCACGGTTCGTCGGCGCAGCGCGTGAAATGGTTCCGGAAGGGTATGGAAATTGGACAGATCCAACAGTGTGACACGTTTAACGCCCAGGATTTGTGACGCCGCATCAGTGATTTTGGCGCGAGGTCGCCTAGGGCTGTCATCGCGATGAACATCATCGATCACAATATCGAACCCTGGGATCAATGGCGCCCCGGTGTTCTGACGCGCCTGCGCGTGTCGGCACAAGGCGGCGCCGGCCAGCTCTGCCTGTTCGAGCAGAAATGCGAGCCAGGCCTTGGCGCGCCGACGCACTTTCACGCCGTCGAAGAAGTTCTGAGCGTGGTGTCCGGCGAGGCGGAGGTATGGGTCGGAACCGATCGGGCCCAGCTGACGTCAGGGCAATCCGCGGTCATTCCGGCCGGGATTTCGCACGGTTTCAAGAACAGCGGCTCGGGCCTCCTGCACGTCATGGCGACGCTGGCATCGCCCGTGTTCGAAGCAGCCTACGAAGACTTGCGCGAGACGCCGCGGCGGTGGCTGCCTAAAACTTGAAACCGTGGCTGTAACCATCCGATCGGCCCATGCTAGCACCATGAGCTAGGACCGTTCGCTCAGCAGCCCGCATCGTGAAAGCATCCCCATGGCGATCCCAGCCGAATTCCATGTTCCAGCTCCCGACACGGCATCCTGGTCCACCGTTCCCGCGGCCGACGCCGGCTTCGATGCGGCCAAGCTGAAAGCCGCCGTGGACATGGCCGTCACCGGCGAAAGCCAATGGCCGCGCAACTTCTACCACCCGGATGGACGCTACGTCGGCATCGTCGAATGGAACGAGACCGGCCCCTGGAGCGAGATCACCGGCCCCGTGAAGCCGCGCAGTGGGCCCGCCGGCCTCATTCTCAAAGGTGGCCGCATCGCTGCCGAGTGGGGCAATACGCGTTTGACCGAGATGACGTTCAGCGTCGCCAAGAGCTATCTGGCAATCCTGGCCGGATTGGCCGTCGCCGACGGGCTCATCACATCGATCGACCAACCTGTCGGCGCCACAGTGACAGGCCCCTGGTTCGCGAGCGCACACAACGCGCGGATTACCTGGCGGCATCTGTTGCAGCAGTCGAGCGAGTGGCAGGGCGAAATCTGGGGCAAGTCCGATCAGGTCGACCATAACCGCTCGGTCTCCGGCGGCGACAACAGTCGCAAAGGCCAATTGCGCGCGCTGCAAACGCCGGGCACCCACTACGAATACAACGATGTGCGCGTGAATCTGTTGGCCTATTGCCTGCTGCAGCGCTTTGGCCGTGCCTTGCCCGAAGTGCTGAAAGAGCGCGTGATGGACCCCATCGGCGCTTCCAGTGATTGGCAGTGGCATGGCTACAGTAACTCCTTCGTCGAGATCGGGGCTAAGCGCGTGCAGTCGGTGTCCGGCGGCGCCCATTGGGGCGGCGGCATGTTCATCGGCGCCCGCGATCACGCCCGGCTCGGACTTCTGGTTGCCCAGGGCGGCCGTTGGGGTGATCGCCAGATTCTGCCTGATGATTGGGTGGCGCAGATGCTGCAGCCGTCGCCGACCAACGGCAGTTACGGTCTGCTCTGGTGGCTCAATCGCGGGCCTGCACGACATACGTGTGCGCCGGACACGTGCGTCTATGCCTTGGGTGCCGGCAACAACATGATCTGGATCGATCGCGAGAACGATCTGGTGGCCGTATTGCGCTGGATCGACAAAGCCAAATTCGGCGGGTTCCTCACGGCGCTCATGGCGGCCCGCACATAGATCATCGATCGCCGCGTCCTTCTCGATCCAGGCAAAACTCCATGGCATCTGCTCCGACACACATTCCCTGGGCGAGCGATTTCCTGACGCTGGCGCGCCGCTACGGCCAACGCACGGCCGTTGTCGACCGCGACGGCGCCACCCGTTATGCGGACCTGATGGCGCACGCCGCCGGCATTGGCAAAGCCGTCCTCGCTGTCGGCGCCACATCGTGCGAGCCCGTCGGCACGCTGCTGCCGAACGGCCGGGCGGCGGTGGCGGCCAGCTACGGTGTCACCGTTGCAGGCGCCGCCGAAGCTCGCCTCAACACGACTTTAGCGCCCGCCGACATCGCGCATTGCCTGAGGACAGCCGGCATCCGTATCGTGGTGACCGACGCCAAGGGCGCGGCCGTTGTCGAGAAGCTGGGCGCGCGGCCGGTTCTGGTCGAACAGGCGCAACCCACCGACCTCGCCCAATGCGTTTTCCCAGCGCCACCGGCCGACGGCTGGGGCCGTGTCGGTTTCACGTCGGGAACGACGGGCCCGCCGAAAGGCATCGTGCATTCGCAAGGCGGCCGCTGGCTTGCCAACGTGCTGTTGCGCGCAACCTTGCCGAAAGTGCCATCGGCCGGTGACAACGTACTGCTGATGACGCCGTTCTCGCATGGCGCAGCGTTGATGACCTATGCCTTCCTCGATAGCGGCGCG
>JANXRM010000026.1 GCA_025353015.1 Hyphomicrobiales bacterium
ATTTTTGCCTCTCCGATGAGGCCAGCCTGAATTTTTTCGGCCTCTACGACGGCCATCCGGGAAATTTTTGGCCGCCCGGACCTTGTTTGTTGCACTTGCACAATTGCGTTTTCGGGGCCGGGCACACCCGCATAGCTAACGCACTGATTATACAATCTTTTTCAGTGATAAAAATGCCACTTTCAGCCCTATAGTTGCCGAAATGCAACGATTGTTGAACCGGCAACACTGGCTCTGCCGTCCACCCCGGATATGTCGCCATTGCCCCTACGTTCGTCGCTGGCTGGCATATGTGGCCGGCGGCTCATGGGGGTGCCGTCACATGATCGCCCGCCACGGGCGGCCCATCCAGGCCCGTCCGACGACGTGATCAATGGTGACCACGCCACCGGACGGCTTCCCCCGGCGGTGCTTGATGATCGCATCGCCGCCATGAGCCAGACCGCGCGCCAGGCGTGGTGGACGCATGCCCCATGCCTGATCGTAGCCGTAACTTTTCATTTCGCGATGAGCGCAGCTTTTCGACCAGTCCGCCAATCGGATTACACCTTGCGGCCCTTCGCGACCTCAACGATTTCGGCGAGGCCCCGCGACACGAGACTGGACGCCATGTCAGTCGGCACCGAGACCGTCCCCGGCACCGGCCGCTCGACGACACGAGGACGTTCCGTGTCCGACTTCCGATCGCTGCGCGCTCTGAATTCAGCCGCCACGTCCGCGTCAATTTCGACGCCGTTCGGCAACGGTTCGCCAGCAATGATGGCCGCAGCCTCGGCTTGTGTCGCGCTGCGCTCGACGGGTACCAGACCTACGAAGAGTTTTCGCGGCTGGCGGGTTTTGGCGACAACGCCGTCTTTGTCGGTCAGCACATCGTCTATGCAGTCCGCGTCGGCGACAGAGCATGCATACGTTCCGCAGAAGGGCTTCAACGGTCGCACTTCGGTTAGTTGCATTTGTTCATCCTTGTGGTTGTGCTGATTGCTGCGGCTGGCTTCACCACCAATTGAACGCCACGAAATCGACGGTTTGCTCGACTGTTTGATCGATAACGCCGGGCGCAAAAACATAGGCCCAGGCGCGGCGTTTTTCGGCGCCGCGCGTGTCGAAATTGAACCGTTCACTCGTATCGGGACGGCCGACCATCGGCAGAAAATGACCCGGCACGGCCTTGCCCGCACTTCGGGCGGCCGCTTTGACTGCGCGCCAATCAGGGAACAGGCCTGCTGCGCCACACTCCCGATCCATCGAGGCCAACGCGGCGCCTGAGGCATCCGGGCAATCGACGAAAGTTCCGGCGAGTTGAGCGACCTCGATGGCTCGGGCGCGGTTCATGTCCTGCATAGCACCGGCCGGCAGTGTGACGGCGTTGCCGTTGATCACTGCGCGCTGCTCGGAACTCTGATAGCGAGGCGGGGGTATGGGCATATGGCCTCCAAAACAAAAAAGCCCGGCCGGGATTTCTCCCGCCGGGCTAACGGCCGCAGTTGCAGCCATGCGTTACATCTGCACTGATTTGTCCCACGGCGATAGTGGCTCAAAGTCCACACCTTCAAAGTATCGCCGCACCTGCGCCAATCCCTCGTTCAGCAACCGCTGCGCCGTCGATTTCGATATTCCTACTTCGGCGGCAATCTCGCGGATGTTTTTCATGCATTTGCAACCATGCGTGTTGGCGGCAACCGCGACCAGCCGGCGGACACGGGCGTCGTCGATCGCGGCAATCGCCTGCATTTGCTCAATGGCGTTTTCGATCTGGTCTACGCCGAAGTCAGCCGACCCGCCACGGTCAGCCAGCGCAGATTTGAACCCGCGCGGGCCGCCTGTTCTCGACGCGCGACTGATGATGCAGTCGGCGCCTCGCAGAGATTGTAAGATTACATCATCACGCCGCATTTTGCATGGCCTCCCCGGCCGCAGCACAATCGTCGCCACCCTCGACAAACGCCTCGTTCATCCGATATTTAATCACGAAGCCCCGCGCATCGTCGCCGCCGACGATGCGGCCGATGCAACGCCCTTCCTCACACCATCGCTGGAGCCGCGAACGAAGCAGCGCCTCGGCGTATCCGGTCTCGTCTATCAGCCTTGAGATCGTGCGCGGCCCAGCGCGCAGCTTGGCGAACACGGCGCGGGCCAAATGCTTATCCGGCCGCACGTCTGGCATCGTCGTCATAGTCGTCATCGTGTTGTCCATCTTCATTACGCCGCCCTCTTTGATCGATTGTCGAATTGCGCTTTGCGCACGTTCCAAAACTTGCCATCACGACGGCACCAGATGCGGCACGGAATTGGCAGCGACACGACCATCGCCAGTGCGTCCGACATATTGTCCGGCAGGGGCTCAGTCGATCGCTTTTCCCAGAAACGGCGCCATGCCCAAGACGGCGACCCCGAGAAGCCGTGAAACTCCGAAATCGGCCATTGATGACCTTCGACTTCGTACATGACGCGCAACGATTGCCGGCCGTCCTTTTCGTGCCGGGCGTAGGTGACGCGCTCGACGTCGAACCAGCAGTGCTCGGCCTCAGACGAGACGACTGCCGCTTGCGACAATTCGGGCTTAGCAAGCCCACGCGGTATGCTGAACACATGCCCGCAATCAGGGCACTTCGACCGTTTGGCGCTGACCAGTGTCGCGCAGACCGGACACTCACGCGCCTTAGCCTCCAGCTTCTCGCTGATGCCGCGCGCATCGCCGCCGTCGATCTCGTCAACCGGGCCGAGACGCTTCACGTTGCCGGCGAAATCGAGGACGATGCAGTTGCGCTTGCCCTCGGCGAGACGCATGCCGCGACCAAGCATCTGGACATAGAGCCCTGGCGATTTCGTCGGCCGCGCCATGAGAATGCAATCGACGTTCGGCGCATCAAAACCAGTCGTCAGAACGCCAACCGAGACCAGCGCGCGAAGCCGACCGGCACGGAACGCCCCGATGGCGCGGGTCCGTGCCTCGCTGTGCGTGTCACCAAGGATTACGGCGTTCGGGATGCCGAAGTCGCTAAGCACCGATCCCAGTGCGCGCGCGTGATCGTGCCCGACCGCGAACACCAGCCAGGACTTCCGATCCGACGCCATGGCAAGCGTTTGGCCGATGATCTGCTCATTCAACGCATCGTTGTTCACACGCGCGCTCAGCTCGCCGGCCACGTACTCGCCGGCCCGCGTCTTGACGCCATTGAGATCGAAGCGGGTCACGGTGGCTTTGCTCGTCAGCGGCGACAGCCAGCCCGCTTCGATCATATCAGAAAGCCGAGCCTCGTAGACCACGCGCTCGAATACCGCCGGCGCACCTTCGTAGGCTTCGGTGAGCCGGCCTGTGGTGAGGCGGTACGGTGTCGCCGTCAAGCCGCCGATCGACAGATGTGGCACCAACTGCCGGAGCCCCGACAGTAGCCGTCCGTACATCGTTTCGGCGTCATGGGAGACCAGATGTGCTTCGTCGATCAGCACGATATGACGCGGCCCAAGCGCGGCCGGATCACGAAAGATCGAGGCAATCGAGCCGAACACGATCCGCGCGTCACCTTCGCGCTGCTTTAGGCCCGCCGAGCAGATGCCCATGGGTGCCCCAGGCCAGAGCCGGGACAGCGCCGCCGCGTTCTGCGCGATCAGTTCCTGGACGTGCGAGACCGCGAGTATGCGAACGGCATCGCTCGCCGTGCCGAGGCGGCGGATGAGTTCGGCTTGGACAAGCGACTTGCCCGTGCCTGTCGGGAGCACGACGAGGCCCGAGGCCGTGCCGGAATGCCAGCCGGCCATCAGCGCGTTCACGGCGTCAGATTGGTAGGGTCTAAGGGTTGTCATGCGCCTACCTTGCCTTGCGCTGACGACGACATGACCCCATGCGCCGGGTATGCCTTCGCCATCTCAATCACGGCCTCGATATCGAACAAAGCGCCTAGAAGCAGCATTCGGGCTCTGACGGCGGCGTCGTGCAAATCGTCGAAACGGGCGTGCGGGATCTCGGTTACGCAGTGTGCGACCGAATTAACGAGACGCGGCAACGCGGCGCCAGCCGTGCCATCGGCGTGACGGGGGCCGTCGCGAATTATGCAAATCAGCCGCCAGCGTTCCTCGTCGGTCAAAGTGCTGTCGGCTGCGAAGCGCGTCGGTATCAAACTTTCGAATGGCGGCTTGACGTTGCGACGACGCTCGTCCGCCGCGATCTCGTCGTCTGCCTCACGGGCGGCTTTCATCCACATCGCCGCCGATCGATACGAAAACGGGCACGCGGTTTCAACCCACGCCTTGAACGATCCCCGCATCGTTCCCTTGATCGATAAAAGGTGGCGGCCGACGTCGATCGCCTCGTCCTGTGACGTCGGCATCTCGGGGGGCTTGCACTTTTCGGCGGGTGCAATGCACTTCCCAAAAGGTGCATTGCACTTTTCAGAAAGTGCATCATGGCCATTGCACTTTTGCGAAAGTGCATTGCACTTTTGCGAAGGTGCAAGTCGATCTTCGGCCGCCACCCCGACGCCGTTTGCGCAAA
>JANXRM010000258.1 GCA_025353015.1 Hyphomicrobiales bacterium
CGAATACGGGCTCGGGCATCTGTTGTTCAAGGCGGCTGCGACGAAGGAGGCGGTCGGCAAGGTGCCGTTGATCGGGGCCAGCGGCGCCGTCGCCGGCGTCATCACGGCCTATGTTCTTCTCTATCCGCGCGTCATGGTCTGGGTGCTGGCGTTCCAGGTTCTGCCGCTGCGCATCAATGCCGCGTTCGTGCTGGGCATGTGGATCCTGATGCAATTCGTCATGGCCTTCATTCCCGACAAGGGGCCGGTGGCCTGGTGGGCGCACGTCGGCGGCATTCTGGCCGGCGCCGTCCTCATCTACGCCATGAGCCGCCGTGAAGTGTGGTTGTGGGGCCGCACGAACGTGCCCAAAAGGGCACCAGACGCCCAATCCTGACTCCCAACCTTGCGCCTGGGAGCCCGTTGCTGCGCTTTCCACAAGCTCCGCTGCTAACTCTTTTCGTGCAGCGGTGATGACAGTGAATTGACAGCAGCGTGGCGGAAAACTAGGGTCTTCGCACTTGCGAGATGTCCCGATGCGCGGAATGGCGCCGTCGGTCGGGCGTCATGCACAAGTCTTTTGCAGTGATGGCAGCCCTAAGACTGAGCCGCCGGAACAGCAAAGACAAGGGTTTTTCCGGGTGAACGGCCAGAAATACGGCCAGACGAGCTAAACTGCGGCGCCGCAAATGTAAGCTGAATCACCCCCAGGGCAAATTGCCTCAAGCTTATTCTGGTTGGCGCACCGCACAAATTCGGAGATATATTGCGGCGAAATTGCGACAGCCGCATGGGGCCAAAAAGACTTGACTCCTAATCGTCGGCGACAATTTGAGCGGATACGTGATCTAGGGACTACGTGATCTAGGGACGAAGAAAATCTACGGTCGAAGCTGGGAGCGATGAGACGATGAAGGTCTTGGTGCCCGTGAAACGGGTTGTCGATTACAACGTCAAGATCAGGGTCAAGGCGGATGGTTCGGGCGTCGAGCTCGCCAACGTCAAGATGTCAATGAACCCGTTCGATGAGATCGCGGTCGAAGAGGCCATCCGTCTCAAGGAAAAAGGCGCGGTCACCGAGATCGTCGTTGTTTCCGTCGGCCCAGCCAAGGCCCAGGAGACGATTCGCACCGCCCTCGCCATGGGCGCCGATCGCGGCATCCTCGTCGAGACCGGTGACGAAGCCGTCGAGCCGCTCACGGTTGCAAAATTCCTCAAAGCAATCGTCGATGCGGAAAAGCCAAGCCTGGTGATCACAGGCAAGCAGGCCATCGACGACGACTGCAACCAGACGGGCCAGATGTTAGCGGCCCTCCTCGGCTGGTCGCAAGGCACGTTCGCCTCGAAGATCGCCATCGATGGTCAGACGCTCGCCGTCACGCGCGAGGTCGACGGTGGGCTCGAGACGATCAAGCTCAAGATGCCAGCGATCGTGACGACGGATCTGCGCTTGAACGAACCGCGCTACGCCTCGCTGCCGAACATCATGAAGGCCAAGAAAAAGCCGCTCGACATCAAGAAGCCGGCCGATCTCGGCGTCGAGATGAAGGCGCGCCTCAAGGTGCTCAAGACCACGGAACCGCCCGGCCGCAAAGCGGGTGTGAAGGTTGCCAATCCGGCTGAACTGGTCGCCAAACTCAAAGACGCGGGGATCATCTGATGAGCGTTCTGCTTCTCGCTGACCACAACAACGCGACGCTCGGCTCGGCCATTCTGAAGGCGATGAGCGCTGCAAAAGCGATGGGGAGCGATGTGCACGTGCTGGTCGCGGGCTCCGGCTGCGCAGCCGTCGCCGAACAGGCGGCCAAGCTCGACGGCGTCAAGAAGGTACTGCTCGCCGATGCGCCGCAGTATGCCAACGCGCTGGCGGAAGAAATTGCGGCCCTGATCGTGCCGCTGATGGCCAACTATGATGCATTGATGGCGGCATCAACGGCTGCCGGCAAGAATGTGCTGCCTCGCGTGGCGGCGCTGCTTGACGTCATGCAGATTTCCGACGTCATCAAGGTGATCGCGGCCGACACGTTCGAGCGCCCAATCTACGCCGGTAACGCCATCCAGACCGTGCAGTCCTTGGACAGTAAGAAGATCATCACGGTGCGCACGGCTTCGTTTCAGGCCGTCGCGTTGACCGGTTCGGCCAGCATCGAGAAGATCTCAGGGCCGGGTGCGGCCGGACTTTCAACGTTCGACAAAGCCGAGCTGTCGAAATCGGACCGTCCCGAGCTTGCCAGTGCCAAGATCGTCATATCGGGCGGCCGCGGCCTGCAGTCCGGCGAGAACTTCACCAAGTACATCGAGCCGATCGCCGACAAGCTGGGTGCCGCCATGGGCGCCTCGCGCGCCGCGGTCGACGCAGGCTTCGTGCCGAACGACTTCCAGGTCGGGCAGACCGGCAAGGTCGTCGCGCCGGAGCTTTACATCGCCGTCGGTATTTCCGGCGCGATCCAGCATCTGGCCGGCATGAAGGACTCGAAGGTCATCGTCGCCATCAACAAGGATGCCGAGGCGCCGATCTTCCAGGTCGCCGACTACGGCCTTGTTGCTGATCTTTTCACGGCGCTGCCGGAACTTGGCAGCGAATTGGCGAAAGCCGGTAAGTAGCCGCTACGGCTCAAGGAGCAAGTCGAAGATGGACGTAGTGGCCAGACTGAAAAAGGTCAGCCCTTCGGGGCCTGCGGCGGCAATCAAGAAGGTCGGCATCATCGGTGCCGGCCAGATGGGCAACGGCATTGCGCACGTGGTGGCGTTGGCTGGCTACAACGTCGTCATCAACGATCTCAAGAAGGAAGCCGTCGAGAAGGCGATCAGCACCATCCAGCGCAACATGACGCGCCAGGTGTCGCGCGGCTTGATCAAGGAGGCCGACATGCAATCGGCCTTGACGCGGCTGGCCTTCGCGCCCTCGCTGGACGCCCTCGGTGACTGTGATCTCGTGATCGAGGCCGCCACCGAGGACGAGGCTATCAAGCGCCGCATCTTCACGGACATGCGCGGCAAGACGAAGAAGGGCGCCATTCTCGCGTCGAACACGTCCTCGATCTCGATCACGCGGCTTGCCGCCGTCACCGAGGAGCCGGAGCGTTTCATCGGCATCCACTTCATGAACCCGGTGCCCGTGATGCAACTCGTGGAGCTGATCCGCGGCATCGCCACCGGCGACGATACGTTCGGAATGGCGCGGATCTTCGTCGAAAGCCTCGGCAAAGCCACCGCCGTTTCCGAGGATTTTCCAGCCTTCATCGTCAACCGCATTCTGCTG
>JANXRM010000263.1 GCA_025353015.1 Hyphomicrobiales bacterium
TTCATGGCCGTTGCTGATGGGCGCTTGCGCGAGCGGGCTGGCGTCGTGGTCGTCTCCCGTGGGCCGGGCCTCTCGAATGCCATGGTCGCGCTGCACACGGCTTACCACGACGCGACGCCCATGGTGATCCTGATCGGGCAGGTCGAACGCAAGGATTTCGGACGCTTAGCGCTGCAAGAGCAGAACTATTCGAAGCTTCTCGCTGATGTCACAAAGGCGGTCATCGAGGTCAACGAGCCGGTCATGGCGTCGGAAGCCGTTGCGCGCGCCTTCCATTTGGCCGAGAGCGGGACGCAAGGCCCGGTTGCCGTTATCCTGCCCGAGGACATTTTCAACGAGCCCGCCGATTTCCCGGTCGATCAGCCGCGCCCGAGGGCCTATGCCGGCGCACGGCCCGAAGATCTGGACAAGCTCGCGGATATGCTGGCGAAAGCCGAGCGGCCGCTGGTCTGGGTCGGCGGCGGCCTGTTGGGCGATGGCGTCAAGCCAGAACTCCAAACATTGGCCGAGCAGTGGATGCTTCCCATCAGCCCGACGCACCGCCGCCCCTGCCATTTCGATGCCTATCATCCGAACTACGGCGGATACATGGGCATCCGCGTGCCAAAGGTGCTCCTCGATGAGATGAAAAAAGCCGACCTCATCGTGGCCCTCGGCGAACGCATCACGGACTCGGTCAGCCAGTCCTACACGTTCCCGGCAGCGCCGCAGCCGCAACTGCCGCTGGTGCACGTCTGGCCCGACCCGAACGAGATCGGCCGCGTCTGGCGCCCGACACTCGGCATCGCGGCCGATCCCCAATCCGTCATCCGCGGGCTGCTCGCCAAAGGTGCGCCCAAGGATGCGAGCAAGCGCAAAGATTGGGTCTCAAGTCTCAACAGCATTCACAAATCGCTGTTGGCGCCCAAGTGGGAGGCGACCACCGACGGCATCAACTTCGCCCAGATCGTCTGCGAGATCGGCAAGCACTTGGCCGACGACGCGATCATCACGTCCGATGCCGGCAATTTCGGCTCGTTCGTGCACCGCTACATCGGTTTCAAGTCGACGCAGACGTTCCTGGCATCTGTTGTCGGCGCCATGGGGGCGGGCATGCCGATGGCGGTGGCCGGTGGCTTGCGGCGGCCGGGCAAGCAGGTCGTGGCCTTTGTTGGCGATGGTGGCGCGCTGATGACCGGCAACGAGATCGCAACCGCTTGCCTCTATGGCGCAGCCCCGATCCTCGTTATCTCCGACAACAAGATGTATGGCACCATCGGCATGCACCATGAGATGCGCTACCCGGGACGCCCGTATGCCGCCGCAACCGGCCTGAAAAACCCCGATTTCGCCATGTGGGCCCGATCATTCGGCGCCGAAGGCATCACGATCACAAAGGAAGCCGAGGTTGCGGCCGGCGTCGCCAAGGCCTTCGCGATAAAGGATCGCCCCGTCGTCCTGCATTGCCACACGTCGGCCGATCAGATGAGCGCTTGGCGGCGGCGGAAGGGCGCGTGAGGGAATTGCGCGAGACCGTACCGGCGCGACCATACCGGCGAGGCTCATCGGCTCGGCATGGGCCACGCGAAGCGTGGGGCCTTAACTGGGGGCAGTGAGCCTCGTTTGGATCACCGGCTGACAATCTTGGAGCGGCGCTCTTTGGTGTCGCGGTCTTTCTGTGTCGGACCGGTCTTCAATGTCGCGCTGGCCGCCGACGCGTCTTTCGCCACCGGTTGTTCCTTGGCCGGGGCTGGGCTTGGCCGTTTGGCGGCTTCGGCCAATTGCTTGAGCCGGGCCTGGCTGTCTGGATTGACCATGCCGGCCGACAGTATGATCTTGGCGGCATCCTCGACCGAAATATCGACCAACGTCACCTTCGACCGCGGCACGAAAACGGTAAATCCCGAAGGTGGCATAAGATGCGTGGGCATAAAGACGGCGACAAGATCTTCGTCGGGGGCCACCATTTGTATCTGGCTGGTTGCCGGTGCCGTGATGAACACGATGGCAAAGATGCCAGGCGATGGAAACTCCATCACACCGACCTTCTGGAACGGTTGCTCGCTGCCGGTCGCCGAGACCACGGACTCGAAGATCTGCTTCACTGCCTTGTAGACGTTGCGCACGATCGGCATCCGATCGAGCATCATCTCCCCGGCGCTGACGATCGATCGGCCAAAGAGGTTCGCGGCCAATGCGCCGATCATGGTCAACCCGATGATGGCCACCAACAAGCCGGCGCCTGGAAGCGCGAACGGCAGATAGTTGTCCGGATTGTAGATGCTGGGAATGTAGGGCTTCACCCAACTGTCGAAGGCATGGATCACATACCAAGCGATGTAGAGCGTGATTGTAACTGGGCCGACGACGACAAGACCGGTCAGGAAGTAATTCCGCAGCCGCGCGCCGATGCGCACAGGGTGGGGCGGTTCTACACCAACGACAAGCTCATGCACGGCATCGACGCCATTGCCACCCAAAGTGGCGGTTGGCGCGCCGACACTGTTGGCGCGGCCAGACAACGCGCCACCCGTGTTGGCACTGCTAGGCTTGGAGCTAGCACTCTGGGCGCTGCTGGTTTTGGCGCTGCCGGACTTGAGTGACTTATCTTGCATTGGCCTCCACCACGCCGGGTAACCCGAGGTGCCCGGTGGACGCGGCATGATTTACAGGAGACAAAGCGTCGCGGCAATGCCTATTGCCGCAGAGCGCCGCGAATCACTTCATCAGCAACATGCAGTCCAGCCCTTTGGCGCGGATGGAGGCGCACAGTTCCTTGGGCTCTGCCGCCTCGGCAAAGGTGCCAATGCGCACTCTGTAGAACGTGCCCATGCCACCGAAATTCACTTGTTCGATCTCATAATCGCGGCCGCCGATGCGATCACCGAATTCGCGATTGACACGCATCGAGATCTGCTGCGCCTCTTCGACGGTGCGCACAGCCACGAGTTGTATGCGGATCGCCGCGACGGGTTGCCCTGTCGACGTGACCACGCCGGCCGATGCTGGAACGGCAGCGGTCGGCGGTGCGGCGGCTACCGCGGCCGTTGCTGCAACAGGTGCCGCGGCGGCGACCTTCGTCGGAGTTTCCTTTTTCGGTTTCTCAACTGCGGCCGTTTTGGCGGCCGTCTTCTGCGCTGCGGGCTTGACGCTGGTCGCCGCATCCGACCACGAGGAAACGGCTGGATCGACTGCAGCCGGCCCCGGTACTGCTGCACGCACCGGTTCGGGTACTGCTTTCGGGCCGCCGAAAAGGTTGGAGAAAAAATTGCTGACGCCGCTGGTTGGTTCCGATGATGGTCGCGGTGCAACCGTTGCGGTCGCGATCGGTCGCGACTGCTGTCCAGAACCGGATGACGTGTTGGCCTTGCCCCCCGAAATGGGTGGTGCATCACCAAGCCCGGCTTCGCGGTACGCTTCCGAGCGCGCCTGTAACGCCGAAGCCCGCTCCGTCTCGGTCAAGCCGTCCTTCAGCCAGAGGGCGCTTTGCAGGTCGGCAATGGCCTGGGCCGGCTTGCTTTGCTTCTTATAGGCGTACCCTCGCACGGCCAGCGCCCGCGCCATGGACCGCGTCTCGAGTCCACCGCCCGAAATCAAAGCGTTGACTTGATTGAGCGCAACGTCGGCCTTGCCGGCATCGAGTGATTTCTGTGCTGAATCGAGGACTTTCTGCACCGCCGCAGGATCGGGCGTAGCCCTCTTGGCAGCATCACTCCCCTGACCGGCGTCTGCGCCCTGCGCGCCCGGTTTCGATGCCGCCGACTTCTTCTTCGACGCCTTGGCCGGCTGCTGGTCCGGCGTCGCCTGACCCGCCGGCGCTGTCGACTGTGCCCAAGCTGCCTCAGGCACTGCCGTCAGCAGTCCGAGTGATAAAAATAGTGCCAGCGTCGCTTCAACGCGAGCCATGCCGGATCGAGCCATGGCAGCCTACCCTAACCGTTCTTTTGTAACGCGAGAGCACCCCTTCTCACCGCACATTAGGACAATGCGACCCAATAAGGCAATTCAGGGTCGCATTTTCCGCCTTTAGCGGCCTGTTGTTCCACAGAATCTATTCGACCGTGACGGATTTCGCCAGATTCCGCGGTTGATCGACGTCCGTGCCCATGAAAGTGGCTGTGTGGTAGGCCATCAGCTGCATCGGAATCGCATAGATCAGCGGCACGACGAAGGGATGTACGGCCGGCATGCGCAGATGCGCCACCACGCTGCAGCCCGTCGCATCCGGCTCGACGTTCGAGACCAGGATGATCTGGCCGCCACGCGCATGCACTTCCTGCATATTGGAGACGGTCTTGTCGAACAGTTCGTCCTCGGGCGCGACGACCACGACCGGCACGTTTTCGTCGATCAATGCGATCGGTCCGTGCTTGAGCTCGCCCGCGGCGTAGCCTTCGGCGTGGATATAGGAGATTTCCTTCAGCTTCAGCGCGCCTTCGAGCGCGATGGGATATGAGATGCCGCGCCCGAGATAGAGCACGTCGCGCGCCTTGGACAAATAGTGAGCAAGCTCCTCATACCGGCGTTCGTCGCGCAACAGGCTCGAGATGTGCCGGGGCACTTCGGTCAGGGCGCGCACCAGCTCGCGCTCCTTGTCGTCGCTGATCTGACCTTTGGCGCGCGCCAAGGCCAGCGCGAGGCAGGCCAGCGTCGAGAGCTGGCAGGTGAACGCCTTGGTGGAGGCGACGCCGATTTCGGGACCAGCGAGCGTCGGCAGAACCGCGTGGCTCTCGCGGGCGATCGTCGATGTCCGCACATTGACCACGGAGGCAATGCGCTGACCGTTGGCTTTGCAATACCGAAGCGTCGCCAAGGTGTCGGCGGTTTCGCCCGACTGCGAAACGAAGACTGCAAGTCCCCCTTCCGGCAACGGCGCTTCGCGATAGCGCAGCTCCGATGCAACGTCGATCTCGACGGGAACGCGGGCGTATTTTTCTATCCAGTATTTCGCGACGAGTCCGGCATAATAGGCCGTGCCGCAGGCCGAGATTGTTACCCGCGTGATTTTCGCTAGCTCGAGACCGATATCGGGGAAATTGACCCGGCCCTCGCTCATGTCGATGTAATTGGTCAGCGTGTGACTGATCACTTCCGGCTGCTCGTGGATCTCCTTGAGCATGAAGTGGCGGTGATTGCCTTTGTCGACCAGGAAACCCGAGGCCTGCGACGTAATCATCGGGCGATCGACGCGCCGTCCCTGGCGGTCGCGAATGTCGAGCGAACCGCGGGTCAGCACAACCCAGTCGCCTTCGTCGAGATAGGTGATCTGGCTCGTGAACGGCGCCAAGGCGATGGCATCCGACCCTAAGAACATCTCGCCGTCGCCGTGACCGATGGCGAGGGGGCTGCCCTCGCGAGCGCCGATCATCAGGTTGTCGTGCCCCGCAAAGATGATGGCGAGCGCGAACGCGCCTTTCAGCCGGGCGAGTGCCGCCTTGGTGGCGGCGATGGGATCGGCGCCCTTTTTCATCTCGTGCGTGATCAGGTGGGCCACGACCTCGGTATCGGTATCGGACGCAAAGACCGCGCCAGCGCGGGTCAGCTCTTCCTTGAGCTCGCGGAAATTCTCGATGATGCCGTTATGGACGACCGAGACCTTCTCGGTCATGTGCGGATGAGCATTGCGTTCGGTCGGCTTGCCGTGCGTTGCCCAGCGCGTGTGGCCGATGCCGACAAGGCCTGCCAGCGGCTCGGTCGACAGCCGGTCCGACAGATTGCGAAGCTTGCCCTCGGCGCGGCGGCGCTGCAGCAGCCCGCCCTCGATCGTAGCGATGCCGGCGGAGTCATAGCCGCGATATTCAAGGCGGCGTAGCGCATCGACCAGATCCAATGCCACGGGCTTGGTGCCCAGGATTCCGACTATCCCACACATGGCTGTTCATCCTTGCTCGACTTGATTTGATCCGACCGGAATATGCACCGATCACGCCAGTCACCCGACAACGACGTGGCACAGCGCATCTGTGCGCACGTTCTGTGCAAGAAACACGCCGGCTACAACTCACATTCGATGTCGCCAATTTACCGCGTTACGTTCCGACGCTTATGCTCAGTTCGACCCTTCAGGCTTTTCGTTCAGCCTTGCGCCGTTGCATCATGGACCGGAATTTCGCCGCCCATCCCAAACGTTCTTCTTGCTTTGCGCGCTCGATCGCCAGCGCATCCGCCGTCACGTCCCGGGTGATGACGCTGCCGGAGGCCACGAACGCGCCGGCGCCGATTTTCACGGGTGCCACCAGCGACGTGTTCGAGCCGACGAAGGCGCCGGCGCCGATGTCGGTGAAATGCTTAAAGAAGCCGTCGTAATTGCAGAAAATCGTGCCGGCACCGATGTTAGCGCCAGCGCCGACGCGGCCGTCGCCGATGTAGGACAGATGGTTGGCTTTCGATCCCGCCTCCATCGTCGCGTTCTTGACCTCGACGAAATTGCCGATGTGCACGCCGGCACCGATGTTGGCGCCGGGCCGCAGACGCGCGAACGGGCCAATCTCGGCCCCCGCCGCGAGCCGCACGCCGAGCTGGCTCTTGGCGTCGGCGCCGTCGATATGCGTATTCGCCTTGATCAGAACCCGGTCCTCGACGGCGACGCCACGGCCGAAAAACACATTGGGCTCGATCGTCACGTCGCGGCCAACCGATGTGTCATAAGAGAACCACACGGTTTCCGGGGCGATCAAAGTGGCACCGTCGACCATGGCTTGATGGCGCCGGCGGCGCTGCCAGATCGCTTCGGCTTCGGCGAGTTGATCGCGTGAATTAACGCCGAGCACCTCATCCTCGGCACAGACGATGGCCCGTGCAGCGAGGCCCTTCGACCGGGCGATGGCGACCGCGTCCGTGAGGTAGTATTCGCGGTTGGCGTTGTCGTTGCCGATGGCGTCGACGATTTCCAGAAAGCGCGCCGAACGAAAGCCCATCACACCGGCGTTGCAGAGCGTGATGCCGCGCTCGGCCTCGGTCGCGTCCTTGTGCTCGCGGATGGCCTCCAGCTGGCCGTCGGCGCCTTGAACCAAACGGCCGTAATTCGTCGGATCGGCCGCTTCGAAACCGACGACGGCGACATCCGCCGTCTCGTCCAACATGCGGCGGACGGCCGTCAATGTTTCAGGCCGGAACAGAGGCGAGTCGGCGAACAGGACAATGACGTGCCCGTTATGCGCCGCAATCGATGCCCGGGCGGCCTTGACGGCGTCGCCGGTGCCCAATTGCTGTGGCTGAACCGAGACCTCGGCTGCGGCTGCATGCCGGCGCGCCTCGGCGGCGACTGCCTCCATGTCAGGCCCAACAACGACTGCAATTCGGCCGGCGCCAGCCATCTGAACGGTGCGCAAGACATGCCCGAGCATCGACAGCCCCGCCACCTCATGCAGCACCTTAGGGCGCGCAGACTTCATCCGGGTGCCTTTGCCGGCACCGAGAACGATGGCGAGGAGCGATTGCGACGTCATGAGCCTGTCCTGATGAGCCTGTCCTGATGGGTGGGCGTTTCGGTTAGCCTGGTGGTTGGCCTGGTCATTGCGGTCTGGAGGCCGGTGCGGGACGCCCTGTTTCATGCTCCGCAGCCTGGAGCCGTACGAATCGTATCGACAACATACCCGATCTATCGAAACTCTGCATTGCGCTCGATGCGTCATGCGCTCAATGAGCCGCTCTCCTAACTGCACTCTTAGCTTGGGCATCGTGCCATCCGATGCTGTGCCCGCCGCTGAATTGGCGTATATTCCCGGATGTTACCCCTGCGGTCCCTGAGAACAGAGCCTCCGATGCACCATACTCCGCGCGTCAGCCCTTTGCGCCTCGGCGTCAACATCGATCACGTGGCCACCATCCGCAACGCCCGAGGAGGACGCCATCCCGATCCCCTGCGGGCGGCCCACTTGGCCATCGAGGCTGGCGCCGACGGCATTACGGCACACCTGCGTGAGGACCGGCGGCACATCTCAGACACTGATATCGCGCGCCTCAAGGACGAATTGACCCGTCCGCTCAACTTTGAGATGGCGGCCACCCCGGAAATGCTCGCCATTGCGCTGCGCCACGTGCCGCACGCCTGCTGTCTGGTGCCGGAAAAGCGCGAGGAACGCACGACCGAGGGTGGCCTTGACGTGGTCGGCGGTGCCAAACACCTCGCCCCGCTGATCGCCGATCTCAAGGCTGCGGGGATTAGGGTGTCGCTATTCATAGAAGCCGACGTTGGCGCCATCGAAGCCTCGGCCAAGCTCGGCGCCGATATTGTCGAGTTGCATACGGGCACCTATTGCGAACAGGCTCTCGACAACAAGGCAGCGGGCATCGCTCGTGAGATTGCCCGCTTGGCCGAGGGCGCCCGGCGTGCTCGTGCGGCCGGCCTCGAGGTCCATGCCGGCCACGGGCTCACCTACAATACCGTCCGTGCCATCGCGCAGATCCCTGAAGTCGTGGAACTCAATATCGGCCATTTCCTGATCGGTGAGGCCATTTTCGGTGGCCTGTCGCCCGCCATCGGCCGCATGCGCGCTTTGATGGATGCCGCGCGCCAGCCAGCGCTGGAGACCACCCGATGATCATAGGCCTTGGCAACGACGTCATCGACATCAGGCGCATCGAGGAAACGCTGGAACGGTTCGGCGACAGGTTCGTGCAGCGCATTTTCACCGAGACCGAGCAGCGGAAGTCGGACCGCCGCCGCCAGCGCGCAGCGTCCTACGCCAAGCGGTTTGCGGCCAAGGAGGCCTGCTCCAAGGCGTTGGGAACGGGCCTCCGGAAAGGCGTGTTCTGGCGCGATATGGGCGTCGTCAATTTACCTTCGGGCCGCCCGACCCTCGTCCTGACGGGTGGTGCCGCTGCCCAACTCGCCCTGATGACACCCGCTGGCTATCGGGCCCGCATCGATCTCACCTTGACCGACGACTACCCCATGGCGCAGGCCATCGTCATCATTTCAGGCGTCCTGGATACCGCCGATCCGCGTTGAGGTTTGGCGGTCTTTCCCAGGAAGCCTGCCGCACGCCATGCGACGGGCTCGACAATTGCGCCGGATGCCTGGAACCGGTATAGGGGCGCGACTGAAGTGGTCACCACAACACCTGAGCCAGAACGCTGGGCACGGACGGAATGATGAAATCCAAATCCGAAGTCAGCACGGCCAAGGACGGCGGCTGGAGAGAAGTCGTCAATATCTTCTTCCACGCGCTCGTGATCGCCTTCTTTGTCCGCGTTTTTTTCTACCAACCGTTCAACATCCCCTCGGGATCGATGCAGTCGACGCTGCTGATCGGCGACTATCTGTTCGTGTCCAAGCTCGCCTACGGTTACAGCCGCTATACGTTTCCCTTGGGAATCAACCTGTTCTCAGGCCGCGTCTTCGCCAGTCAGCCCAAGCGTGGCGATGTGGTGGTGTTCAAGCTGCCGCGTGAGCCCTCGACCGATTACATCAAGCGCCTGATCGGAATGCCCGGCGACGAAATTCTCGTCCGCAACGGCATCGTTTCGATCAATGGCCAGGAAGTGCCCCGCCGGCAGATTGAAGATTTTGTCCAGACCGAGGAAGATGGCCGCGAGCGCCGCACAAAGCGGTATGAGGAAACGCTGCCGGAAGGCGTCAAGTACACGGTTTTGGATGCCCGGCCGGACGGCGACTACGACAACGCTGGCCCCTACAAGGTGCCCGCCGGTCACTATTTCATGATGGGTGACAACCGCGACAACTCGACGGACAGCCGCGTACCGCCACACCGCTACGGCGTTGGCTTCGTGCCGTTCGAAAACCTCGTTGGCCGCGCCGACCTGATCTTTTTCTCGGCCGCGGTCGATGAACCCGGCACATTCCGCCTGCTGCGCCCCTGGACTTGGCCGTTCGACGTGCGCTGGCGGCGCATCTTCAGCCTTGTCCGATAATGGGGCCTGAAACGGATACAAAATCGGGCGGGTTGGCGCCGTCTCATCCTTGCGCAGAGCAACCTGCTTGTTATTGTAGTTCCTGACTTACGACGCGCGGATTGGCGCCCCCCGGGTTGATCGGCGCGGGCCATAAGGCGTGTATTGATCAACAGTGGCCTTTTCCGCCGCCCAGCAGATCGACTACCGGCCATCTGGCCCGGACGAACTTCGGAGCTGAATTTTTGGGATCACCAATGCCGGACCAGACCCGATCCTGTGCTTTGGGCAATGCCCTGGCTTTAGCCCTGGCCCCCACCAAGACCGAGGAGGCACAGTTGTGCGCGGTCGCAATTTAAAAGGTCTCGAGACGGCGCTCGGCTATCACTTCAAGAGCCGCGCATTGCTCGACCGCGCGTTGACCCACGCCAGCACCCGTACCGAGAAAAAGCCCGTCGACGACAACGAGCGCCTGGAGTTCCTCGGCGACCGGGTCCTCGGCCTCACGATCGCGGAATTACTGCTCGAACTGGATCCCGTGGCCAGCGAAGGCGCTCTGGCGCGACGCTTCAACCGCCTGGTGCGCAAGGATGCGTGCGCCCATATCGGCCGCAACCTGGACTTGGGAACGGCCTTGAAGCTGTCGGCCTCCGAGGAGGAAAGCGGCGGCCGCGACAAGGATACGATCCTCGCCGATGCGGTTGAAGCTTTGCTGGCTGCGATCTTCCAGGAAGCCGGATTTCCGGTCGTCCGCGAGGTCGTCCGGCGCCTTTGGACGCCCCTGCTATCAGGCCTCCCGGAAACCGCCACCGACCCGAAGTCGGCCTTGCAGGAGTGGGCGCAAGGCCAAGGCAAGGCACTCCCGGTCTACATCGAAATCTCGCGGGAAGGCCCCGACCATGCCCCCCGTTTTACAACCGAAGTTCAAATCAGCGGGCTGAAGCCGGCCCGCGGTATCGGCGCCAGCAAGCGCATCGCGGAGCAGGCGGCAGCGACCGCCGTCCTCGGCCGCGAAGGCGTCTTGGGAAAAAACAAATGACCGATGCATCAGCGACTGGAACAACATTACCTGCCGGCCCATCCGTTGAAGATGGTCGCCGGTGTGGTTTCATCGCCATCATCGGTGCGCCGAACGCCGGCAAGTCGACGCTGGTTAATGCGCTGGTCGGCGCTAAGATCACGATCGTCTCGCGCAAGGTCCAAACGACCCGAGTACCAATCCGTGGCATTGCCATGGAGGGCAAAGCTCAGCTCGTGTTCATCGATACGCCAGGCCTCTTTGCGCCGCGCCGCCGCCTGGACCGGGCCATGGTGGAGGCGGCGACGACGGTTGCGGGCGATGCCGATGTCGTGGCGTTTCTGGTCGATGCCGAGCGGGGCATCACCGAGGACGTCGAGCGCATCCTGGAGAGCCTGAAGCAGATCGCAGCCCCGCGCCTGCTCCTCCTCAACAAGGTCGATACGCTGAAGAAAGAAAAGCTGCTGCCGCTGATTGCCGAGCTGAATAAGCGTCACCCCTTCACCGAGACGTTCAACATTTCGGCCTTGAAAGGCAGCGGCGTCGCCGAATTGCGAGCCTTCCTCGGCCGCACCGTTCCCGCAGGCCCCTGGCACTACCCGGAGGATGAGATCACCGACGCCAACGAGCGGCTGACAGCGGCTGAGATCACGCGCGAAAAGATCTATGCCTACCTGCACGAGGAATTGCCCTACGCGGCCACGGTGGAAACAACCGCCTGGAAAGAGCTGCGGGCCGGCGGCGTTCGCATCGAGCAGACCATCTTCGTCGAGCGCGAAGGTCAGCGCGCGATCGTCCTCGGCGAAGGCGGCCGCACCATTAAGCACATTTCGACGCAGGCCCGAACCGAGCTGACGGAAATGTTCGGGCGGCCTGTGCATCTCTTTCTCTTCGTCAAGGTGCGCGAGGGTTGGGAGAACGATCCCGAACGCTATCGCGAAATGGGGCTGGAATTTCCGAAGGACTAGAGATTGTCCATGCGATGAAGAACGTTGCTTTCGTCGGCAAACAACGCGTTCCTTACCTGGACGAGGGGCCGCATGGCACCATCCCCGTCGTCTTTCTGCATGGCTGGGGGCTCGCGCCCTGGGCGTACCGGGGCATGCTGACCGCCCTGGCTCGCAACCGGCGTGTCGTTTCCCCTTTCCTGCCGTCGCTGACATGGAACCGTAGCGTCGTGCCGTTGACTTCGCATCGCGACTTGGCGCGGCTGGTCGGGCAGTTCTGTGCCGACCGTGGCATCGAGCGGGCGCATATTGCCGGCCAGTCCACAGGCGGTGGCGTGGCCACTTGCCTAGCGTCAATGCACCCGGGGCTAGCGGTCACGCTGACGCTGATGGACTCGTCCGGCGTCCCCACGCAAACGCCGTGTAATCTGTCGTTGGCCCGGCTGGCCCGTGCGGTGCTCCTCGATATCGGCCGGCAATTTCTTGATCCCAGGTACCCAGTTGCCCAGACACGAATGGCCGCTTCGTTTTTCGCCAACCTCGCAGGCGCGCGCATGCAATTAATCTGGGCCGCCTCGATCCCCCTCTACGATGATTTGACAACCGAACTGCAGCGCCTCGATATGCCGGTGCAGATATTGTGCGGAACTCGTGCGGTCATGTTCCCGCCAGCCGCAGCAAATTACATGCAAACGCTGGTCCGAGCCTCCAAGTTGCATCTGGTGGATGGTGGCTTCCATCTCTGGGAGGCCCAGCAGCCCGAACTGGCCGCAGACCTGATCCTGGCGTTCATTCGCCAGACAGAAGCGGCATCAGCCAGGACATGACATCAGCGTTGCAATGGCGGCCGGGCGCATTTCGTGCCACGTTTCGAGCGACAATCCGGGCATCTGGCGATTGCGCCATGTGCAGATGCAGTCATCTGATCGGAGCGTGGTTTTTCGATGCTACATCGCGAAGTTTTTTTGACGGTTGCAGCCCTTGTGGGGACAGGTCTTGGCATCACTGCGAGCCCCGCACAGCCGGCCGATCGCCCGTGCTTTCCAGCGATCCTCGTCTTTGCGATCAGCCCGAAATCGGAGCTGGAAGCACGCCGGCAAGTCCTCGTGGCTTGGGTGACCGAAGCGCGCAAGCATGGCGAAGCGTTTTCCAGCTGGCGACTCGCCTGGCAGAAAACCATCGAATGTGGCCGACGGCCCGACGGCGCTTACCAGTGCCGCGCCACTGCCAAGCCGTGCGCGATCGTCCAGGTGCCGGGCACCTTGCCGCCGGGCACCCAGCCCATCGTTCGACCGAAGCCGGGCAGTGCATGACCAGCAACGCGCGACTATGACCACATGATCACGCCCAAATTCGCCGGGCATCGACTATACTGCCTCCCATGAACTGGGCCGACGAAGGCATTATCCTGTCCGTCAGGGCGCACGGCGAGACGACCGCGGTCGCCGAAGTATTTACGCGCACGCACGGCCGTCATCTCGGTCTCGTCCATGGCGGGAGATCGCGACGGCTGCGTCCGATCCTGCAGATCGGCAATCACGTCGACGTCACCTGGAAGGCCCGCCTCTCGGAAAATCTCGGCGCCCTCGGCGTGGAACTCAGGCGTGGGTATGCCGCCGAAGCAATGGAAACGCCGGTGGCCTTGGCCGGCCTTTCATCGCTCGTTACCCTCGCTCGCCTCCTGCCGGAGCGCGATCCGCACGCCAACCTCTACGAAATCACGCTGTTCGTGCTGGGCTTTCTCGACGACCCGAGCGTCTGGCCGGCCTTGATGGTCCGCTGGGAACTGGCGCTGCTGGAGGAATTGGGCTTTGGCCTCGACCTGACGCGCTGCGCCGCGACCGGCAGCAACGATGCCTTGATTTACGTCTCCCCTAAGACCGGGCGGGCGGTCTCTGCCTCCGCTGGCGAGCCGTACCGGGATCGGCTGTTGGGGTTGCCGCCCTTCCTGCGCGGGGAACGTGGCGGGCACGTCCATGCCGATCACTTGAAGGCGGGATTCGCTCTGACAGGGCATTTCCTCGCCGCGCGCGTCTTCGCCCCCCATGACCAGGAGATCCCCGAGGGCCGCGCCCGTATGATCGAGCTGATCGGACGGCTGCCGGATTAGCCAATGTTTTCAATTAACTCCATTTTGTATGTCATCGGTCATCTTTCGAGAGCAGTATACTTCTTTCGAGAGCCGTTTATTTCGTGACAACTGAAAACGGAGGCGACGATGTCCCTACCCGCGGGCGTGCTGATCGGTATCGTTTTCTGGTTCGTGGTGCGATTTATCCTGACCAGTTTCTACACGGTCGACCCTAATGAGCGCGCCGTGAAAACGGTTCTCGGACGCGCCCAACGGCTCGGCGACGCAACCACCCTAGACACCCCGCTGGCTGAGCAACTCCGCCCCGACGAGCGTGAGCGTTACGTCTATCCCCAGGTGCGCGTCATCGGCCCTGGCGGGCCTTATTTCAAATGGCCTTGGGAGCGCATCTACAAGGTCTCGGTTGCCACTGAAACCATCAACATGGCTAAAGATCTCGAAGATCCCCGGGCTAACAAGGGCGGCACCGTCCTGCAAGCGGTCACCAAGGATCAGCTCGACACGGGCCTCGAAGGCCAGTTGCGCTACCGGGTCTCGGAATCCAACCTCTACGCCTACCTGTTCGGCGTCAAACAACCCGTCATCCATGTCATGGGCTATTTCGTTTCCGTCGTGCGCGAGCGGATCGCTAACTTCGAAGCGCCGAAGGCGAAATCGGTGACCGCGGCCGACGGCACCGTGACGATGGAGGAAATGAGCGTCATGGCCGGCATTTCCATCAACGACCTGCGCAAGCACATGCGCAGCCTGAACGAGGCCATGGAACAGGATTGCCGGTCCGCCGAAGCCCGCTATGGCATCGTCATGGATGCGTCCCTGATCACGGCCATCGAACCGCCAGGTGATGTGGAACCGGCGCTGGCTGCCATCAACACGGCGCATAATCATGTGTCCTCCGACATCAGCCTCGCGCACGCCTCCGCCGACCAGCGGATCGTGCAATCCCGGCGCGCCGTCGAAATTGAAACGCTGAAGGCACAAGCCGAGATCTCGCCCTTGATCGCGCTCGCCGACCAGTTGAAGCGGCTCAAAGCCGATGGCCCCGACGTACTCGCCGCCTATATTCGCAACGTCAGGCTCGGCCTTTTTTCCAAGGCGCAGCACGTGATCATTCCAGAAAAACGCTAAGCAGGAGAAGCGCTTATGGAAATCCTGCAAAACCTACTCTTCGCCGCCGGCACCACGTTTATCGTCCTGATCGCGCTCGAGGGGCTCATCTACGCCCTGGGCCGGCTCTTCGGCTTTTATGCCGTCGTCGAGGAGCGGACCTGCCATGTCTACGTGTTGTTCGGGCGCGTCATCGGTGTCTTGAAGGAGCCAGGGCTCTATTTCCTCTGGTTCCATCTCGGGCCTGCAGCACTCATCGTTAATTGGCTCGGTAAGCGCCACGTGCTCGATATGCGGTTGGATCAGCGCTACCTGCGCAGTCTCCCGGTCAATTCCGAGGAAGGTGCCCCCATGGGGATCGGCGTCTGGTATGAGATGTTCATATCAGACCCCGTCGGCTTCCTGTTCAAGAACACGGATCCGCAGGGCTCGCTTGCGGCCAACGTCAACAACGCCACCATCCGCTCGCTCAGCAACATGCCGCTCTCGGCGATGCTGGAGACGCGCCACGAGATGAGCGCCGCGGTCCGGGCCGAGGTCTCGCCTAAATCGAACGAATGGGGCTACAAGCTCGGCTCGGTTTACATCCGCAAAGTGCATTTCCGCGACGCCAACATGATCAAGCAGATCGAGGAAAAAGTGGTCAACCGGCTCAGGCAGGTGACCTCTGCAATCAAGCAGGACGGCGTCAACCAGGTCAGCATCATCACCAGCACCGCCGAGCGGGAAGCGGCCATCGAGTTCGCCAAGGCCAACGCCATGCGGCCGAAGATCGTCGGCGAGGCGCTGAAGGCCATCAGCGCCGACCCCCAGGTGGCAAAGGCCGTGTTCGACGTGCTCGAGGTCGAGCGGCTTCTGGACGGCAAGGCGGCCATCACCATGCTGCCGGCGAACAGCGATCTCCTGGCGCAGTTGTCGGCCATCGAGGGTATGAAACGACCGGTTTGAGACGGGCGGTTTGACGCCGAATAAGACCTTTCCGATCGTGACTTTCGGGCGTTTTCAGCGTGGTGTGGTGCGGACGGGGGCGACACCGCCCAAGTCTCAACATCCCTGCCGGGGCGAGATTTTCTGCGGCCGCGACCCTGTTCCAGTTGCAAATGAGTTGCAACTGCATTACCTAGTGTGGCATTCGACAGGCGGACTTTCCCACCTCGACAGCGAATGAACCCGGGGCATGATGCAGCAGCGGCCGGCGACCGAAAATGCGGGTCTGGCGAAGGTTCGCCGGGAACAGGCCAGCGTGGACGTATTGGGGTCGCAAGCCCCGGACGATGGTTGGCGCCGCGCCCGCGGCGAGGCAGCCTTCAGTGACATGCACCGCACCATCGATGTCGCGTCCTCAGGCAGCAAGATGCGCCGGGCCGCGGCCTACATGGGGCCCGGCTATCTGATCGCCGTCGGGTACATGGACCCCGGCAACTGGGCAACGGCGCTCGCGGGTGGTTCGAAGTTCGGCTATGCGCTGCTTGTCGTGGCGCTGCTCTCGAACGTGATGGCCGTCATCCTGCAGGCGTTGTGCGCCCGCCTCGCCATCGCCTCGGGACGTGATCTGGCACAGGCCTGCCGCGACGCCTATCCCGCCTGGGTGGCATGGCCGTTGTGGCTATTGGCCGAAATCGCGATCATCGCCACCGACATCGCGGAAGTCATCGGCACCGCCATCGGCCTCAACCTGATTTTCGGGCTCCGGCTCGACATCGGCATCGTCGTCACCGCGCTCGACGTCTTCCTGATCCTCTATCTCCAGCGCATGGGGTTCCGCTATCTCGAGGCCTTCATCATTGCGCTGCTCGGCATCATCGCGCTCTGCTTCGGCATCCAGATCGCGCTTGCCAAGCCAGAATGGGGGCCGTTGCTCGCAGGCTTCTGGCCACGCACCGACATCGTCACCAATCCCGACATGCTTTACCTCTCGCTCGGCATTCTCGGGGCGACGGTCATGCCGCACAATCTTTACCTGCATTCGGCCATCGTCCAGACGCGCGCCTATGGCGAGACACTGGCCGAAAAGCGGGAAGCCCTGCGCTTTGCGACTTTGGATTCGACGGTTGCGCTCACGTTCGCGCTTACCATCAACGCCTCGATCCTGATTTTGGCGGCGGCCACGTTCCACAAAACGGGACGCACCGAGGTGGCGGAACTGGCGCAGGCGCACAGCCTGCTGTCCCCGTTGCTCGGCTCGCTCGTGGCGCCCTGGCTCTTCGGTATTGCGCTGCTCTGCTGCGGCTTGAATTCCACGGTTACCGCGACGCTGGCGGGCCAGGCCGTCATGGAAGGCTTCATCAATTTCAAGCTCACGCCGTGGCTGCGCCGTCTCGTCACGCGCGCGCTCGCGATCATCCCGGCAGCCGGCGTGACGCTTTTCTATGGTACCGCCGAAACCGCCAAGTTGCTGATCCTCTCCCAGGTCGTTCTCTCGCTGCAACTGTCGTTCGCGGTGGTCCCGCTCGTACAGTTCACCGCCAGCAAAGCGAAGATGGGCGCGATGGTTGCACCCCGCTGGCTCGTCGCCGCAGCTTTGCTCGTCGCCGCCATCATCATCGCCCTCAACGTCAAGTTTCTGTTCGATTGGGCGACAGGGGCGGGCGGGTAGCGCCCCGATCTGGTGTAGGTTGGGTCAGGCTCGCGCGCGACCCAACTCCCACGCAGCAAGCGATGTTGGGTCGCGCAAGTGCAGGGCTTGGCCCGACTCACAAGCCTCACCCGCTCGGATCGGGCTCCATGGGTGTGGCAGGGCCGCCCGCCTCACCGTTACCCGCCTCGTCCGTGCTCGAACCGTCATCCGGAATGCGCTCGACCGACACCACCTTCTCGTCGGCGTCCGTCTTGAAGATGCGCACGCCCTGCGTGTTGCGGCCGGCGATGCGGACATCGTGCACCGGGCAGCGGATCAACTGGCCACCATTCGACACCAGCATGATCTGGTCGGTCGGCTCGATCGGGAACGACGCAACAAGGTTGCCGTTGCGCTCGTTCACGACCATGGCGACGATGCCTTTGCCGCCGCGTCCGGAGATCCGGTATTCGTAGGTGGACGACCGCTTGCCGAAGCCGCGTTCCGACACCGTCAGTACGAACTGCTCGCGCCCGCCAAGCTCGGCATAACGCTCCGGCGTCAACTCGGCCGGCCCCTCCAACGTTTCGTCCGGCTCCGGCGTGACGCCCGTCACCTCGGTTTCGGCTTCACCCGTCTGCGCCCGTCGCATGGCCGCCGACTGCTTGAGGTAAGCTGCGCGCTCCGCCGGGCTCGCCTCGACGTGATGCAGGATCGCCATCGAGATCACGACGTCCTCGTCCTCCAGGCGGATGCCGCGCACGCCCGTCGAATCGCGGCCCTTGAACAGGCGCACGTCGTCGGCGGCGAACCTGATCGACTGGCCGTGCGCCGTCGTCAAGAGTACGTCGTCGGTCGGCTGGCTGATGGCGACGCCGATGATCCGGTCGCTGACTGATGGCACCGCGTCGGCCTCGCTCCCCGCCTGATCCTTCGCCGCGTCCTTGCCCTTCGCCTTGTCGTCGTCTTCCTCGCCCTCGGCCACCGCGGCCTCAAGCTTCATGGCGATTTTACCGTTGCGGTTGATGTTCTCGAAATCCATCAGGCTGTTGCGCCTGACACGACCGAGCTTGGTCGCGAACATCAATTCATATTTGTTCCAGGTCTCGACATCCTCCGGCAGCGGCAGAATGGTCGTTATCGTCTCGTCCTGTTCCAGCGGCAACAAATTGATCAACGCCTTGCCCTGGGATTGCGGCGTGCCCGCGGGGAGACGCCAGACCTTCATGC
>JANXRM010000270.1 GCA_025353015.1 Hyphomicrobiales bacterium
AGCGATTTCAGCCACGGCAGTCCCGACATCAGTTCTTCGATACTGAGCGAGACCATCGTTTCCACCTCGGCGGCGGACAGCCCGATGGCCTCTGTCTGGATTTCCACGATCGGCGGCGAAAATTCCGGGAGAATGTCGACCGGCATCTGCCGAAGACGGTCGGATCCAAAAAAGATCAGCGCGGCAGCGGCACCCAGAACGAGCACACGAAAACGAATTGAAAAGTCGATCAACGCCGCTAGCATTCCACCCCCGCAGTCGCTTCACTCACGCGACGCCATCCGCGTCGCCGAGGGGGAAGGTGCGGCCTGGGCCGCTTGTCAAAACCCGATTATATAATGTCCGGGTGCTGACGCTGAACTTGCCCCCTGGCGATATGCGCTGGAGCATAAGCGTAGCACTGCGGCCCCGCAAGCGCAGAGGTGCTGCGAACGGGCAACACTGGGCCAAATTCAATCGCTGCAGCCGAGATTGGCTCGGCCGTGACGATGGGGCGCTCAAAGGCCTGAGTGATAGGCCGGTGGCAGATCAGCGCGATCCCACCGGTCGCGAGCGCTTCTCAGCTGGTACTTGGCGAGCAAGGGGTGTCGTGCGACGTTTCTCCTGTGGTGCGGATGGGGGCGGCGCTATAGTCCAGCGCTACCGTTCGTCCGAGGTCTAGCAGCCAGGACGTGGCAGATCTGGTACAAGGACTGTTGTCGGATTGTTATCTTTGCCAACGGCGACGCCAAGCCTCGCCACGCCTCGATGTGATCCAGCACCAGTACTTTTGTCGTCTCGAGCCATCGGTGTCGCGTGCAAGGGATCGCGGAGGAAGTTTCATCCATGGCATCGTCGAGCCTCACGCGGCGGGCGGTTTTAGCCGGCGGAACCGTTCTGGCGTCGGCGGTTGCCGGCAACGTGCTGGTCTCGAAGCTAGCGGGTGCCCGGGAGACGACACGTGCGACGCTCGAGCCGCGCGAGACCGAGTGCGCGCTGGCCGAGGGCGGCATGACGCGCAACGTGTTCTCCTACGGCGATCGGGCGCCGGCCCCTGTTCTGCGCGTGAAGCAGGGCGAGCAGCTTGGTGTTCGGCTGCGCAATGGTCTAAGCGAGCCGACGACCATTCATTGGCATGGAATAAGATTGCCTATCGCCATGGACGGCGTGCCCTTCCTGACCCAGCCCCTGGTGCAGCCGAACGAGGCGTTCGATTATACGTTCAACCCGCCGGATGCCGGCAGTTTTTGGTATCATCCGCATTGCAACTCGCTGGTGCAGATGAGCCGTGGATTGACGGGACTCCTCATTGTTGAGGAGGCGAAAGATCCAGGCTTCGATGCAGACATCGCCCTCAATCTCCGGGATTGGCGGCTTGGCGACGACGGCCAGTTCATCACCTTGTACGCGCCACGGCAGACGGCTCGGGCGGGAACGTACGGCACGATCCGGACGACGAATTGGCGGCGCGAACCGGACTACGACGCGCCTGCGGGGTCGCTGACGCGGTTGCGGCTGGTGGTCACCGACGTGACGCGGGTTTACAAGCTGGCGATCGAGGGTGCGCCGGGCCTCGTCATCGCCCTCGACGGCAATCCTTTGCAAAAGCCCATTCCGCTCGACAATCTGGCGGTTGGACCGGGCCAGCGCGCTGATATCATCGTGCGGATCCCTGACACGGAAGGGGCGTACGTGACGGTGCGCGATTTCTCGTCGCCGAGCCCGCTGACGGTGGCGCGACTGCGGGCGGCCGGGACCTCCCGTAAACGTGCACTCGGTGACGTCAAGCCGTTACCCCAAAATCCGATAGCGGAGCCGGATTTGTCGACCGCTGCGACCATCCCGCTCGAGTTCACCGCGACCGCGGAGCAGATCGAAAAAAGCAAATACTGCGGCGATCTCGGCTATTCGTTCTGGGCGATCAACAGCACGCCCTGGCCAGGCGCATCGCCAGATCCACAGGCGCCGCTGGCGGAGCTGAAACTCGGCCGCAGCTACATTTTAGGCCTGCACAATCGCACGCCGCATCCCCATCCCATTCACCTGCACGGCATGAGCTTCAAGCTGCTGCGCTCGGACAAGCGGGCATTGCCGCCGATCTGGACCGACACCGCCCTGGTTTATCCCGACGAGCGGATCGACGTGGCGCTGGTCGCCGACAACCTGGGCGACTGGCTACTGCATTGCCATGTCATCGAGCATCAGGAGACCGGCATGAGTGGATATATTCGCGTCACTTGAGATTCCGGACTGTTGCCGCGGTGTCTCAGTCGATCCGGTTGTCGTAAAAGTTCGATAATGTTCGATCGCGCCGCATTGTCGCGACCCGCGAAGGGTGCGAAGTTGCGTGCAGGATTTCAGTGAGTAACCCATGATTAATGCTGGCCAGAGTATTTTTGCCGCCGTCGGCCTCGTGATTGCAATCGCCGGATTGCTCCTGCTGTCGCCGTCGCGCAGACTAGCGCTCGTTGCCGGGGCGATCGCTGTTGCCGTGGGTCTCAGCGCTGCCATCGTGCTCGCGGCCCGCACGGTGTCAACCGTTTCACAGCCACAACGTGCCGCACCTCAGTCGATCCAGCTGTCGGCACCGCAATCATCGCAGCCAGGTGCGCCGTCAGGCGTGACGCCAGCGAGCACGGGAGAGATGGCGCAACGGGAACAGGACTTGATCAAGAGCTGGTCGGCAAAACTGGATGCCGAAGTGCTGCAGCACAAGGCCGAGATCGATGCTCTGAGCAACAAGATCGACGCTTTGAGCAAAGAGTTGGCTCAGTCTCAGGCTGGGCTGAGCACGCAAGCCGCGGAACGCCAGCGCTTGGAAGCCGACGTCCGCAGCCTCACGGAGCGCCTGAAGACATCCGAGACTGACGTGGCGCGCTTGCGGGCAACGACAATGGCAGCGGCCGAAGCACCCAAGACAGAACTCAAGCCGGAGACGAAGCCGGAGATGAAGCCGAACTTCGGCCGGGAGGCGCGGCCGGAGACGGTTGCCGCCAATCGGCCGACCGCCGACACGCCGCCGCCTGTCGTCGTGCCTCCTCCAGCGGCCGTCGTCGCGCCCGAACCTCCCAAGGCCAGCGTTGCCACGTCCGTCGGCGGTGCGGCGACGGGGAACCAAAGGGCCGCGTTCGAGGCGGGCTTCGCAACGGCAAAGTTCGCGCTGCAGCCGATGCCCAACGGTGAACTTGTCGCGGGACGACCCGGCAGCTATTACCGGATCGTCCTCACCAATCCGGCCACTGGCAAAGCTTTTGCGTTCGGGAAAGAACGATATGTACTGGCCGATCGCGATGCCGATCTGATTGCGGTCGCGGCCCAACTCCAAGCCAAGCTCGCGGACGCGCTGCCGTCGGCGATGGCCCGGACCCTCTATGTCAGGAGTTTTGCCGCCAGTGCTGCGCTCGGGCAATCGCGCACCGTCGCGCAAGAGCGTTCGAACCTCAACCGGATCAGCTATCTGCCCGCTGTGGGGAAAGGCGGTACGATCAAAGCGACGCCAGTAGAACAGGTGATTTCGGGACCCTATCAGGCCGCGCATCTACCGGTACTGCGTTCCGCCAACGTCCGGGAGTTGCTGCTGAAGCAGATCAAAGGCGCAAATATCGAGATTATCGGCGCCGACTTGGTGCTGGAGGCCAACCCTCTGGCCCACACCTTCGAGCTGATCCTGTGCGTGGTTTGGCCGTAGACACAGGCGCTTCAGCCGTTGCCCGTTGTTTTGTCCCTGGTCGGCTGTTCGACCGTCCGTGATTTGCGGCCGAAAATCATGGCGTTGACGAGATTTTCGTTGTGCCGCAGGCTCGAGGCCATAACGCCGAACAGATGGAGCACGACGAGGGCCAGCGTCACGTTGGCGGCGGTCTCGTGCAGGTCCTTCAGCCATTCCGCGGGTTCGCCAGGCTGGCGCGTCAACGACCACCCGGTAATGCCGCTGGCGACGAGGCTCATCAACAGCGCCAGCGTCATCCAGCCGCCGGCCGCGTTGTGGCCGAGTGACCGCGGCGCGGTGCCGTCGGCGAGCCCGCGCACATAGGCGATTGCAGCGCTGGGCGATCCGACAAAATCACGGAAGCGCGCGTGCGTCGAACCGACAAAACCCCAGACGACGCGCACGCCGACGAGGCCAAGAATGGCGTAACCGGCGCCTTGATGTAGGGCTTGCCAATCCTCTGTGAGATAGGTGATCACGAAAAGCAGCGCCAGGCTCCAATGCGTGACCCGCACCAGGAGATCCCAGACGGCAACCGTGCCGTCGCCGGTGGGCGTCGGCAAGCCCGGGGAAGGCTGTGTGGGGCTGTTCGATGTGCGTTCGGCCATGGGGTTTCCCCGGATGAAATTGCGAGCAGGAAACGATCGAAAAGACGAAAGACGGAAGTATTGCGCCGATCGGCAGCGGATGTCCAGTTTGGCTGGCCTGCGTCGGTGCGGCGTGAACCTGCTGCCGCGTTGTCGGCAGACCGGAGATGTCCGACTGTCGATGGCAGGCTGGTGAGTTCGTATCCGCAACGTCAGTCCGGCAACGTCAGTCCGGCAACGTCACTCCGAAAGTGTCACTCCGGCAACATGGGGGAGAACGTGATCGAGACGCGAAAGCCATGCGGTTCGCACAAGCTGTATGAGATCGCTCCACCGTACGCATCGGCGATGTCGGTGGCGATGGCGAGGCCGAGGCCCGTGCCCTCGATCGACTGGTCGAGCCGGACGCCGCGGCGGCCAAGTTGCTGGATTTCCATCGGCGAAATGCCCGGGCCATCATCCTCGATGACGAGCCGGGCGGCCGCGCCCATTGACGTCTCCAGAAATGAGCCCGGCGATGCCATGACTCTGACCTCGTGCTCCGCCCATTTGCTGGCGTTCTCCAGGACGGCGCCGAGCAGTTCGGAAAGGTCCTCGGCGCGCATGGCGATTCCGAGATCGTCGGGAATTGCAACCGACCAGGCGAGCTTCCCACCGCGCGGGCTTCGCTGGATGACGCGCACGATGCTCTGGGCGATCCCGGCCAGCCGCACCGGCTCCGGCCCCGGCCGTGCCCGCTCGCGCAGCCGCACGCGAGAGAGTTCGCGGCCGATGTGGCGCCGCATAGTGCCAGCCAGCTCCTCGATTTCAGCGGCGATCTCGGTTTCGCCGCGCTGGCGTAGGCGGTCGGCATCGGCCGCGAGAACCGTCAGCGGCGTTTTCAGGCCGTGCGCCAGATCGGCGGCATGGGCGCGGGCGCGGGCGATGGCCTGCTCCTGCCCGTCGAGCAGTGAATTGACTTCGGCAACGAGCGGCATCACCTCGGCGGGACCGCTCGCGGCAATCCGTTGTTGGCGGCCGGAGCGGATATCGGCGACATGGCCGCGCACGGCGTCGAGGGGTTTCAGTCCGACGGCGATCTGGACCGCCGACGCGAGCATGAGGACTGTCGCCAGCAGGCTGAGGGCCAGGCCGACGTCGCCGGCAAATTCACGCCGGAGGGTCGCAATATCCTGGCGATCGATGGCCGTCATGATGCGGAGGCCACGGACGGGCTCGGCGTCCGCGTAGGAAATTCGCCGCTCGTTGACCAGGAGTTGCGTGCCATTGGGTCCCGGGAGCACGTAGCGATGCAGCGTGCCGGGATCATGCTCGGTGCGCGGCAAGGCGACGACAAAATCCCAGAGCGAGCGTGACCTCAGACGCGTGCCCGTGGCGTCGTCCTCGATCTGCCAATAGAGCCCACTCAACGGTTGGTCGAAACGGGGGTGGGCCAAGGCGCGTTGCAGCTCGGGCGCGCCATCAGCTGTAAACACAAGGCCATCGGCCAGTTGCAGCAGATAGGTTCTGAGCTCGGCTTCGATGTGGCGCTCGACGTGCCGCTCGAACAGGGCGACGAGGCCGAGGCCTGCCAGGATCAGCGCCAGGATGATGGACAGGCCCGCTGCCAAGCCCATGCGCAGTCGAAGTGATTGGCCAATCATGTCATCAGTTCAATTCGTCTTGGGGATTCAACCGACGGGGCCCTTGATGGTGTAGCCAAAGCCGCGCCGCGTTTCGATCAGATCATCGGGCAGTTTCCGGCGCAGGCGTCCAACCAGAACCTCGATTGCGTTGCCGTCCTTGATGGCGTCGTCGGCATAGAGCTGGGAGGCGAGTTCCTGATGCGGCACAACGCGGCCGGCATGATGCAGGAGATAGCTCAGCATGCGATATTCGAGCGGTGTCAGATGTAGCGGGATCCCATCATGCGACACACGCATCTGCCGCGTATCCAGCGTCAATGGCCCCACCTTCAGAACCGCTGCACTTTGCCCGGCGGACCGGCGCACGACAGCGCGCAGCCGGGCCAACATCTCCTCCATGTGGAAGGGCTTGGGCAGATAATCGTCCGCGCCGGCATCGATCCCGTCCACGCGTTCCGTCCAAGCGTCGCGCGCCGAAAGGATGAGGACCGGTGTAGCCCGCCCTTGAGCGCGCCAACGGCGCAAAATGGTCAGCCCATCCATGCCGGGCAGGCCGAGATCAAGAACGATGGCCGCGTAATCCTCGGTCTCGCCGCGAAACAGGGTTTCCTCGCCGCCGCGCTCGCGATCGACGAGAAAGCCGCTGGCGGTCAACGTCGTTAAAACGTCGCGTGCGATCCGGTCGTCGTCCTCCGCCAGCAGAATGCGCATCACTCACGCTTCCTTTTAATGTCGAGACCTTTTTGTTTGGTGTCGAGAACGCGGCCGGTGCGCCCATCGACCAGAACGCGGAGGGCGATGCCATCCGGCGATAAAACCTTCACTTCATAGAGCCAGTCGCTTTGCCGGAGCTTGAGTTCCACGCCGACGACCTCGCCGGGAACAGCCGTATTTACCGCCGCCAGGACCACCTCGAGGCGCACGATTTCGCCGCGGCTCAATGCCGACAAAGCCGTGTCATGATCTTGAGTTTTCCGGCGCCGCTCTTCGTCGTGGGCGACGGCCGGCGTCAAGCCGAGGATGGCTCCGATAACCGCGACGCTGGCGCCGGCCGCCAGGGAGCGGGCAGCATGCCGGAAAAAATTCACCAACATGTCGTTTCGATAACGCATGATCTCAGAGAGCCGACAGCGCGGAATTGCTAACGTCCCGTAATAAGAGCCGGTAATCGAGCATAGAGCAGACTCATCGATCGCCGCAAAGTGAAACTGATCCAGAGTGCGCGATGCTTCCGGAACGTGCCACAGAGACAACAGCCGCAGGGCGGATCGTTTGGGATCGGTTCGTGCGGCTTTTCCATTGGCTGCTGGTGGCCAGCGTCGCGGGTGCGCTGCTGACCGGGTTCTTCGGAGGTTATGCAACGTATCTGCTGCATATCGGGTTCGGCTGCGTAGTCGCAGCTTTGATCGTCCTGCGGGTCATCTGGGGTTTCACAGGGACAACGCATGCCCGCTTTCGGGATTTCGTCGAAACGCCCTGGGCGATTGCCCGTTACGCCGGGCGGCTTTTGCGCGGTGGCGCGCCGACGCACATCGGCCACAACCCGCTCGGCGGCCTGATGATCATCGGGCTTTTGAGTGTGCTCGTGGCAATGGTCGGGACCGGCGTCGCAGCGTTGGGCGGGACTGCCAAGGACGGGCCACTCGCGTCCGCCACAAGTTACGCGACGGGGGCAGCGATTGCCGGCGTGCACCGCCTGCTGGCGTTCAGCCTGCTGGCTATGATCGCGTTGCACGTGACGGGGGTATTGCTGGAAAGCTGGCGCACGCGGGAGAACCTCGTCCGCTCCATGATTACGGGTCGCAAATGGAAACGGCCCGAACGCGCGGCTGGATCTGCCCCCGAGACGACCCGAGCGGCTACCACCGTGGCACGGCCAACCCTTGCGGCCGCAATTTCGTTCGGGCTTGCCGCACTCACGATCCCCGCGGTCGTTGCCGCCAGCCGGTGGCCAGTGCTGGGCGTTCCGGTGGCGCCGCTGGATGCGGTCCTCGTCAAAGAATGTGGCTCCTGCCATTCAGTGCATCATCCAAGCCTTGCGCCCGCGTCGACCTGGCGCTCGGTGATGGCGGGGCTCGCAAACCACTTCGGCGAGACGGCGACATTAAGTTCAGATGTTGAGCGGCGGATCACGCAACTTCTCGCCGAAAATGCCGCTGAGTCATGGGACACGGCGGCCGCGAACCTGTTGCGGCGCCCGAACCCAAGCGAGCCGCTGCGTATCACAGCGACGGAGGGCTGGATTGGCATTCATCGCGGCGTTCCGGCGGCCGTCTTCGCGTCGAAATCGGTTGCTGGAAAAGTGAACTGCGGCAACTGTCATGGCGATGCGGAGGCTGGTATTTTCTCACGCCGGGCGATCAATATCCCAATGGAGAAATTCCCATGACGGGTAGACCTATGTGGACGACACGACGGACGATATGCACGGGCGGGAACGTCGTCGCCGCATGCCTCGGTGCAACGCTTGCGCTGGCCGCCATGAGCCCCGCGCAAAAGGCCATCTACGACAGTTACGCGACGACGGCCAAAACCGCGGACGCGGCCTTCACCGACTTCTCGGCCAGCCGTGGCCAGGCGTTCTTTCTGGGCCAGCATGCCGGTGGCAAGCCCGACACGGCCTCGTGCACGGCCTGCCACACCACGGACCCGAAAAAGAGCGGCCGGACGCGCGCTGGCAAAGAGATACTGCCGATGGCGGCCAGCGCCAACCCCAAGCGGTTCACAGATGCGGCCGACGTGGAAAAATGGTTCCGGCGCAATTGCAACGATGTGCTCGGCCGCGATTGCACAGTCATCGAAAAGGGTGACGTGCTTGCCTATTTGCTCGGGCTTTGATGGCATTGATTGAGGGAGATCATTTCATGCGGTACGCGCGCGCAAGTTTAGGCCGAACGGCCTTCAGGATACTCGCGCCATCAGCCGTGCTCACGGTGAGCGCGGCGTCGCTTGTCTGGGCCGGCGGGCGGTTCGTGCCACCGGTCAAAGACCCTGTCGTCGCCAAGGAATGCAGCGCCTGCCACATGGCCTATCCCGCGGGTTTTCTGTCCGCCGCGTCCTGGTCGGCGATCGTTGCCGGCCTCGACAATCATTTCGGCGAGAATGCCTCGGTCGATGCGGCAACAGCGGCGGCGCTCAAAGCGTATCTCTCCACCAATGCCGAGCGCGGCGACACGCGCAGTCCAAAGACCGGTACCGCCGCGCTGAGGATCACCGAGCTGGATTGGTTCCTCAAGCGGCACGGCAAGAACAGGCTGTCACCCGAGCGCCTGCAACGTAAGGGCGCCAAGAGTGCGGCCCAGTGCAACGCCTGTCACAAACAAGCTGAGCAGGGCTATTACGAGGATTGAAAGTCGCAGATAGAAGAGCCGCGCGACGATAACGCACTCA
>JANXRM010000310.1 GCA_025353015.1 Hyphomicrobiales bacterium
CAGCACTTCAGAAGGCGCTGCCGGATCGCATGCCGGCCGCTTATTATGCCGTGTCCTATGTGATCGCGTTTCAGACCATCGATCCCAAGCTCGGGCGCAAGGTTCTGGTCGAAATCGAAATCGGGGGTTGCGGCGCCTTGACCCACTCGGATGGGACCTCGGCCCATTCCTTCGGCATGCACAACAATTCCAACATTCCGATCGAGATGATCGAAGCCGACGCGCCGGTGACCGTGCAAGGTTACGGTCTGTTACCGGATTCGGGTGGCGCTGGCCGGCAGCGCGGTGGCCTCGGGCTCTGGCGGGAGTGGCGTATCGAGGCGGCCGAGGCGCAAATGACGACGAACCTCGACCGCTTTCGGTTTCCGCCGTTCGGCCTCGACGGCGGCAAGCCCGCCGCGTTGAGCGCCCTTTATCTGATCCGCGGCGGCGTGAAGACATCACTGGCCTCGAAGAATACGAACTTTGCTCTGCAGCGTGGCGACATCATCCGGCTCGAAACCTCGGGCGGCGGCGGATTCGGCGATCCGCACCTGCGCTCGCCCGGTCTTGTCGCGAGCGACCTGCGGCTCGGCTATGTCAGTGAGAAAGCCGCGACCGCGGTCTATCGCAGCAGGGCGCACAGTGAGAACCGTTGAGTTAAACCGTCGCAAGTGACGGAGGTCTCTGCAGCTCGAACGAGGGCGATGCGCAATAAACCTCGAAGCGCGGTTATCCTGCGAATGGTTGGGCCACAATAGAGATCCTGGGTGTGCCCCAGATCGTCACTTCGGGAACGAGATGGTGCAGCGGATACCGGCGGGAATTGCCCCATCGGCGTTGGCGAGCCGTGCCTGGATTTGAAATAGGCCGCTCGCGGAATCGATCACTGGATCGCGAACGAGGATCTCGGTCACGTAGGAACCGCCGATCGGCTCGCGCGGGCGCACCTCGATCCGCATGCCGACCTTGATGTGCGGATAGGCCTCGGCCGGAAGGTAGATCTCGACCCGCAACGGACGGTTCTCAGCCATGGTCGCAATAGACTGCGCCGGGTCTGCATACTCGCCCGGGTGCAAGTCGATGCGCGTGACGACGCCACTCACGGGCGCACGGATGCGTCGCCGCTCGATGATCGCGGTGAGCCGCTCGACTTCGATGGCGGCAACCTTCTGCTCGAATATCGCCTGATCGAGCGCGAAGCGCGCCATCGCCGCCTGGGTCTCGTTCTCCTCATGCTTCTGGGGGGCCACGATCTGCTTCTGCATGAGCTCGCGTGAGCGACCAGCGCGCGTCTTGTTGAACTCAGCCTCGGCGCGGCGCGACTTGACGATCGCATCCGTGTCGGACCGCAGCTTGGCCGCGGCAAGCTGGGCGATCTCGACATCGGATTCGAGCTGGGCCACCATCTGTCCCGCCTGTACGACATCGCCGCGATTGATGTCGACGCGTGAGAGCACGCCTTGTGTCGCGGACGAGAGCTTGATCACCGAGTTCGCCTCGATCAGGCAGGATGCGCGCGCGGTCGTCGCCTGCAGCACCGCTTCGGCCGTCGCCGGGACAGACGCAGCCGGAGCCGCCTCCGCCTTCGACCGCACTTGGGCGAGGGCATGCGGCACGCCTGCCGCGGGTACGGCGAGCAAGAGCGCCACCGACAGCGCGAGCGCGCCCGGTTGGCAGCGCATGGGGCGGCAGTTGTGGCGATACATGCTCAATCCAGTCCTCCGGCGAATGCGAGAATGCGGGCCTGCTGTTCGTCACGGCGAACGAGGCTGATGCGGCGCCGCGCCTGCAGGCGTTGCTGGCGTAACTGACCGAGCCTCAGCGCAATTGGTACAACCGAGCGCGCAAGCCCAAATCGGCACGAAGCGTCGAGCAGGCGGGATCGGAACCCGGCACCTGGCCGGGCCTCCTCCTGCGTCACCAGCTCGATTACGAGGCCCGGATCCCCTTGCCGTCCGGCACGACCCATCAACTGGCGATCGACGCGACGGCTGTCGTGAAGCTCGCACAGCATGATGACGAGGCCGCCGAGATCGGCGACACCGCTGCCAAGGCGGATGTCGGTGCCACGGCCGGCCATGTTGGTCGCGATCGTCACAGTTCCCGGTTCACCGGCGCGAGCGACGATCTCGGCTTCAGCCGCGTCCTGAGCGGCGCTCAGCACCCTGTGCGCGATGCCGGCCGCTGTGAGCGCATCGCTGCCGCGCGCTGCTTCCTCCACCGTCCGCACACCGATCAGCACCGGCTGCCCGCGACCGGAAAGCGCCTCGACCGTCGCTGTAACATCGGCCCAGAGCTGCGCACGATCGGAGTGTACCCGGCGAGGAGCGCGCACGAGGCGGCTCGGCAGGCGCCGCGGGATCCGCGCAAGCGGCGTGCCGTAGACGCGGGCCAGCTCCCCGGCCACTTCGGCGACCGTTCCGCTCATCCCCGACAGCGTTCGGTAACGCCGAAAGAAGCGCTGAAAACTGATGCTAGCCAGCGATTTTCTGGCCCCGCTCGACTCGAGGCCCTCTTTCATCTCGAGCATGCGGTGGAGATCCTGGCCCCAATACCGGTCGGGCATCCGGCGACCGGTGCTCGCGTCGACCATGACGATCTTGCCGTCGTCGACCAGATAGTGCCGGTCGCGTTCGAGGACGTGTCGCGCAGTGACGGCCTCGAGCGCCAACTCCTCCCGCCGGATACGTGCCCGCCAGAGGCCGCCGAGCGAACCGGCAAGCGTGTCGATCTCGGCTTGGCCCTTGTCGGTCAGGAACGCGCTCATCCCGTCGGCTTCGACCACGAAATGGCGACGTCGCTCAAGCCCGGCAGCGAGATCGAGGGCGGTGCGCAGCACATCGTCGCCGGCCTCGGCGGGCTTGTCCGCCGAGATGATGAGAGGTGTTCCCGCGTCATCGATCAGAACGCTGTCGATTTCGTCGACGATGGCGACGTCGAGCGCCCTGAGGAGCGGTATGGCGCGCGTGTCGCTCCCCGCAAGCGCACGGCGCATGCGGTCTTGCGCTTCCCCCGAGGTCGCGCGGTCCCGAAGCAGCCTGTCACGCAGAAAGTCGAACGCGACCTCTTTGTTCGAGACGAAGGTCACGTCACAGGCGTAGGCGGCGCGCCGCTCGTCCGGCGGCTCTCCGTGTTGGATCACGCCGACGGTCAGACCAAGCGCTTCCAGCGCCGGACGCAGATGGCCGGCATCGCGGTTGGCAAGATAGTCGTTGGACGTGACAACGTGAACCGCGCGCCCCGCCAGCCCCTGGACCGCCGCAGCAAGGACTGATGTCAGCGTCTTGCCCTCGCCGGTCGCCATCTCGATCACGGCACCGTCGATGAGGCCGAAAGCTCCCGCGAGTTGGTTGTGGAAAGGCTCCTGGCCAATAGTGCGGTGGCAAACCTCGCGCGTGAGCGCCATGGCTTCCGCCAGCCTGGCCGATGCCGAGCCCTCACGGACCAGCACCGACCGCAGGCGGTCACGCATGTCCTCGATCGCCTGCGGACTGAGATCGCGCATCCGTTTCTGCAGCGCTTCGGCACGATCAGCCGCCGCCAGATAGCGGCGCCGACGCAGTGGCGCGAGGACGCGCGAGCCAATCGCACGCAGATGCGCGGCCGGATCGTCGACAGCAGGCGGCTCCACCGGTGCGAGAGAGCGCTTCCGGCCTTTTGCCTTGCTCGACGCAATGGCCTCCTCCAGGCTCCCTGCGCGCTCAGACATTGAAGTGCCTCAGTAGCAATTGCCGGAGGTTGCGCCAAAGGCGCTCCGCGATCGGCGGCGCACCGTGATCGAATCGCACCCAGGCCCTCTCGCCGACATAGGCGCGCGAACTCGACGGCAGTTCGACGTCGACCTCGAAGAACGAGATGAGCGACAGATCGCCGTCCTTCGACGACGGGTCGATCGGGAACGGTCCGCCCGTCGGCTCGCCGAGCGCCGTACTCGGCAGTTGGCGACTGGCTGCTGGCCGGGTACGGGTCACGTTCGCGTCGCGGGTCACACTCCACGGTGTACCGTCGACACGGACCGCCACCTGACGCGTGAGCGTGCGCACGGTATCGATCTCGCCCTCCGGCACGACCGCGCGCACCGTGCGCGGCCCCTCCGGCAGCACGAACCCGAACAGGTGGCCGCGCTTGACGTCGGTTCCCTCCATGTCGGCCGCCCTGCTCACCTCCATCACGCCATCGATCCGAGCCACGATCGTGAGGTTCGCAGCCTTGCGCTCGGCTTCCTGGACCTCGCTGCGCAACAGTTCGATTTGACGCTGGATCACCTCGATGTCGAACGGGGTCGTCGTCTCCGCCAGCATCAGGCGATGCTCAAGTTCGGCCAGGCGAGCCAACGCGCGGCGTGCCTGGGACTTGAGCACTTGGTCCTCGAGCTGCACCAGGGGATCGCCGCGCCTGACAGCCATGCCGGGCGTTGCCAGAAAGCGCACGAACCGCCCCTGGACCTCAGCCACGATACGGGCCTCATCTGGTGTCCAGACGACGCCGCGCACGACCGTTCCATGCGGTACTGGCATCGCGAAGAGTGCCAGTACGACAGCACCGATGATCGCACTGGTAACGGAGACTGCGCGCAGGCGCCGGCCGCCGAGTGCTGGTGAGAGAAGCACGAAGCGCATTGCTTTCAAGAGTGGCCAGACAAGTGAGATGACGAGCGTCCAGATCGCCAAAGCGACGCCGACAAAGAAATACTGCGTTCCAACCAGGATCGCGATGCTGCCGAGCACTGCGAGGCGATAACCAAAGGCAAGAGGTGCGTAAGCGATGAGCCACCCGAGTTCACCGTGCGTCTCGGGCGGCGTCGCTTGCCGCATACCGAAGCCGTGCCGCTGCACGAGCCAGGTCCACCAGGCGTTGGCGCGCTGTGCGAGATTCGGGACCTCGACCAGGTCCGAAAGGATGAAGTAGCCGTCGAATCGAAGCAGCGGGTTTGCGTTGAAGACGACGGTCGATACCCCCGCGATCAACAATGTATTGAACGCGAGCGCGCGCACCAGTCCCGGCTCGACGGCGATCCATACGGCCATGGCCAACGCTGCGACGACCAGTTCGGCCATCATTCCGGCGGCGCTGACGAGGACGCGCGGCCATTTGCCTGGAAACGCGGCCGCATGCGAGGCATCGACATAGGGGATCGGAACCAGCACCAAAAGCATCAATCCGACGTCATGCACCTCGCCGCCGTAAATCTTTGTTGCGTAGGCATGACCGAGCTCGTGGATCAGCTTCAGAAGGGGAAAAATCACGACGATGAGAATGAGGTTCTCGCGCGCGAGCGCCCGATCGAGAATGCCCGATGTAAGGCCGTCCCAGTGGATGGCTGCCTGCGCGGCGAGCCAGCCAATGATTATGAGAAAGCTGACGAGGCCGCCCATCCCGACCAGCGGACGAACGAGGTGCGACGTGCGGTCGAGGAACTTGTCGGGATCCAGCAGCGAAAGCTTCAGGAACAAGGGATTCTGCGTGCGCTGCCAGAACTGGCGGCGCTGGATGCGCTCCTTGCGCTCGGAGAGTTCTCGCGTATCGACCGCCGTATCGGACTGCAGCAGCTCCATGCCATAGAGCTGGCCGAGCAGCTGGATCATCTGGTCCTGGGAGGGGGCCGCCTCGCCGCCCGCTTCGACCGCGGCTTGCCAGACGTCGGCGACCGTACGATTGCCGTCGAGCCGCATGAGGACGCCGTAAGCGGCCGGCGTCATCCGATGCGACTTGCTGGAGAGCCGATCCTGGGCCACGTACCAGATATGTCCGCGAACGATATGACGCTCGATGACGACCTGCGGCTTGAGACGTGGCCGCAGGGCCTCGACGCGGTGCCAGAGCGGGCTGTACATTTGCGCCATAGGTGGTTCGCCTCAGCCGATCACGGCAGCCACGACCACAACCTGACGCGCAACCAGTGCACGAAGTTGTGGGTCCAGATGACGATCAGCCGGCGCTGGCCGGCCTCGATCTTGGCGACACCTTCCATGCCTGGGCGAACGCGTGCGTCGGCCTCGGCAAGAGCCCCGATCACCTCGAATGCGTTGATGCCGTCCGTTGCGCGGGCGACCGGGGTCACAATCAAAACCTTGAGCGGCAGGGGGCGCTCGGGAATGGCTGACAGCAACACCTGTCCGGTCGATCCGGCGTGCACCAGTTGGATGTCGGCTTCCGGCACCATTGCCGTCACGCGATACCTGTCGAGGGGAGCGAGCTCGAGGAGCGTGTCGCCGCGTGAGACCGGCCTACCGATCGATTGGCTGAGGTCGCCGCTCACGACGATAGCGTCGAATGGTGCGCGGATGCGCGTTCGTGTGAGCATATGGTCGGATAACTCGATCTCTGCGTCGGTCTGCTCGATCTGGGCTTTGGCGATGTTGGCCTGCGCGAGTTCGCGCTTCGAAAGTGCCTTGTCGAGCTCGAGCTGGTACTGCCGGCTGCGCGCGACATGGCGCAAACGCTCGAGCTGGATGTCATTGTCCTCGATTTCGACGAGCAGGTCGCCTTCCTTCACC
>JANXRM010000313.1 GCA_025353015.1 Hyphomicrobiales bacterium
ATGTAATCCTCGGCGATGGTGCGCAGGATGCGTTTCTGCTCGGTGTCGGGCAATGAACCGGCACGGCTGATCGATAGGATTTCGTGATAGAGCGTGACGCCGTTACGGCGAACGGGCAGATGCGCGGCATTGGCCTCGAAGGCGCCGACGATGGCGGCCGGCGAGCGGGCCGAACCGAGACGGTGATGCAGGCTGTATCGGGCATCAGCGGCGTCCCTCTCGATATAGGCGACGAGCTGCCCGAACGAGCTATCCTTGCGGGTCATCGACTTGATGATCACGGGGGGCCTTCAATCGGTCCAGGGTGTAATCGACGACGAGGCGCTCGAGCTTCTCGAGGTGCACGAGCAAGTCCTCTTCTTCGACCATGACGCGCAGTTGGTTCGAGTGGCGGGCCATCTGATTGACGTTGTTGGCGATGTTGCTCATCAGCCAGCGCAGTCGATCGAGCTTGTCCTCGACCATCGGCGATACGAACGCCGACTGCTGCAGTTGCGCCAGCGCCAGCTCACGGATGAGCGGCGCCAGTCGGGTCCCGTCCTGCGCGGCGCGGGCCCTGAGCGTGTCGATGGCCTCGTTGGGAAAGGCCACGTTGATATAGGTGACGCGCCCGGCGTAGTCGGCACGGTAGCGCTTGTCGTAGCTCGGTCGATCCATGGTGTGTTGCGTTACACGGTTAAGGAGTGGCGAGGATTTCTGAGGGCGAGATCGATCGTGGCGGGGTCTCGGGGAGGGCGAAGCCACCTCCCTGAGCGGGTCCAGGGCGGGCCCTGGCAAGATGCAATTGACGAAGTCGGAGTTTCCGGAATTGACATGGTCAATTGCAATCTTGCAGGCCCATTCCCGAATGCCTCGTTTCCCCCTCATTCAGTCGTCCATAGAATAACGACCTACCCGACGAAGTCAATGAATTCGAGTTGACAAAAGCACCTTAATTACGTCCGCATAATAATGTCCAATACAGTCCAAAACCATTTTCTCCGGCATTATTTGTCGGCATTATACAATGCCCCGCCTGCGGTCACGAAAAAGCCCTAGGGCCTTTCGTCGTCGCGTCGCTCGGCGAGGCGTGCCTCGACAGCTCTCTGACGTTTCTCGATCATGGCGATGTAGTTCGCCTCGCGCTCGATCGAGATCGCGTTGCGTCCTGCCTTGAACGCCGCCACTCCAGTGGTACCGCCGCCGGCAAAGTTGTCGAGCACGATATCGCCTTCGTTGGTGAAAATCTCGACCAGCCTGCGGGTCAGAAGCTCCGGCTTCTCGGTCGGATGCTGCGTACGCTTGTGCCCGTCGCGACCGATCAGGTAGCTCATCACGTTCCTCATCCACGCTTGCGTGAGGAAGTTGAAGGTCCTCGGTTGGGCGAAGGTCCCGCCGTCGTTGATCAGCCACAGCCCCATCTCGTAGGCGCTGCGGAACGTGGTTTTCTTCACGCTCGGCATCGGGTTGTCCTTCACCCAGATCAGCGGCATTCGGAAGGTGAAAAGCCCGCGGCGTTGCAACTCGTGTGCGATCCATCCGGCGTGGCGATATCAGAAGAACAGCACCATGCTGGCGTTGGGCTTCAGGATGCGGCGGTACTCGGTGCACACGGCGAACACGAACTCGAAGTATGCCGCCTCGCTCGGGAACTTGTCCCATTCGCCGAAGTCGGCCTTGACTATTCGGTCGTGGCGCATGGTGAGCCCGCCCTTGCCGGAGATGTTGTAGGGGAAGTCGGCACAGATGAAGTCGATGCTCTGGTCGGGGATCTTGGCCATCATGGCGAGGCACTCGCCGTGCACGATCCTGTGCACCGCTCCGCCTGAGCGTCTTTTCGGGGGCGATTGCAGGATGCTTTGAGGGAAAGTCCCGGTCGCCGGTGATGCCGGTGTTTTATGTCCGAGCCTCGGCGTCTGAACGGTTGCCGCCTGCAGCGGCGTGAGAATGTGAGCGGTATGAGCTGAGGTCGTGATCGTTGCGACTTGAGCCGGAGTGAGTGTAAGCGTCATAGGTTTGTTGGATTAGAATATATATATAAAAGGCACCTGCGTTGCAGATGCCCGTTTGGGGTTACGTGAGCCCTTGGTCTTTGTCCCGGCTAGCAGCCGCTGATGTAGTGGAGGAACACGTCGCTGGCCTTGTGCCAGTCGTCCTCGGTGAGGTCCGCGTCGGCCGCCATGCCCTCTTCGCGTTTGTAGCGTTCAGCGAACATTCCAGCGATTTCCCGGTAACCCGGAACCCTGATCGTTTCCTGGTGTTGCCTTTCCTTCTCGATGAGAGCCTCGGCTTCGTGGGCGGCGAGGAGATCGAGGAAGAATTGCCCGGCCTCTCGGACTTGCTCCGGTGTGAGCGGTCGATCGAGGTCGCGTGGCGTGCTGTAGAGGTCGAGATAAAGCCCGGCGATGTGCCTGAGCGTGAGCTGGTTTATGTCCTTCATGGTTGTGAAGTTAGAAAATAAGGGTTTTGCCATCCGAGCCGTGAACCGAGGTCCGTTCCCCTGATGGCGGCGGGGTCCGGACCGGGTGAGCCTATCGGCAGATGTGCAGATAGACGAGGAAGTCCTCGACCGACTCCTCGAAGCTGGTGTCGGCAATCATCGGGTCGTCCTCGGTTCTTCGCTGGTAGGCGTGTGCCAGCTCTGAGGCCCTGCGGTAATTCGTAATGCGTTCCGCATCGGAGTATTGGGTCATATCCATAGGTTAGGAAATTAGAAGATAAATGGGCTCTGTTGATCAAAGCCTGCTTGCAAAGTCACAACCGGTTAGCCCGACTGTCAAGCAGCCGGTCGCCCGGGTATCTGAGGGCGCGAAGCGACCAACCAATGGGCGCGGTGCTTGATAGGAGGGATCCGGTTGTACAATGGCAAGGCGATTGATCAGTCCCAAACTTTTTGATCGGGCAAGAGCTGCGGGAGTGGCTGCGATAGCGCGGACCGGACCCAAGACACGAACGGGAGGTCCGCAGTTCCCAGGATCATTGCACCCAAGCATGGTGCCGCCCGGCGCCTCAATCACCGAGCCCGTCCAGTGGAAAGCCTAGGCCGTCTCGGCACCGCGGAGGCGACGGAGCGGGACGAGCGGCGACGGCGTGAACTCCGTCCGGCATCGGAACCCGGCCTGCGGGTGAAAAAGAAAAAGGCGAAGCACAAAAAAGGAGCCAGACCGTATTTGGTCCAGCCCCAAGTGGTATCCCTACGGTTCGATTTCGAAGATGGCGTGCCTCTCGCCGACATCGTACTGCCCGATGGTCGACTTGGGCTTGAAACGTGGATCGCGCTCGATGGGGACGCCGTGCGTGTCGGTCAGTCCCGACAGTTGACGCAGGTCGAACGATCCGAGCTTCAACTCTCAGCAGCCGAGATCGCTGATCCCGAACGCGATGTCCGGATCTCACGTCTCGATCATGGCCAGCAGCCAGGAAGCCGACGAGCCCGGCGCACGCAACCTGACGACTGGCATCGGATCGAAGTCGCTGTGCACGCTTGCTTTTCGCCCATTATCCAAGAGCCCCTGGTACTCCCGTTCCGTGAACAGGTGCGGCCGCGGATTTTCAGCGGGAAACGGCTTTTGGTCCTCGGCACGGCACTGACGGCAGACGCGATCATCGGCATCGTCGACGTACTCTTCTGCCGGGTGCTTCTTGTCGCAGACTTCGCAGAGCGGACGATAATCGCGTTGTTCGTCGGTGATGCCGTGCTCGTCGCAGGTGAGCGTTCCCTCGAAGCCGCAGCCCGGCTCTTCGAACTCGTTGATGATGGTCCAGCCGGTCAACTTGTGCAGGCGTATCAGCGTGCCGTTGTTCGGCGCCCGCACCGTGTCGTACCCCAGGTAGGTGGCATTCACGTCGTCGTCGAGATGGATGTCCGGCGGCCATGTCGATCCGGTGTTGTCGTCATACCAGCCATCGTCTCCGGCCAATGTTCCGTGTTGATTGTCGCTCTGAAATCGATCTGGGAAAAGCTTGTGCATGTTGAACAGATAGACCGGGTGATCTTGATCTTCCGGCGATAGGCGAATGAGCCAGGTCTTCACGACCTCCAGCGGTGCGTAGATTGTCACCGCGTTGTTGTTCCAGTTTGCCATAGGGAAAAAATTAGAAAATAATGTGCGTGTCCAAGCGTGTGCTCGTACGCATGAAAAGGCAAACGCCAACCAGTGAGCAGCCAGTCACAGAACCGTTCGGATGAGCCCAGCGATCTGGCGCACAGCGCGACGCGACAAGTTGCAAGACCGCGGTACTTGACGGGCAGCGGGTTGGCGTAAAATCGCCAAGCGAGCGAGCCCCCCTCTCGTGTTCGTGGGAGCATCGGGTGGTCTGGCGGGAGCCCCGCCAGCGCCGACCAGGCAAAAGCACCACTTTGATTTGGCGAACCG
>JANXRM010000032.1 GCA_025353015.1 Hyphomicrobiales bacterium
GTCACGTCGCTCAACAACTCCGAAGCCCACAACATGGGCCGGGAGCAGCACATGGAGCATGATCTCCGCTACGACGTTGCCGACGAATTCATGGAGGTCGTGCTCGGCCACTGGGACAGCTGGGAGGACGACGCCATCGTCGCCGACAAGGTGAGTGGGCTCTTTGCGCACCCCGAAAAAGTCCACCAGCTCGGGCATAAGGGCAAACATTTCAACTCGAAAGGCCCGTTCACGGTGCCGCGGTCCTCCCAGGGGCGTCCGGTGGTTATTCAAGCTGGCCAATCGGGCCGCGGGCAAGCCTTTTCGGCGCGCTGGGGCGAGCTTGTTTTCTGCGTCTCTCACAGCCTCGAAATGGGAAAACGCTCCTACGACGGCTTCAAGGCGCAAGTCGCCAAGATGGGCCGTGATCCCGCAAGCGTGGCGGTGGCGCCAGCCGTCTACGTGGTTCCCGCCGAATCCAAAGCCATGGCCGAGGACAAGATGGCGCTGATCGATGGGCTGGCCAAACCCGTTGACGGACTGGCGCTGCTGTCGGAAGCGCTGAACTTCGATTTTGCATCGAAGCCGATGGATAGTTCCTTCACCGACGAGGAGCTGAAATCGATTGGTGGCTTGCGCGCTGTCATCGACCGCGTGGTGGGGCTATCGGGCAGGAAAAACCCGACGATCCGCGATTTCGTTCAGTTCTCGAACCGGGGCACCGTGCGCGAGTTCCCGCGTTTCGTCGGCACGCCGAAGGAGGTGGCGGACGGTCTCGAGGAATGGTTCGAAACCTGCTGCGACGGGTTCGTGGTGGCTGCAACCCATCTCCCCGGTGGCTACGAGGATTTCGTGCGCCTGGTGGTGCCGGAATTGCAGCGGCGCGGGCTGCATCAGAAGGACTACAAAGGCGCCACGCTTCGCGATAACCTTGGGCTGCCAAAGGCTGTAATCGGCGATTGGAAGCTCAGGACTTGAGACCTTTGGTATCGCGCGTTTGAGACGAGAGCGATGCGACGCGGGCATCTGGGGCTGAGGTATGAAGCAGGTAAAAGGACGGCGCGAGAGATCATGGACACGGTGCAATTCCGGAATTTGATGCGGCATCAGGCAGGCGCTGTGACGATCATCGCCGTTGGCAAGGCAGGCAACCGGACAGGGTTGACCGCGACAGCGATGTGCTCGCTGTCTGATACGCCACCGATGATCTTGATCTGCGTCAACAAGAACGCCAGCGCGTATGGCCCCATCAAGGCCGCCAAGTGCTTTTCCGTCAACGTTCTCGCGAAGGATCAGCAGGACCTGGCCAAGCGGTTTTCGTCCAAGAAGCTCGAAGGCGAAGCGCGTTTCGACCAAGACGCGTGGATCACCATGCGCACAGGCGCGCCGCTGCTACGCGGGGCCATCGCCAACCTCGATTGCGAACTGGCCGACGAGCACGTCTTCGAAACGCACTCGATCTTTATCGGCCGGGTCAAGGACGGACAATTCCACGAGAAAGTCGAGCCGCTGCTCTATTTTCGCGGCGATTTCTGGGATTTGAAAAAGGCGTGAGCTGGAGCAAGCGCTGGCCGCGAACGGCTCAGGCGCAGACGGCGTGGTTGCCGATCACGCGCGCCGTCGAAGCCGGTGATTTCACAAGTTTCGACGCTGGCCGGATGGGCCGCCTGACGAGTTCACCGCCGCAGTTCGGGCAGACGCTCCCGGGCAGCCGCTTCTCCACACAGTCCGCGCAAAACGTGCACTCGAACGAGCAAATCCGGGCGTCCGGCGCATCGGCGGCCAGATCCTTGTCGCAGCACTCGCAGTTCGGTTTCAGCTTGAGCATGGGATTATTCCGTCAGGATTTGAGTTCGATTTTGGGGACGGCGAACGGGCTGTTCAAGAGGGCGGTCACGTTTCCTTCAAGGCCTCGCGCATCGCCGCCGCCGTACCGCGCTCGTAGGTGCTGCCACGCCAGTCGAGCATGCGCGCGGCCTCCATGCGATCGGTCACGGTCTTGTTCTGGCTGAGCTTGAACGAGCACTCGATACGCTCGATCTCGATTTCGATCGGCACGATGGCGCTGAGCATCATGGCCTGCCGCTGCGCGGTCATTTTTGCCGTGCTCCACGGCTTCTTCGGCAGCAGGCGACGCTCGAAGGCCTGGCTCATCCGTTCGACATGGTCCAGCGCTTGCTCGGGCGCCATGGTACGCGCAGTGCCGGTCAGGTGGGCGGCCACGTAGTTCCAGGTCGGGACTTGATCGGGCGAGACGTACCAGTCCGGCGAGATGTAGGCGTCCGGTCCCCAGACCGTCACCAACACGCGCGGGCTCGACGCGATCACCTGATGTAAGGGATTGGCGCGGGCCACGTGGAATTCGACGCGGCGTTGATCACCCTCGCCGGTCACGAGCAGCGGCACGTGCGCGGAAACGGGCGTGCCCTGTTCGATTGCGACGATCGCACCGAAGCCACGTTCGATGACGAAATCCCAGGCGGCGCTCTCGTCGGTTTTAAAGGCTGTGTTGACGTACATAGAAGGCTCCCTCGGTGGCTGTGCGAGGGGGCGTCTGGATGCGACCGGCAACCCCCTGGATCAGGGCGGCGCGGATCGGGTCACGTGGATCGAGAAAAACGGACCTGTCAGCGCGCCGCGCGTGGTGCGTGGCGTCGCGCCGCTTTGGCGGCAATGGCGAGCTGTGACAGGTTCATCATGGATCGGCGAATACGGCGGTTCGGCCGCGAGGTCAAGGATTTCGTTGGGCAGCGCCAACGCGCTCAACCAACCGAACGATGTCGCGCATTTCAGAACCAAGGTTTCCAAAGGGCAAGCACGTCTTGCCGGAGGCGAGCCAGAATAAACTGGCGGGATCGAAGGGCAGCGCCCTTCGCCTTTGCAGCGGTCAATCCATAGGGAGACCCGGCCCCACGACGCCGATAGCCCTCAGAAAAACGCCTGCAATCCCGTAATCGCGCGACCGAGGATCAGGGCGTGGACGTCGTGGGTGCCCTCGTAGGTGTTGACGGTCTCGAGGTTCGCGGCATGCCGCATCACGTGGTACTCGATCGAGATGCCGTTGCCGCCGTGCATGTCGCGGGCCGTCCGGGCGATATCGAGCGCCTTGCCGCAGTTGTTGCGCTTCATGATTGAAATCATTTCTGGCGCCATCTTGCCCTCGTCGAAGAGGCGGCCGACGCGCAGCACGCCTTGCAGGCCGAGCGAAATCTCGGTCTCCATGTCGGCGAGCTTTTTCTGGACGAGCTGCGTTTGCGCCAGTGGGCGGCCGAATTGTTTGCGGTCGAGCGTGTATTGACGCGCGCGGGCGAAGCAGTCCTCGGCGGCGCCCATGACGCCCCAGGCAATGCCATAGCGCGCGCGGTTCAAGCAGCCGAAGGGGCCGGCGAGGCCTTGCACGTTGGGCAGCAGCGCCGACTCCGGGACGACGACGCCATCCATGACGACTTCGCCCGTCGTCGAGCAGCGCAAGGACAGCTTGCCTGAAATCTTCGGCGCGGAAAGGCCCTTCATACCCTTCTCGAGGATGAAGCCCTTGATGCCGCCGCCGTGCGCCTCGGACTTTGCCCAGATCACGAACACATCGGCGAAGGGCGCATTCGAAATCCACATTTTCGTGCCGGTCAGGCGATAGCCATCGGCGACCTTTTCTGCGCGCGTGGTCATGGAGCCGGGATCGGAGCCGGCGTCGGGCTCGGTCAGGCCAAAGCAGCCGACCCACTCACCGGAGGCGAGCTTCGGCAGGTACTTCATACGCTGCTCTTCCGAGCCGTAGGCGTAGATCGGATACATCACCAGCGACGACTGCACCGAGTTCATGGAGCGGTAGCCGCTGTCGACGCGCTCGACTTCGCGCGCGACGAGACCGTAGGACACGTAGTTGGCGCCGGCACAGCCGTACTTCTCCGGGATCGTCACGCCGAGGAGGCCGAGCTTGCCCATTTCCGTAAAGATGGCGCGGTCGGTCTCCTCGTCGAGGTAGGACTTGGTGACGCGCGGCGCCAGCTTCGCCTGACAATAGTCGCGGGCGGTATCGCGAATGGCCCGCTCCTCCTCCGTCAGCTGGTCGTCGAGCCGGAAGGCGTCCTCCCAATCGAACTGGGTGCGGGCGGAACTGGCTGATTTGGGCGTGTCTTGCATGGGGCACCTTTTGGCCGAGCTGATTGGCCTCCAAGAACCGCCGCGCGCGCGACGTGTCAAGCGGGCGCTTGACTCGACGGCGAGCGGGCCGTTTCTCGGCGGCACGAACACCTAACGTTGGAGCCCGGCGCGTGAGCTATGCCGTCAAGGAACTCTTCAAGACGCTGCAAGGCGAGGGTGGCCAAGCCGGACGCGCGGCGGTCTTCTGCCGGTTCGCGGGGTGCAATCTTTGGAGTGGTCTCGAAAGGGACCGGGCGACGGCCGTCTGCCAGTTCTGCGATACGGCTTTCGTCGGCATGGATGGCGAGGGCGGCGGGCGGTTCCGGTCGGCCGGTGAACTGGCGGAAGCCATCGCCGCTACGTGGGGGAGCGGCCGCGAGCGGCGCTACGTGGTGTTCACAGGCGGCGAGCCGCTCTTACAACTCGACAGTGCGTTGATCGCGGCGGCGCATGCCCAGGGATTCGAGATTGCGGTGGAGACGAACGGCACCATCGCCGCCCCTGCGGGCATCGATTGGATCTGCGTCAGCCCGAAAGCCGGTGCGCCGCTGCTCCAGACCTCGGGCCAGGAATTGAAGCTGGTCTATCCGCAAATGGGGCAGACGCCCGGCCAATTCGAAACCTTTGATTTCCAGCACTTCTTTCTGCAACCCATGGACGGGTCCGAACGCGCCGCGCACACGGATGCCGTCATTGCGTTCTGCCTCGCCAATCCGCGCTGGCGAATCAGCCTGCAGACGCACAAGCTGATGGGCATTCCGTGAGCATGATTTGGCGCCCTTACTGCGCCAGGAAGCCGCCGTCGACCACAAGCTCCGTGCCGGTGATGTAGGAGGCTTCGTCGGAGGCCAGGAACAGGTTGGCGTTGGCGACCTCCTCGACCCGTCCTTCGCGCCGCATGGGCACCGCGCGCAGCATTTTTGCCCGCACGTCCGGGTCGGCGCTCATGCGCGACGTCTGCATGGCCGGCATCAAGCCGGGGTGCACGGAATTGCAGCGGATGCCGTCCTTGGCAAATTGCACAGCGGTTGCCTTGGTCATCATACGCACGGCGCCCTTGGCGGCGTTGTAGCCCATGTGCACGAAGGCTTGCCCGGCGATGCCCGAGATCGACGAGATGTTGACGATGCTGCCGGCCTTGTTCTTCTGCATGACCGGGATGATGGTGCGCAGCCCCAGGAATACGCCCTTGGCATTGACGTTCATCTGCTGATCCCAGGTGGCCATGCTGAGAACATCGGGATCGCTGCCTGATACGCCGGCGTTGTTGATGAGGATGTCGATCCGGCCATGCGCCGTTACGGCGGCATCGCGGAGCTTTGCCCAATCATCTTCCTTGGTGACGTCCAGATGCGCGAACGCGGCGCTGCCGCCGATATCCCGGGCGAGCGCCGTGCCCGCTTTTTCGTTGAGGTCGGCGATAAAAACCTTGGCGCCTTCGCGGGCGAAAATGCGGGCGGTCGAGGCTCCCATGCCTGCCGCGGCCCCAGTCACGATGGCAATCTTGTCCTTGAGACGCATGTTCACTCCCATCAGGTTGGTTGTTTGCCGATGGCGCGCAACGCCGATGTCGCCATTCAGGTTTTGGTCAGAAAGGGTGGTGCTCCAAACACATGGTCTGGATTATTTGTTGAAATCGGCGTGCGGCCAGCTTGTTCAAACGAGTGGAGTATCGCAATGTCGGATGGCGCTGGGAAGAGCGCGGTAGCAACGATGTGAGAGGCCTGAACCGATGTCGGCGCTGAAGATGTCCATGACCACAACGCTTGGATTTGCGGCGGCGCTTGGCGTCGCGTGCTTGCTGACGGTCCCATCTGCACCGGTCGAGGCGGCGGCACTCCCTGCGCTGACCGGCATCGCTGATGGCGACAAAGCTGTCACCGAAGTGCGCTATCGCCGGGGTGGCGGCTATTACGGTGGGTACGGCGGCTATGGCTATTATCGCCCGCCCGTCTATCTCTACGCCGCCCCGCCGGTCGTTTATCGGACCTATGGCGATGGTGGCCACTGCGCCTGGCTGCGCCGCAAGGCCCGGGAGACCGGGAGCCGCTACTGGTGGAATCGCTACCGGAACGACTGCTGATCTCCGACGCAGAGACGGTGCCAGAGTGGGGTTCGCCAGGATGAGATCGGCGGATACCGGTTGCGTGTTGGCCATTGCTCCTGTCAGCCAATGTCACTCATGAGGGCACCGAAAACAATTCGGCACGTCAAGCGCTTCGAGCGCCAGACGTGCCGGAATGCAGAATTGCAGTTCAACGCGAGACTATACGCAGGACAGGAACGCCTGACGCCACCAACGCAACAAATTCATATTCAACAGACGCAACGAACGCGACAAACTCCACAGACGCGACAAACTTCACAGACGCAACGAACACGACAGACGCAACAAACTTATGGTAATACTCGGTGCGATCGCCGGGCCGGTTTTCACCGTTGCAGACTGGCCTCAGGCCTTGTCCCGAGCCGCGCATTCGGAACTCATGGCCGAGTGCGTGCAATAATGAGCATGCTCGCGAACAGCCGTAAGAATTGTCGTCTGAAGACGTTTGGGTGAGAGATTGTCTTTTGCGAGATAGGCCGAGGCTGAACTGTCCCCGGTCGACGGCGCGCTTGCCGTGAAACCAACCCCGGTTAGAAGGCCGGTTAGAAGGACGGTGGCGCAGCGCTCCGACGGGTTGCCGAGGACTTGCAACCAGTCCGGACCTGCCACTGGCAGCATGTCGTCGTCGATCAAGACGATATCGAAGTCGTCGACGCCCAGGGCGAATTGCGCAGCTTTCAGTGTACCGGCCACGGTGATCTGCGGTTCGAAGGCGGCGATATGCATGAGGCAGCGTTCGATCATCGCGGAGGTCGCGGCATCATCTTCGACGACCAGGATTTTCAGGCGCGCCGGCTCGCAACGAACCGTTTCCTTGGCTGGCGCATCGGCGCAGCGAGTCGTGACGATCTCGTCTTCGGTTTCAGCGGCTTCCAACATAGTGACCTCCATACGCGACACAAAACAGTGCTAGGGGATCGTCAGGGAGTCCGGGGCTTGGGTCGTGGCCGTGCGTCAAACGGTGCTGCTTGAAGTGGCTGCGAGAAAACGTTGTTGTTAGTGAACTCAAACTAGCGAATCAGTGTGCTGTTCCACAAGCGATTTTAAGCGGCTGTTGATAACCTGTGGATAACAGCAACAGCACCGCCAAGCCTTGGGGGGCCTGGCAGCGTGTTGAATGTCAAGGGTTGTGAACGCTCCGGGCGCGGCATAACGGGCCGCCGCGGGTACAGGTGGCAACAGGCGAAATGGGGCGCAAAAATGGCGCCGGTTGGTCGGCTCAGGCGCGATCGAAAACTTTGTGGACCGCATCAGCGGGGGATACACCGCGGGCGACCAGCTTGCAGTAGTCGAGTTCGGCTGCGCGTGCCGTGCTGATAGCGTCGAAAAGCGCAGAGATCAGGCCCATAACGCCGTGACCACCGTGGCCGGCCTTGGCCGTGGTCGATGCATGTTCCGCTGCGAAATCCACTGCTGTACCGATGAAAGGGGTGCTCATGGTGCTGATCCTTTCGGCTGCGAGGGTACCGTTGTTTTGTTGTGAAGCAGGATGTCATCCGAAGCCAATTGCTGCAACGCACAATCACGCTGGCGCAGCCATGCTTTGATTGCATGGCTTCGGTAAGGAGCTGTTTATAATAACTATAATTCCGAGATCGAGCAGAAAGCGATCGACCTTGCCTGATCTCGGCTCGCGCCTGAACCTCAGCCGGCGACGGTGAGCGTTCCGCTTTCAGGGTCGCAAACGACCCTTTCACCGCTACGGACAACATCCGTAATGTCCACGTCGAACCGGTCGATGAGCGCCAGATCAGCGAAGGCTGCGCCCTGTGCCATGATCGGATTTGCGAAGTTCAAAATCAGCGCTTTCGGTGTTCGCCCACTCGTCACCATCTCGCGCAGCATCCAGGCCGTTGCGACGCCACCCTTGGCGATGTTGAGCACCAGGATCTTACCAACGTAGCTTTGCCCGGCGAGTTTGTGCGCCGGCCTGGAAAAAATACCTTTGGTGAGGTCCAGGTCGTAGCGTGCCGAGAAGTTGTCGGCGGCAACCAGGGCTTCACCCTCGACGCGGCTTCCGGGCCCTGGATGGCCGCGATAGATGCGCTTTGCGGTCGAAACGCTCATGCAGGCCTCCCGACGATGTGGCCGGCGACGGCGCTGGCAACGCAGGCCTCCATGCTCTCCAGAATAGGCTCGTAGCCGTAGCCGCCGAGAATGTTCACGAGCTTGGCCGAGTTCGACATCAGCCGCGTCCAGCCGTTCGCCTGCCCGATCTCGCGGGCATACATCTGATAGAAGCAGACGCCGGACAACACGGTTGCGCCGGAGCCTTCGATCTTGGCGGTCAGGCCCATCCGGTCGGCCGCCGATTTGATGTCGGGCGAGGTCGCAGCCAGCAGCGCCACCTTTGGGTTGATTGTCCGTCCGTCCAGCAGACCGGCAAGCGTTTTCATCTCGAACAGGGAAAGCTGGGGTGCCGCGAACACCACCACGTCGAGCTTGTCATCCTTGGGCCGGTAGGAGGCCATCAGGTCGGCGATGTCGCGACGGCCGAGCTTGCGAGCGGCAGGCACCGGACCATCAAACACCGCTTTCAGGTCGGGCGCCTCGGGCGTGATTCCGATCATATGAAACAGCGGCGTCGAGCCGAAACTCGCAAGGGCCGCCCCGAACTGCTTCATCTCATCGGACGTGATTGGCCGTTCGAGTCCTGAGATAACGGGCACTTCCCAATAGGATCCCATCTGGCGTCCGATGAGGCCGCCGAGAGCGCCCCATTCCGCGAGATCGCGCGGCCGGTCCTTTACCTCGAACAGCGTCGTTCCCCGCCGCCGTTGCTCCAGGTGATAGCCATAGCGCGGCGTTCGCCCTGTGAGGGCCGCGGCCAGCGCTGATGGCCCGCCCTCGAAGTTGGTGCGGGCACCCTGCACGCTGTTGGCATAAATCGAGGAGCCGGTGTCGCCGAAGGCCAGGTGCTCGCCGAGTACGGGCGGAATGATCGACTGGTAGTTGATGCAGGTGTTGGTCATCATCACGCCCATGGCCTCGAAGGCGGCCGTGGCGCGGCGCTCGAGATCGGCCATGGCGTCGGTCTGGCCAAGACGCTTGTAGGCGGCAAAATCGACGCCACGCGGGTCTGTGACGGTGGGCACGCGGACGCGGCGCTCCTTTTCGGGCAGTTGCGCCAGATGCTCGAGGAAGTCGACGCCGGAGGGGCCCAGCGCTTCGGGGTCCGCCATGATGTGCACCTGTGAAACCGGCACCGTATCGGCGGCGTCGAAGAAGCGGCCGACCTTGACGATCTGCTCCATCGCGAATTTCCGCGCCGGCCCCTCGGCGCCGTCAAGCATCGCGGTTTCATGTGGGGTGAGTTTCATGGGTGCGCTCTCGATTGGTCTGAACCTTTATGGCGCGTTGTGTTGCCATCGAGCAATTGCCTCGCCGTCCGTCCCGTGAAATACTCTTAACGGAGTATTGCGTAGCAGGGGATGACAATGGAAATTTTCGGTTTTTTGCTTTGGCTCACGCAAGCGCTCGCGCCTTATGATGGCATAATTAAACTGATCTCTTACATCATTGGTCCAAGCTTCGCAGCAATTGCCTTCTACCTCAATCGGAAGGATCGGCGCGAGATCGTGCAAAAGGCTGTCGATCTTGGCAGGGCACAAGAGGCGGCTGACACGGCGCGAGCTGAATCGTCGCGCATGAGCCAAGTTGCCCGCGACCAGACTGCCGAAGCGAAACGTTTGAAGGACGAATTGGAAGGCATCACGAAGGGGGCCGACCAGCTTTGGAAGCTCCGACCGGCTAGGCCGTTTGAGAAGTATAAGGAATGGTACAACTCCCGCGATGGCGCAACTTTACTGACAATCGGGAATCTCAAAGGCGGCGTGGGGAAAACGACAATTGCCGCGAATTTTGCAGCGTACCTGTCCGAGACGCTACACAAGCGGGTTCTGCTGGTTGATCTCGATTACCAGGGCTCACTTTCGACGCTGATGTTATTGCCGCTCCAAAGGGAAGACGAGGGCTCGCGTGCCGAACGCCTATTCAGCGCAACGGCAGACCTGTCGACTGTTCAACAGGCGCGCATACATCTTGTGCCACTTACGAGCGATGTTGGGACGAGGCTCGCGCAAGGATGGATCGTTCCGGCTGGG
>JANXRM010000333.1 GCA_025353015.1 Hyphomicrobiales bacterium
CGGGTCGGGCGCGGACAGAACGCCTCCTTTTGCGTGCTGATGGCGGAGCCGAAAACCGAACAGGGACGCGCCCGACTGGAAGTGATGACGCAGACACGCGACGGCTTCCTGATCGCGGAAGAGGACCTGAAGCTGCGAGGACCCGGCGAGTTCTACGGTACGCGCCAGAGCGGACTGCCGGAGTTTTTGATCGCGGATATTCTGCACGACATGGATATTCTGACCGAGACGCGCGAGACGGCGTTCCAGGAATAACGCTTCGGGAACGGGCCGCGGAAACGATCCGCGAGCGCAAAATTGGGCCGGCGATCGATCGTCGGCCCGATCTGTTGCCAGTCAAGAAGAGCCAAGATAAGGGAAGTTCAAAATGCGTCGTCGAGAAATTCTGGGCGTTGCCGGAGGGGCATTGGCAGCTGCGGTTGTGGGAACGGCCGGGCAAGCGCATGCTCAAGCCGCGAGCTGGCCCGACAAGCCGGTCAAGGTGATCCTGCCCTACGCGCCGGGCGGCGCCACCGACCTCATCGCACGTCCCTGGGCCGAAAAACTCAGCCAGGAATTCAAGCAACAGTTCGTCATCGAGAACCGTGGCGGCGCTGGCGGCATGATCGGCACTGAAGCCGTCTCCAAGGCCACGCCAGACGGCTATACGTTCCTGTTCACTCCCGGCGCGACGCTCGCTGTGCTGCCGACCTTGCGCAAGACGGCTTATGACCCTGTTGCGAGCTTCATGCCGGTTGGCCGCGTCGGTGATCTTGTTTGCGGCTTCACGGTGCATCCCTCGCTCGGCGTCAAGACGTTCAAGGAATTCGTCGACTACGCCAAGAAAAATCCCGGCAAGATCTCGTTCGGCTCGGCGGGGCTTGGCACCGCGACGCATCTGCGCATCGAGATGCTGAAATTGAAGGCGGGCCTCGATATCCTGCACGTGCCCTATCGCGGCAGTGCGGACGCCTTGAACGATCTTCTGCCGGGCACCGTACAGATGATGAACGAGATCAACGTCATTCAGCACATCAAGGCTGGCAAGTTGATCCTGCTCAACATCAACTATCCGACGCGGCATCCGGATTTCCCCGACATTCCCACACTGACCGAGGTCGGCCACCCGAACTCCGATGTGCCGGTTTGGTATTCGGTCCAGGCGCCGGTTGGCACGCCCGAGGATATCGTCCAGAAATTCCACGCCAAGATCGTGGAGATCGCCAAGTCCGAAGAGATGCAAAAGCGGATGCGCGACATCAACGTGGTGGTGCCGATCCAGACGCGCGAAGAAATGGCCGCTTATCTCGCCAGCGATATCAAGGCCAATGCCGAGGTGATTACGGCCGCTAAGATCACATTGGATTGAGGCTTAGGTGTCCGACCTTCCGGGCCGGACACCGCCCCCAACGGCGAACTGGGCGTCCGGGGGGCAGTGGTCGGTAGCCAGTGGTCGGGGAGCCAGTTCTAGGGCGCCGGTCGTCCAGCGACAGAGGTGCTGGAGAAGAGGTGCTGGAGAAAAGTGTTCCCACGCCACGTGCGATCAAGCTCAAATCTGAGCCTGGACCACTGCTGCCGCCGGAGGGCGGGCCGTCGTCATGCCGCGATTGATTTCAGACACGTTCCATTGCCGCTGATAGGCGCGGCGGCCGACAAAACTGTCCGGATCGACGCCGCGTGATTTCATGATCTTGCGCAGTTGTGTCGCCCAAAGATGGACGCCGATGACCTCGTCCCCAAATGTCAATTGGGTCCCGTCGATCAATTTGATCGCTTCGTCATGGGAAACAATCGCGCAACTCTGCCGTCAGCGGTAAAACGTCGTTTGCGTTCTTGACGTTGCCGTTAAATGTCTCCACCTGGGAGGATAACTCGTCGGGTTCATAACTGTAAATATCCAGCGAGTGCCCAAGATTTTCCATAGATTCGATGGAAATGCGCTCCAAGTCTCCGATAGTGCCAGACCAGAACGAACCAAGGTGAGCACGCTGCACGACCATGGTGTACCCATTTACGCTATTCGGACACGACACTGACACGGCAAAATGATTCAGTGGATCGTTACGACCACCGCTTGGTGCAATCCAAAGATGGCGATTTCACTGGACGGACGGAACGGTCACTGATCGAGTATGGATTGGGGAGCTAGGATTTGCATACTAATTTCGCCAAGGGCGAACGGTCGCAGAAGCGAGGCGCATAACATCTGACCTGACGGGGCTGACACTTCGCCCAAAGACCTCAACTCACCCAAAGCCCCTCACCCAAAGACCTCAACGACAAAACAAAGTGCCTGCGGCCAACGCGGGCGGACCCAGGGAAAACATCCGGAGGATTGCACAATGAGACGTCGAAAGGTGCTGACTTTGCTTGGCGGTGGTATCGCTGCCGGCCTGCTGTTTGCCGCGCAGGCGGGCGTCACGCTGGCCCAGACCGCCTGGCCTGACCGGCCGGTCAAAATCGTCGTGCCCTTTGCGCCGGGCGGGGCCACCGATCAGACCGCGCGCGTGTGGGCGGAAAAACTCTCGCAGGACTTCAAGCAGCAGTTCGTCATCGAAAACCGCGGCGGCGGCGCCAGCGGTTCCATCGGCATCGAGTCTGTCGCCAAGTCGCCGGCTGACGGCTACACGCTGCTTTATACGCCGAACGCCTCGATCGCCATCGTGCCGAGCCTGCGCAAGGTCGGGTTCGACGCGGTGAAGGATTTCGATCCCGTCGCGCGGACCGGCGACAATCTCGTCGGCTTTACGATCCACCCCTCGCTCGGGATCAAGACGTTCCAGGACATGGTGGACTACGCCCGGAAAAATCCGGGCAAGCTGACCTATGGCTCGTCGGGCGTCGGCATGGGCAACCACCTGAAGATCGAGGCGATCAAAGCCAAGTACGGCATCGACATCCTGCACATCCCCTATCGCGGCGGCGCCGATACGCTGAACGACCACCTGCCGGGCGTGATCCACATGATGAACGAGTCGGTCACCCTGGCGCATGTGAAGGCCGGCAAGCTGATCCTGCTCGATATCGACGGCTCTATCCGTCATCCTGAATTTCCGGATGTGCCAAGCTCGAAGGAACTCGGCTTTATCGATGCGGAAATCCCGATCTGGTTCTCGATCTGGGCCCCGGCCGGGACGCCGAAGGAGATCCGCGAGAAACTTAACGCCCGGATGGCCGAGATCGCCAAGACCGGCGACATGAAAGCCAAGATGCTGGCGGTCAACGTGGTCGTGCCAGAGCAGGCGGCAGAAGACATGCGGCGGTACCTGATCGCGGATATCGCGCGGAATAAAGCCATCATCGAGAAAAACAACATCAAGGTCGACCAATAGCGATGGGCTCGAAGGATAAAACGATGACAATCGATCGCCGGCGCGCGCTGGCGTTGGGTGCGGGCGGAGCTGCCTCCGCACTGGCTTCACCGGCGCTCGTCTCATCGGCCGTGGCACAGGTCGCGAACTGGCCCGACAAACCGGTCAAGGTCGTTGTGCCCTACGCGCCGGGCGGTGGCACCGACATCATCGCGCGGCCGTGGATGGAGAAGCTCAGTCAGGTCTGGGGCCAGCCGTTCGTGATCGAGAACCGCGGCGGCGCGTCCGGCATGATCGGTACCGAGGCCGTGTCGAAATCGGCGGCGGACGGCTACACGTTCCTGTTCACGCCGAATAATACGTTGAATATCCTGCCGCTTCTGAAACCGACGCCGTACGACCCGGTGAAGGGATTCGATCCGGTTGGGCGCGCGGGCGATATGGTGTGCGGCTTCGTCGTGCATCCAGCAGCCGGAATCAAGACGTTTGCCGAGCTGATCGACTTCGCCAAGAAGAACCCCGGCAAGCTTGCGTATGCGTCCTCGGGTGCCGGCACGGCGACGCAGATGCGTATCGAGATGTTGAAGCTCAAGGCCGGTATCGACATCCTGCACGTGCCCTATCGCGGCGGCGCCGATGCCTTGAACGACGTACTCGCAAACAACGCGCAGATGATGAACGAGTCGAGTGCGCTGCCGCACGTGAAAGCCGGCAAGCTGATCCTGCTCAACATCAACCACAGCGAGCGCAGCTCGGAGTTCCCGAACGTTCCGACGTTGACCGAACTTGGCTACCCCGGCGCTGATGTGCCGATCTGGTTCTCGCTTTGGGCGCCGGCCGGTACGCCCAAGGAGATCCGCGAAAAGATCAACGCAAAGATGATCGAGCTTGGCAAATCGGACGACATGAAGCAGCGGCTCGCTTCGGCCGGTTACGCGCCGGTGCCGCAGAACATCGACGAACTCGCCAAGGACATGGCCGACGGCACGAAGACGAACGCCGAGTTGATCAAGACCGCCAATATCAAGCTTGAGTAGTGTGCGCGAGGTGTCAAACTCCCGGGTCTGACACCCATACGCGCTCCCCCGCCGCTCCAAATCCACACGCGTTTTAGCGGAACTTTAAGACCTTTCCGGCACTTTCACGGGCAGTCGTTGCCTACCAAGCGTTCCCGTGAAAGGCGTTGTGTCATGTCCCGTTTGCGTTCGGTCGCTGTGCGTCCGCCAGTGTCCGTGTCAGTGGCTGTCCCATTGGCCATCCGGTTTGCCGTACTCGGGTGTGCCCTGCTGTTGACCGGTTGTGCCTCGAAGCAGGCTGCGGCACCTCAGGTCGAGGTCGCCCCCGCAAGAGTAGCCCGCGTCGAAATCGAGGACGACGGCCTGCCGGCCCAATTGGCTCCACGTAATCGCCGCCCAGGCGCCGACGATCCGACGCAGCCCTGGAGCCCGAATTACGGCACCGACGCCCCAACTGAGAAACGGCGCGCTGCCGCCGTTGTGCCGCCATCGCGTCAGGCAGCAGTTGCGCCGCCGCAACCGATCGACAACGAGGCAGCACTCGCTGCTGCCCGGCAAGTCCTGAAGCGCATGCAGCAACCACAGCAGCCGGCTGCGCTACCGGATACCGGACCGCAGTCCGCGCCAAACTCGCAAGTGCCTGACCAGGCTGCAGCGCTGGCCCAGGCGCGGCGCGTGCTGGCGACCCTGCAGGTGCCGAATGGGCCGACGCAGAACGTGCCACCGCAGAAAGCGCCGGCAACGCGCCTCTCGGGTGTGGACGAGGATACGCTCGTCCGTCGTGCCATTGCCGAGCACGAAATGCGCCGCGCCGACTGACCAGCCGTCGCCCCGTTCGCAGGTTTCGGATCGTCACCGCCCGATCTTCACCGCCTGATCTTTACCGGCGCTCAGCGCCTTGGTTCGCCCGTCTGATGCCAACCTCGGACGAGCCGCCGGTTTTGCGCGGGCGCATCTCGCCATACAGATTGCACTTCTTTTCAGGACGATAGAACTCGATCATCGCGCACGTTGCGCTCGCGAGGCAGCGTTTGGCGCAATTGTCGTACGTGCCGCCATAGGTGATTTCGAAGCCTGGGCCTTCGACCCAAACGCCGGTCAACGACTCGATCGTGTCGCCGGAGCGCGGGTTTGTCGGTTTGTCGACGAGTGACTTGGCGCCGACGGCCATAACGAGCGCCGTTATGGTGAGGCCTGCCAGTACGGCGCGCTGCTTGAAAAGCTCGGACCATTGCATCATCGGGGCAAATCCTTGTTGATGGCTGCCGCGCCGCGCAGCACCTAACTGTCGTACTGGGCGAATTCGGCGAACGTGGGTCGCACGGATCGCATGGGGGCTTGCGGGCGCCGGTAATGTCAAACGATGTCGCGCAATCTAGACAGCACCGTGGCGCCGTCGTTCAATTCTGCAATTGCCGCCCGAAAACTCTGTACTGCTCGTGTCGGCACCCCTGATTTGGCAACCCATAGCACGCGCGCGCGTCCAGCCCTAAGCTTGGCAAAAACCTGGAGGGAGGACGCTCATGTTGTTTCGGGCCGAACATCGCGAACTGCAGCGCACCGTGCGCCGGTTCATTGACGCGGAAATCAACCCGCACGTCGAGGCCTGGGAAGAGGCGCAAATATTTCCCGCCCGCGAAATCTTTTCGAAACTCGGACGGCTTGGCCTGCTCGGCCTGACCAAGCCGGTCGAATTCGGCGGCCAGGCGCTGGACTATTCCTATGCCGTTGCCTTTGCCGAAGCGCTTGGCGCCATCGACTGCGGCGGTATTCCCATGGCCATCGGCGTGCAGACCGACATGGCGACGCCAGCGCTTGCCCGGCACGGCTCGGACGCCGTGCGTCGCGAATTTCTCGCGCCCTCGATTTCGGGCGAGCGCGTCGCTTGCCTTGGTGTTTCGGAGACGGGCTCGGGGTCGGATGTCGCCTCCATCAAGACGGTCGCTCGCAGCGACGGCGACGATTACGTCATCAATGGCGGCAAGATGTGGACGACCAATGGCACGCAGGCCGATTGGATGTGCCTGCTCGCCAACACCACTGATGACAACGGGCCGCACAAGAACAAGACGCTGATCTGTATTCCCATGACGACCAAGGGTGTCACGGTCTCGCGCAAGTTGAAGAAGCTCGGCATGTGGGCCTCCGACACCGCGCAGGTGTTCTTCGACGATGTTCGCGTGCCCAAGCGCTTCCGCATCGGCGAGGAAGGCCGCGGCTTCATTTATCAGATGCAGCAGTTTCAGGAAGAACGGCTCTGGGCTGGCGCCAATAAATGCGGCGTGCTCGATCGCGTGCTCGATCAGACGATCGCCTACACGCGGCAGCGGCAGACGTTCGGCCGCGCCATCCTCGACAATCAGGCGGTACATTTCCGGCTGGCGGAATTGAAAACCGAGGTCGAGGCTTTGCGCGCGCTGACGTGGCGGGCTGCCGAGGCGATGCTTGCGGGCGAAGACGTGACGATGCTCGCCTCCATGGTGAAGCTCAAGGCCGGCCGCACCATGCGCGAGGTGACGGACGCGTGCCTGCAATACTGGGGCGGCGCCGGTTACCTCTGGGAAAGCCCGGTCTCGCGGGCTTTCCGCGACGGCCGGCTGACGTCGATCGGCGGCGGCGCCGACGAAATCATGCTGACCGTGATCGCGAAGGCCATGGGCACGTTGCCGAAGGCATGATGGCTCATCGCGGCAGATAATCGGCGATCGCCGCCACGAGCGTCGCGAGGCCGACGGCGGCCAGAGTAGCGAGCGCGGCACGGCGATAATGCAGGTATCCGCCGAGCGCGAAATAGCGGCTGCCGAGCGCGGTCGCGCCCACATAAATGGGCAGCAGAACTAAGCCGATCATCACGGACTGACGTGTGAACAAGCCGTAGTAGGCAAGCGGCAGCCACGACGAGACCGAAATCGCCGTCATCACAGCCAGCACGTTGCCGCGCTGCGATTGGGCATTGCCGGGCCGCGAGAGCGCGATCGCTGCAACGGGCGGGCCGCCGATGCCTGCCGAGCCCTGCACCAGGCCGCCGATCACGCCGGCAGTGATCAAGGTTGGCCGGCCGATGTGTCCCTTCATCGTCCAGCCCGATGCCAGGATGCCGACCATCAGCACGACCAGGGCCGATATGGCGACCTTCATCACGGCGGGATCGGCGACCATCAGGATGCAGGAGCCGAGCGGCGTCGCCACCAGGGTCGCGAGGCCGATCGGCACGACAACCGGTTTTTCGGAATAGCGGATGGCGTCGGGCAACAGTTGGAAGACTGAGGGTGTGG
>JANXRM010000387.1 GCA_025353015.1 Hyphomicrobiales bacterium
ACTGGCACGCTGCACATCGGCGGCGCGCGCACGGCGCTGTTCAACTGGCTCTATACCAAGCATACCGGCGGCACGTTCCTGTTGCGCATCGAGGATACCGACCGCGAGCGCTCGAAGCCCGAGCATGTGACGGCAATCCTCGAAAGCCTGACGTGGCTCGGCCTGCAGTGGGACGGCGATCCGCTTTATCAGTTTGCCCGCGCGGACCGGCACCGCGAGGTCGGCCGCGAGCTCCTGGCCGCTGGCAAGGCCTATAAATGCTACCTTTCTCCCGCCGAAATCGACGCCATGCGCGAAAAAGCGAAAGCCGAAGGGCGCCCTCAGGTCATCGAAAGCCCGTGGCGCGACCGCGACCCGAAGGAGGCGCCCGCGGGCGTCAAGCCCTCGGTCCGGCTCAAGACGCAGCGCACGGGCGAAACCGTCGTCGAGGATCAGGTGCAGGGACGCGTCGTCTTCCCGAACAAGGACCTCGACGATATGATCATCCTGCGCTCGGACGGGGCGCCGACCTACAATTTCGCCGTCGTCGTCGATGACCACGACATGGCCGTGACCAACGTCATTCGCGGCGTCGATCATCTGATCAACACCGCGCGCCAAACCCAGGTTTACCTGGCGCTCGGCTGGGCGTTACCGGCGTTCGCGCATATTCCGCTGGTGCATGGCACCGACGGCGCGAAACTCTCCAAACGGCACGGCGCCCAGGGCGTCGAGGAATACCGCGCCATGGGTTACTTGCCGGCGGCCCTGCGGAACTACCTTGTGCGCCTGGGATGGAGCCACGGCGACGACGAGCTTTTTTCCACCGAGCAGGCGATCGAATGGTTCGACGTCAAGGACGTCGGCAAATCGGCAGGCCGCTTCGATTTCGCCAAGCTCTCCGACCTCAACGGCCACTACATCAGAAGCATGCCGCTGCCGGAGATCTTGGCACACCTCGAAACGTGTCTGGCAAGCATCAGCACGCTGGAAGAGATCACGGCACTGGTCGACGCCAAAGCCCCGCCCCGCCCCGATCTGGCACTGATGCGGGACGTACGGGCCATCCGGCCAGACCTGAAGTCGGGCAAGGACCTGCTGGCAGCGTTTGACAAAGCCGGCCCCGGGAAACTGGCGGCAGCGCTACCGAGCCTCAAAGAACGCGCAAAAACGCTGACGGATCTGGCCGCCGGCGCGTTGTATGTCGTCGCGCAACGCCCACTCAACCTGGACGACAAGGCGGCCAAGCTGCTCGACAGCGGCGCCAAGGCAACACTCGGCGTCGTTGCAACCGCCCTTGAAGGTGTAGCTGATTGGCAAACTGGGCCCCTGGAAGACGCCATCCGGCTGGTTGCCGACGCCAATAGCCTGAAACTTGGGCAGATTGCCCAACCCTTGCGCGCTGCACTGACAGGCCGGGCGGTGTCGCCACCGGTATTCGACGTGATGGCCGTCCTTGGACGCGAGGAAACGCTGGCGCGCCTGCGGGATCAGGCCGCCTGATCCGGTTTCGCGGCGATCCTGGTGCTTTGCTGACCGGGGGCTACCGACAAGCACCTTTTTTTTCGGTTTTTGCCTCGCGCCGCTTTGCTGCTGTGCGGTATTAGATATATTAGGTGACGTTATGGGGTCAGGGCGATTGGTGATGGCGGACGGTTCCGCACGCCTGTTTGCCGAAGTGCATCGAAGGAAAATGTCATGAACGCACAAGACGGCGCAAAGAAAGCAGACGCCAGCAGAGCAGCCACGCTCATTGTGAACAACAAGCAGATGCAGATGCCGGTACGCTCCGGCACCATCGGTCCCGACGTCGTCGACGTCGCCAAGCTCTACCGCGACACCGGCTGCTTTACCTATGACCCGGGTTTTACCTCGACAGCTAACTGCTCGTCGAAAATCACCTACATCGACGGTGAACAGGGCGTGTTGCTCTATCGCGGCTATCCGATCGAGCAGCTGGCGCAGAACTCCAGCATGATCGAGACGTGCTACCTGCTGCTCAACGGAGAATTGCCAAGCAAGGCCGATCTGGACACGTTCCGCACAACCATCACGCACCACACCATGGTGCACGAGCAGATGACCAGTTTCTATTCGGGATTCCGTCGCGATGCCCACCCGATGGCCGTCATGTGCGGCGTCGTCGGCGCCATGGCCGCGTTCTATCACGACTCGACCAACATTCACGATCCGATGCACCGCAAGATCGCCTCGCATCGCCTGATCGCGAAGATGCCGACGATCGCGGCGATGGCCTACAAATATTCGATCGGCCAGCCGTTCATCTATCCACGCAACGATCTCGACTACGCCTCGAACTTCCTGCAGATGTGCTTCGCGGTTCCCTGCGAGCCCTATGTGGTCAATCCGATCATCGCCCGCGCGCTCGATCGCATCATGATCCTGCACGCCGACCACGAGCAGAATGCCTCGACTTCGACTGTGCGGCTCGCGGGCTCGTCAGGCGCGAACCCGTTCGCCTGCATCGCCGCCGGCATCGCCAGCCTCTGGGGGCCCTCGCACGGCGGCGCCAACGAAGCCGTGCTCAACATGCTGAACGAGATCGGCACGGTCGATAAGGTGCCCGAGTTCGTCAAGCGCGTGAAGGACAAGAACGACAATGTGCTGCTGATGGGCTTTGGCCATCGCGTCTACAAAAACTACGACCCGCGCGCCAAGATTATGCAGCAGACCTGCCACGAGATCCTCGATCTGCTCGGCATCAAGAACGAGCCGCTGCTCAAGATTGCCATGGAACTCGAGCGGATCGCGCTGCACGACGAATATTTCATCGAGAAGAAGCTCTACCCGAACGTCGATTTCTATTCCGGCATCGTGCTGCGCGCGATTGGCTTCCCGGTCTCGATGTTCACACCACTCTTCGCCGTCTCGCGCACGGTTGGCTGGATCGCGCAGTGGAAGGAAATGATCGAGGATCCCGAGCAGAAGATCGGCCGTCCGCGGCAGCTCTACATCGGACCGGCACAGCGCGACTACGTGGCGACGACCAAGCGCTGAGATCTTTCACGGACGCAAGCGCATCGAAAACGCCCGTTCCCCAGCCGATGGGGGACGGGCGTTTTTTCAGGCCCGTCGATCTTTCGCAGCGTCAGCGCGACCGCCGGTCGGCGTGGGCGAGCACGATTTTGGCAGCGGCTTGGCTTGGCGTGCCCTGCGGTAGCGCCATAAGCCCAGATATCCGCCCCAGCGCCTCGAGTTGGCCCGCGCGCGCAGGTCCATCCTCCATCAGGCCCTCCAAGGCGTTGGCCAGAACCTCGGGCGTACAGTCCTCCTGAACGTACTCCTTGAAGACATTTTCCCCGAGCACGAGATTCGGCAGGATGATCGTCGGCGCCTTGACCATACGTCGCAGAAAGAACGCCAATAACGGGTCGACACGATAGCCGACCACCATCGGCGCGCCAGCCAACGCCAATTCCAAAGTCACGGTGCCCGACGCCGCCAGCGCCACACGCGCCAGCTTGAACGCCCGCCACTTGTCGGTCTCGTCCGTGATGATGTGCGCTGCGATCCCCCACGTGCGCACCTCGGCCTCCACCTGCTCCCGGACGTGCTCGACCACGGGAATGGCGACCGGAGGCAAGCGGCCTTGGCGCTGCAGCAGTTGCAGCGCACCCCCGAAGGGTTGCAGCAGCCGCTCGACCTCAGAGCGCCGACTGCCGGGCAAAACCACCAACAGCGGCTCACCGGCCCCGAGACCCAGGCGCGCGGCCAAGGGCTGGGTATCCAGCCGCCGCAGCCAGTCCGCCCGCTCGATTAAGGGATGGCCGACATAGGTGCAGGCCGGGCCGCCCAGCCGCTCGTGCGCGGCCGGCTCGAACGGCAACAGTGCCATGACGTGATCGATGTAGGCACGCATGCGCCGTGCCCGGCCGGATCGCCACGCCCACACTGTCGGCGAGACGTAGTCGACGATGGGAATGCCTGGCCGGCGGCGGCGCAAGCGCTTGGCGATCGGGTGCGTGAACTCAGGGCTGTCGATGATGACAACCGCGTCGGGCTCGCACGCGATCGCTGCATCGACGGTCTGGTGAACGCGCCGGATCAGGTGCGGCAACCGCTTCAGGATAGCGACCGCGCCCATGACCGCGACATCGGACAGCGGAAACTGCGAGATGAGGCCTTCCGCTTCCATCAGCGGACCGCCGACGCCGAGGTAGCGGACCCGCCCCCGCCGCTCAGCCGAGATCGCACGCATCAGCCGTGCCCCGAGCGCGTCGCCGGACGGTTCGCCCGCGACCAGGAACAGGCATACCTCCCGCGATGGACGCGACAGATCAATCGAGTGCGGGCCTGGCGCACCTGCCAGTTTCGGAGCGCTTTCTGGAAGTCCCCTGCCTCCTGAATGACCGGAGCCCGTCATGGAACCTCCGACATCAGAAAAAGCCCCGCCTCATTCGCCAAGGCAATCGCATCCGCTCTGGCAGCCTCGGGGATTGCCGCGCCGAAAATGGCGATACCCGCCAAACGTGCTTCCTTCGCAGCCCGGAAGAGTTCGATGCCCAGATGTTTCGCCCGCGCGTCGGCAGGCGTGATGGCCGCGAGATCCAGGCCCAACGTTCCCGTGCGGCCGCGCAAGGCGCGCAAACCCCAAAGGCTTCGTGCCGCCAGCGGCGCGATCAACTTTTCGACAGGCAGTACGCCTGAAACGGCGACCACATGCTCGCCCGCAACGACCGTTGCATGACCAGCACCTTCAGCGGCAAGGATCGGCAGCAGCCGGCGCACAACCAGAAGATCACGCCGGTCGGAGGGTGTCGGCGCTTTTCGGCTGAGCAGCACGAGAGGTGCGGCTGGCCGGGAACTGCTCACTGAAATCTGCTGCGCGCTCTCCAGCGTGATTTCGACCCCAGTGACGAACAAGCCTGCTGCATCGGCACGCGCCGTCAAGGCTGCACGATCAAGGACGATGCCGCTCCCAGCCCCGACCGCAATTCCAGCAAGGCCTGCGGCGGCGGCCCGCTCGAGCGTGGTTGGACCGATGGTCGGCAGATCGACGCGCATCTCCTGGCCGGGCTTGGCTAGCTTGACGAGGACCGCGCCAGCTCCAAGGCCCACGCCGCAGCCTCCTGGCCCAAGATCAGCCAGCATGGCGTCAGTGCCGCGTACGCCTTCGATCGCGATCACCTGCTCGGCTGTGACGACCGCACCCTGGCCGACATCGAAGGGGCCGAGCGCGCGGATGAGCCTTCCAGCACGCCCGATGGCCTGAAGATGATGGCCGGACGGCCTATGCATCCCCAACGGTCCTGGTGACGCCATCAAATCGGGCGCCAACTCGCCCGCGCCGCGGACGACAAATCCCTTGAGTTCGAAAAAGCGCACGACCCGCCGCAGCACGCTGTCGTCGCCGCCACGCGTCATTGCCAGCAACGTCGGCAGCTGGCGCACGAAACCGCTATCAATGCGCAGGCGTAACAAATTCGGACGTTCGATCGCACCGGCAATCACCATCTCGCGGCAGCCGGCCTCGCGGAATGACGCAAGCATGCGCCCGATACGGCCCATGTTGATCCATTCATGCGGGTAGGCCGCCACATCTGCGTCGGCGTGTCCTTCGATGGCAATGATATGCACAGCACGACCTTGGGCGCTGACGGCCTTGGCCACATCGAGCGGCAGCGCGCCACCACCTGCGAGAATACCGACGGGACCTGTGCCAGCAAGACGAAGCCTGTCCCGGCCCGACGCGATCGGGCTGCGATCCGCATCCGGTGTGGCGCCGGATGCCGATCCACTGTCAGGCATCTTGGCCATGGCGCGGTGTACAGAGCGACCGTTTACCACCGACGCGGATGAAGGCGATGATTTCCTGGACGATCGGGTGATCGGCAAACTCCGCACTCACATCCTCGACCCGCTCCTTGAGCGTGCCTTCGGCGGCAAACAACATTCGATAGGCCCGCCGCAAGGCATGCACCTGCTCCCGCGGGAAACCGCGCCGCTGCAAGCCAACGATGTTGAGGCCCGACAAATAGGCCCGGTTGCCGAGCGCCATACCATAGGGGATGAGATCGTTCTCGACGCCCGACATGCCGCCGATGAAGGCGTGCGGGCCGATGCGGGCGAACTGAATGACGGCCGCCCCGCCGCCAATGATTGCGAAATCACCGACTTCGGCATGGCCTGCGAGCATGACGTTATTCGAGAAGATGACGTTGTTGCCGACGCGGCAATCGTGACCGACGTGGCTGTTGGCGAGGAACGCGCACTTGTCGCCAACCGTCGTCACCATGCCGCCGCCTTCCGTGCCGGGGTTCATGGTCACCCCTTCGCGAATGAGGCAGTCGGCCCCGACCGTCAGCGTCGACGGCTCGCCATTGAACTTCAGGTCCTGCGGCTGGTGGCCGATCGAGGCGAACGGAAAAATCCGCGTGCGCGCGCCGATCTTGGTGCGACCCGCCACGACCACGTGGCTGATCAATTCGCACGCCTCACCCAGTTCAGCGTCGCGGCCGACGATGCAGTAAGGCCCGACGCGAACGCCGTCGCCGATGCGGGCGCCATCCTCAACGATGGCCGACTTGTGAATCTCAGGTTTTGGCATTGGCGGGATCCACGATCATGGCACTGATCTCAGCCTCGGCAACGAGTTGTCCGTCCACTTTCGCCTCCCCATAGAAACGCCAGACTGGCCCGCGGCTACGGATCTTCTTGACATGCAGGTGCAGTTGATCGCCGGGAACGACGGGCCGGCGAAACTTGGCCTTGTCGATCCCCAGGAAATACACGATCTGCGGAATGTCGGTTTTGCCAGCGTGATGGACGCAGAGCGCGCCGGCCGTCTGCGCCAACGCCTCGATGATCAGCACACCCGGCATCACGGGGTACTTCGGGAAATGACCCTGGAAAAACGGCTCATTGATCGTCACGTTCTTGATGCCGACGCAGCTCTCGTCGCGATCCATATCGCGGATCCGATCAATGAGAAGGAACGGATAGCGATGCGGCAGCAATTTCATCAACTGCACCACGTCCACTGTCGCCAGTTCCGCCTTCACTTCACCTGCGCTCATCGTCGTCGTGCTCCCACCTGTATGTCCGGCAAATGCCCCGCGCCGAGGCCGCTGCCATCACTCGCTATCAGCGCTCGACTTGCCAGCGCCCGCTTTGTCACCCGTCGCCGTCACGTCCCCAGCCTGCCGCACCAGACGATTGACCACCGCAAGACTTCGCGCAAACTCTTTAAAGGGCACCGCCGGTGTGCCCGCCATGCGCGCTCCCGGCGGCACGTCGTCCTTGACATGTGCCGAACCCGCAATCTGTGCGCCGCTGCCAACCGTAACATGCCCGACGACACCCGAGTGTCCGCCCATCACGACAAAGTCGCCGAGTACGGCCGAGCCTGCAATTCCAACCTGCCCCACCAGAACACAATGGCGCCCGATGACGACGTTGTGCCCGATCTGAACGAGGTTATCAATTTTTGTGCCCTCGCCGATGATCGTGTCGCGCAGCGCGCCGCGATCAATCGTCGTATTGGCGCCAATCTCGACATCATCTTGAATGATCACGCGGCCGACCTGCGGCACCTTCAAGTGACCCCGTGGGCTCATGGCAAAACCGAAACCATCCTGCCCGATCCGCACGCCCGAATGAATGATGACACGGTCGCCAAGCAGCGCATGTGTGACGCTGGCGCCAGCGCCGATATAGCCGTCACGGCCAACGCAGACGCGATAGCCGATCACGGCATTGGCCGCGACCGTCGTGCCACGACCAACCTGCGCTTCGCGGCCGATCACAGCCCCCGGCTCGATCACGGCACCGTCCTCGATGCGCGCGGACGGATGGACCAGCCCACTCTCAGAACCGGCGGCAAATCCCGCAGCCTTGGGCCGCATCGCCTCGGGATAGAAGAGATGCAGCGCCCGCGCAAACCCATGATACGGCGCCTTCGTCACCAATGCGACTGTCGTCTTGGGAACACGCTCGACCAGCGCCGGCGCCACGAGACAAGCCCCTGCGCGGGTTTCTCCAAGCGCTGCGATATACTTCTTATTGTCGATAAACGAGAGATGCTGAGGACCAGCATCCGCGAGCGGACGGACATCTTCCAACGGTAAATCCGAAAACGTCCCCGCCGCAAATTCCGCGTCCAGATGGCGGGCGATCACGTCGATACTGAAGGGACCAGCCCGATCGTAAAATCCCAAATGCTCCATCGAGTCGCCGTTTCTCCTGACAAGATCGCAATCGCTTAGGCGCCTCGAACCCCGCTGGCAAGACCAAGTAGCAAACGTCTGACAGGTTTTCCCTGTCCGCCCCAATCAAAAAAAAAAACGGGCTCAAAATCGAGCCCGTTTTAATTTCTCAGTCTTGAGCGCCGCGCAAGCCCATATCAGAACTTGGTGCTCGCGCCGAACCGGAAGATCTGCTCGACGTCGTAGGTCTCTTTCATCAGCGCCCAACCGAAGTCGGCGCGCAGCGGACCGAGCGGCGAGTCCCAGATCAAGCTCGTACCAGCCGAGACGCGGATCTTGCCGGAGTCGGCAACCGTAATCGTCCGACCCGTCAAAGTATCGACAGTCCCATTCAAAGCCGCAACTTTGTTGGATACGCCGAACAGCGAACCGGCATCAACGAAGAAGGCACCTTTCAATCCGAGATCCTCAGGAACCAGCGGCAGCGGGAAGCGCACTTCAGCAGTCGCCGCCCAATAGGTCGTGCCACCCAGCGGATCAAGCGTCGAAAGATCCCGCGGTCCGAAGCCAGCCTTGTTGAAACCGCGAACCGTCTCACCACCGCGGTAGAAGACGTCAATCAAACGAACGTCATCCCCACCCCAACCCTGAATATGCCCGCCAGTGACCCGGCTGACGAACGTGATCTTATCGGTAATCGGGTAGTAATAGCGCCCTTCACCCGAGAACCTGATGTATTGCACATCGCCGCCGACGCCGGCGAAATCCATCGCGCCTGTCAGAAAAAAGCCTGCGTTTGGATTTTTCGGGTGGTTCCGCTTGTCATAGGTCAGCGACGTACCGACCAGCGAGGTCATAAACACACCCTCAGCCTGACGGATCGCCAACGACGCCACCGAACCGCTAGCCGCGTTTGTATTCACACCGTAAATCTCGTCACGCGACAGCGTGTAATACGTGTTCATCCAGAGTTGTTCGGCAACCGGGAAGCCCAGGCGAACACTACCGCCCGTCTTACGATTACGGAAAGAACCCTGCGTTGTTTGGTTGACGTCCTTATGGAACAAATCAAAACCAGCGGCCAGATTCCGGTCGAGAAACCGTGGCTCCGTAAAACTCAAGTCGATCTGCAACCGCTCCGTCGAACCCGACAAGGCCAGCCGCAAAAACTGGCCGTTACCCATCAAGTTCCGTTCAGTCAAGCTAACGTCGCCGATGACGCCTTCTGCGGTCGAGTAACCCGCACCAAACGAAAGTTCACCAGTCGGCTGCTCGAGCAACTCGACATCAAGCACGACGCGGTCCGGTGCACTCCCGGGGCGCCGCTTGATCTCAACTGTCTTGAAGAACCCGAGGCCCTGCAACCGCTTCTTGGCACGATCGACCATCATCGGGTTGAAGGCGTCGCCTTCAGCCAAGCGGAACTCCCGGCGGATCACGTGGTCACGCGTCCGCGTGTTACCTATGATGTTAATCCGTTCGATATAGATCCGCGGACCTTCATCGATCACATAGGTAATGGAGATACGGCGCCCACTGGCATCGCGGTCCGACTTCGGACGAACGCGAGCGAAGGCATACCCCTGCTCCGCCACCTGCAACGTCATTTTTTCGACCGACTTGTCGATGTCCGACGCGTTATAAACTTGGCCGGGTGCTGTCAACACGTCCGAGCGAAACCGATCCGCATTGATACCTGGGAGCGCGCTTTCGACTTTGATGTCGCCAAACGTGAAGACTTCGCCTTCGTCGATCACGAAGGTCATAAAGAAGCCCGAGCCATCACGATCCAGATCAGCGTTGGCCGAGACGACACGAATATCAGCGTATCCCTGCTTCAAGTAGTACTGGCGCAACAACTCGCGATCGAGCGCCATCCGGTCAGGATCATAGAAAGATGCGTTCTTGAGGAAATCAAACAGCCCCGACTGTTGGGTGCTGATGATATCGCGCAACTGGCTATCGCTGAACGCCTTGTTACCAATGAATTGGATGCTCTTGACCTTGGTCGCAGCGCCTTCCTTGATCTCGAACACGAGATTAACGCGGTTCTGATCAAGCTCGATGACCTTCGGTTCGACAGTTGCGGAATACCGCCCCTGGCGCCGGTACACATCAAGAATGCGCTGCACGTCAGCTTGCACCTTAGCGCGCGTGAAGACGGCCCGCGGTTTCAGTTGGATCTCACCGACAAGCGTCGACTTCTCAACCTCAGTTGCACCCTCAAAGGCGATCTGATTTATGACCGGATTCTCGACCACCGCGACAACAATGACGCCAGCGCCGGCACGATCGATCTTCACATCGGCGAACAAGCCTGTCGCGAACAACGCGCGCAAAGACTTATCGGTTTTGGCAGCATCGTAGCTGTCGCCGACGGAAAACGTCAGATAAGAGCGAACCGTCTCTGGTTCGACGCGCTTATTTCCGGTGACTTGTATCTCACGAACCCGGGCGTCCTGCGCCAAGGCCGGAGTCACATAGCTTGCAACGACTTGCAGCGCGCACGACGCCACAACGAGCGCCAGCATAAGCGCCCATTTCGGTCCCCCGACCGCAATTGTCCGAAACTTTGGCATTCGAAACGTCTGCCTTTCGGTTCGCCGATCCCCTGGTATTTCACGCGGCCCGTCGACGGCGGGTACGCGTGACATTGATTGAGCACCTTATGCGGCGCCTCTATCGTTGGTTTTGCACGGTCCCGTTCAGACATTCGCCGAACCTAACCCTGCACTTAACTGTACATGCCCCCTGCGAGCGATGCGCGACTTGGCGCATCTGACTCCCCGTGAACACGACGCAGCATGAACGCACCAGTGCCAAGCATGGCCCATTCAACACTTAGGTTTTAACGATTCACGCCCAACTTCGGAAGTGGCAAGAATGCCCCAGAGGCCTATAAACTGCTTCAACCGGCCCCGAACTTGCGCATGAAATCCCCCAACAGTGCCGCGAACATCATCGTCGCCAGAATGGCCATCCCAATCTTGAAGCCGAGCTCTTGTTTTTTCGGGTCCAACGGCTTGCCGCGCAAGGCCTCCAGGCCATAGAACATCAAGTGGCCACCGTCCAGAATGGGGATGGGCATCAAGTTCATCACCCCGAGGATGATCGAGAAAACGGCAATCCAACCAAGCAGGCCTGCGGTGCCGCTCTTGGCGGCCTCGCCGGTCATTTCAGCGATTGCTATCGGTCCGCCAAGCTCGGCTTGCGGCTTCAACATCAAGACCTTGGCGATGGCCAGCGGCAACTTCGGCAGCGACGCGACAATCTGGTAGCATACATAGCCGGTCTCTTTGGCGCCGAGCAGCGCGGCATCGATCAGCCCGTGTGTTTCGTGATAGGGCTTGCCGGCTGCGACGCCGATCAGTCCCAATTTCAATTTGTTGCCGATCTGGTCCGTACGCTCGCCCTCGGCCGGAGTGATCGCCAACTTCTGTGTGACCCCGTCCCGCACGATCGTGAACGTCAGCGGCCGGCCCGGGCTCTGGCTGACGATACGCTGCAAGTCACTGAAACGCTGGATGCCACTGCCATCAATCTCGGTGATACGATCGCCTTGTTTCAAGCCGGCCTTGATGGCTGCGCCATCTGGCACAAGCTTATCGACGACGGGTTCGACAGCGTACGTGCCGAAGATCCAGAACGTCACGATATAGATCAACAGCGCCGAAATGATATTGAACGCTGGTCCGGCAGCGACGATGGCCGCCTTCTGGCCAAGCGATTTACTCTGAAGCGCGCCACTTCGTTGATCCGGCGTCAATTTCTCGAGGGCCTCCCGAGAGGGGACGCTGGCGCTGTTG
>JANXRM010000117.1 GCA_025353015.1 Hyphomicrobiales bacterium
GGAGAGTGGCGCCATCAGGCCACCAACCGTCGGGCCAGCACCTGTCGCGTCGGTAGCCGTCAGGCCAGCACAACACCATCGTAAAGCTCGCCGACGGTGACCGACAGGGACAACGCCCCGAGATCGAGCCTGTCATTGCGATCTGCCAATTCGACCGGAAGCGATGGAAACAAGCTATCGGCGCCTCGTTGCCAAATCGTCAAGCGCGGTTCCTCCTGGCTCGCCACCATGTAGGCATCCAGCGTTGCTATCGACAAGTACTCGCGAGATTTGATGACCAAGTCCAGTGTCACCGAGGAGGGCGACAAAACCTCGAAAATAACGATAGGATCACCGATGGTCAGAGCCGCTGGCGAAACGCCATGGCGACCGACGACGACGTCGGGATAGCGAACTGTGGCGCCAGCGATTTGAACGGGCACATCGACGCCGGGCCCACCTGTCGTGCACCACCAAATGCGCCTGTTCATTCGTGCCTTGATGGCATCGCCGATCGCATCGGCGAGACTGAAATGCCGAACCGTTGCCCCGGTCATTTGCTGCATGACGCGCGCGCCCGACAGCTCGTAGCGTCCCTCGCGCCCTTGCACCCAGCGCAGGAACTCGGCCTTGCTCATCGGTTGCTCGATAATGGCGTTCATGCAGTCGCTCCTGCATTGAGTTTGGCACAGCTCGCCGGTTTACGCCTTCCCAAACACGCGGCGGAAAATCGTGTCGACGTGCTTCACGTGGTAGCCGAGGTCGAACAGGGCTTCGAGGTCCTTGGCCGTCAGGGTTTTCGACACATCCTTGTCGGCCTTGAGCAGCGTCAGGAAATCTCCCTGGCCGCGCCAGACCGGCATGGCGTTGCGCTGCACCCACGCATAACTGTCCTCGCGGGAAACGCCCTTCTGCGTCAACGCCAGGAGAATGCGCTGCGAATGGATCAAGCCGCCGAGCCGGTCGAGGTTCTTCTGCATGTTCTCGGGGTAGACGACCAGCTTCTCGACGACGCCGGCCATCCGATGCAGCGCGAAATCCAGCGTCACCGTCGCGTCCGGGCCGATCATGCGCTCGACCGAGGAATGCGAGATGTCGCGCTCGTGCCAGAGCGCCACGTTCTCCATGGCCGGCAGCGCATAGCCGCGCACGAGCCGGGCGAGGCCGGTCAGGTTCTCGGTCAGCACGGGGTTGCGCTTGTGCGGCATGGCGGACGAGCCCTTCTGGCCCTGCGAGAAGAATTCCTCGGCCTCCAGCACTTCGGTGCGCTGCAGATGCCGGATCTCGATCGCCAGCCGTTCGATGGAGGACGCGACGACGCCGAGCGTGGCGAAGTACATGGCGTGACGGTCGCGCGGGATCACCTGTGTCGAGACCGGCTCGGGTGTGAGGCCGAGTTTGGCTGCGACGTATTCCTCGACCTGCGGATCGATGTTGGCGAAGGTGCCGACGGCGCCTGAGATGGCGCAGGTCGCGACTTCCTTGCGTGCCAGGACCAGCCGCTCGCGCGCGCGGGCGAACTCCGCATAAGCCTGCGCCAGTTTCAGGCCGAACGTAACAGGCTCGGCGTGGATGCCGTGGCTGCGGCCGATGCAGACCGTGGTCTTGTGCTCGAAGGCGCGGGTCTTCAAGGCCGCCAGCAGGCGGTCGCACCCCGCGATCAGCAGATCGGCCGCGCGCACCAGTTGGATGTTTAAGCAAGTATCCAGGATATCCGACGACGTCATGCCCTGGTGGACGAAGCGCGCTTCCGGTCCGACGAACTCGGCGAGATGCGTCAGGAACGCGATCACGTCGTGCTTGGTCACGCGTTCGATGGCGTCGATCTTGTCGACATCGAATTGCGCCTTCGAGCCCTTGTCCCAAATGACTTTGGCGGCTTCCTTCGGGATCATACCAATCTCGGCCATCGCAGAGGCCGCGTGCGCCTCGATCTCGAACCAGATGCGGAAGCGGGTGGCGGGCTCCCAGATGGCGGTCATTTCAGGGCGAGAATAGCGCGGGATCATGGGCGGCCTCGGGATTGTGCGGATCAGTCCGGAGGGGTAGCAGAGGCGGGGCAAGGCGGCAATGCAGGGGCGATCTCGGTAGAGCGGCGCTGGACACGGGCTGCGGCCATGGGCGCAGCCCGCTTTCAGGCTGGGCCTTCAGCGACCTGTTCTCAGGTGGTAGTTGCCCTCGAATGTCGCGCCCATACCGCAGACACCGTCGCAGTTCTGTGCGGAGACATGAACGATGTTGCGGCCCGTCGAGGTTATCCTGAATTGGCAGCCTGGCTGCTCATCGGACGCGGCGACGAGCCCGCCATCGGCATCGCGAAAGGCCGTGCCCTTGACGATGCACTGGCGGCGGGTTGTGCGGAAGGTTGTCTCCACCGCGACGAGTGGCGGACCCTTCCCGCCCTCGAGAATGCTCATGTGGCCAGTGAAGTGCCGCTCGCGGGCATCGTAGAACCCCGTCAGCGATGAGCCGGGCGATGTCCGCAGCAAAACAGGCCAGTTGCAAACGAAGCGTGTCGGAGAGCCGTTGGTCGCTTCGGCGTTGGCACGGCATGCCGCGAGTTCTCCGCCTCGGGGATGTGTCAGCACGGGCTGCGCCGTTGGCACAACCGGCTGATAGGCCGGCGGAATGGTCGGCTCGATCGCAACATTGGTGATTTTATAAAGAACGAATTGCGGGTTGTTGGTGTCGGAAAATAGGATCTGGTTCTGCTGCAGATCTATTTGCAACCGCACGCCACGTGTCGCGTCGGACAGGTTGACAATGCGATCGCTGCGGCTGTCCTCGACAAAATTAAACTTCGATCCGTTCGACGCTTCCTCGATCCACTGCTTAGGGCCGATCATTTTGAATTGACCGGCAGAATGCGTAACGGTCGTGACATTCTTTCCTGTCACGCCCTGTTGCGCCATGGCGGGCGTGAGTAGCGCCGAGAATAGAGCAAGCCCCAACAAGGTAGCTGCCAGGCGATTATGACGATGCATTGTGAAGCAACTTTCCGGACGAGATGCACAAGATTGAAAAAGCAGACGCCAACGTGCGGTTTCGATCACACGGGGCTTCGCCGAGGTTCGGGCACGATGGCCCGCCTCGACAATTGCACGATCTGATTATCTGCAGGCTTGCGAAACGTTGGCTCCCCACGCGCCTTGCAGATTGCCCGGCTGCGAATAGCGGCAGACCCACATCATCTGCCCCGGCGCGAAATTCGGGCATCCAGCCTTCACGCCGCAGCCGATTTGCGTGGTCGATTTCCAAACGACCTGACTGAAATGCCCGGCTTGGGGGAAATTAGCCTCGGGCGTCGCAAAATTGTATTTTGCGATTTCATTGTACCAGGCACCAACAGCCTCGGCGACCGAGGTTTGGCCGCAGGCAAGGTTCTCGCCGAAGCCCCCGGCGGGATGATTATGATCGCAGCGGCAATTGTTGGCCCAGTCCTGTGCGGAAGCGGCCAGTTGGGCCGACCATGTCACGGGAGACGCGCAATGTTTGGTACGATAGCGATTGTGCTCCGCGACCATGGCTTGAATATTGATACCATTGGTTGGTAGCGGATCACTGATTACGACAGGTGCCGTCGGCGGAGCAGCCGTTGGCGCGCGCTTGGTTATGACCGGTGGCTTGGCCGGTGCCGGGGCGATTGTTGCGATCGCCGCATTTGTAATGGGATAGAGTAAGAATTTCGGCGTGCCAGCGTCGGAATAAAAAATCTTCCGCGAATTGACGTCGAGTTGCAATTTTGCGCCACGGCTGGGGTCTGCAAGATTGACGAATTGGTCGGTGCGGCTCTCCTCGATGTATTTGAATTGCCGCCCGTCCCGCGTTTCCTCCACCCAAGTTCTCGGTCCGACCAGGCGGAATTGGCCATCAGGATAGGCAATTGTTGCAGCGTTCCTGCCGGTCACGGGCTGCTGTGCGCGCAGTGCGCAGGGAATCGCTAGAAAAATCAAGACCGTTGCAGCCAGTGCGAAGAATGGCGAACGGCGACGAGAAAAATTCATGTAGATTATTCCTTACTGCTGCCAGAGCATTGCAACCGAAGGGATTTTACGCGGGCTTGATGCTGAGTGGCAATCTAATTCATTCCTACGCACTTAACTCCGGCGCCTTGTCCGGAAACATGCGAAAAGGCACGGTTTCCTTGACGATCTGGTGCATCGTCAGCGGTGCGTGAGCGACCAGTTGCGCGATGGTGCGGGCCGCGATGCGGCCGACGCCCTT